>DATANP010000704.1:0-19870 GCA_036266195.1 Thermoanaerobaculia bacterium | reverse complement strand
GCCGGAAGAGCGGCGGCACCCGGGAGGGGCCTGTCCCGCGATGGAAGAAAAAGACGTCGGCCAGCCGCGGCACGTCGGGCGCGACCAGCACGACGGCCATGACGAGCAGTTGCAGGGAACCCAGCTTGACCGGCACGTCGTAGCACATGTTCAGCAGGAAGACGAAGAGCATGTTCGCGGCGCTGACCAGGGCGCCGAGCAGCGTCGTCCGCGGCACGAGCAGCAGCACACCGCCCAGCAGCTCGGCCAGGCCGATCGTGGTTTCGAACACCGGGGAAGCGCCGACCGTCCACCAGAGGAGGTGGTTCGGAAAGATATCGCCGAGCGGCTGCAGCAGGACGCCCAGGGGCGGCGGCGCGGTCATCTGCGAAGGGATGATTTTGATGGCTCCGTACTCGATCATGGCGCCGGCCAGCAGGTAGCGCAGGAGCAACCGGAGCCAGGGATGGATCCGGTCATACTGGAGCCGGTTCCGGTCGAGCGCCGACCACACCGCCGTGATCACACCGGCGACCACCAGGGTGCAAAAAAGCTGGACCCAGGAATAGGAATCGTTGCCAGCCAGGTCGAACACATCGTAGGGGACATGAAAGACCGCCGCGTCCGCCCAGGCCACGGCGGCGTCCCAGAAGTCGGTGTACCTTTCGCTCAAAAAATCGCTGCGTCCGATCAACAGGGGAATGAAAGAGCGGAGGGCATAGTAGGAGAAAAAGAAACGGAAGGCGATCCGTGTCGCCAGGCTCCAGCGCGCCGGCTCGGAAATCTCAGTCGCCATAACGTGAGTAGTCGGTGATCCAGTGGAACCACGGCGAGCTCAGCAGCACCCTGCGCAGCTTTGCGCGCGTGGAGCGTCCGTCCAGCCTCCCTTCCAACACGAGCACGCCCTCCTCCGGCTCCTGGAAGGTGAAACGGTGCCGCCGGTCGAGGGTCAGGTTCCTCCCGGGCAGGTCCAGGACCAGCGCGTAGCGCTTCCGCGATCCGATTCGAAGCTGGACGTCGAGCGCGCCCGGGTCCTGGAACACGGCCCGGCGCCACAGGCGGGGGTTGTCCGGTTCCTCGCCGTCGACCGTGAGCTCCTCCACGTTCCAGGCGCCGTAAAACGGCGGCTTCGGCGGATGGAGCCGCACGAGCTGCGGTACGGCCATGGCGGCTCCTCCCACGATCACGGCCAGGCCGAGGAGCGGCAGGAGACGGCCGGGCCATCCTTCGTCCGCCGGCGCCGGGGGCGGCTCCACGGCGCGGTCGAGAAGGAACAGGTTGGCCAGCCGGCGCAGGTCCGGAACGAGCAGGACGAAGGCCAGGACGAACAGGAAGGAAACGTAGAGCTTGGACGGCAGGTCGTAGCACAGGGCCAGCGTGACCGCCATCGCCAGGTTCGCGGCGCAGATCAGGGCCCCGAGGAGCGTCGTCCGCGGGAAGAGCAGAAGCACGCCGCCCAGCACGGCCGCCGCTCCGGTGAGGGACTGAAAGACCGGCGAGGCCCCGACGAGAGTCCGGAGCAGCTCTCCCTGCGTGAGCTCGCCGAGCCGCTGCAACTGGCCGAGCGGCCTCAGGGGCTGCATCCACACCGGGATCAGCCGGAAGATCCCGGAGGCGATCATGGAGAGCGCGAGCGTGGCGCGGAGCACGAGACGGAGCCCCGGGAAGGGCCGCCACCCCGCGCCGGCCTGGGGTGTGGTCACGAAGGAAGCGTCGCAAAAGAGGAGGGGACCGTCAAGAGTCGTGGATCGATTTGAGGACGGTGATAGACTGCCTCCCCGTCCGTGCCGTGATATGCGAGCGCAAGAGCCGAAGACCAGCGAATTGATATCCGGCGTTCTGACCTCTCCGGCAGACGAGCTGCTCGGCCGCGCCATCGCGGACACCCTGGCAGCGCCGCCTGCGGAGCGGGCGCGCCTTTTCGAACAGTCGGCTCGCGAGATCGAATCCTTCATGGCGGCGCGCCCCGCGGAACGGCCGTGGACCTGTACCGTCTTCACGGGCACGGACGGGTCGCGGATCTTCCGCGGCGGCGTCGGACATTCCCTGGTCATCGATCCGGAAGGACGTCTCTGGCGGGCCCGCAGCTATGAAGACTTCGAAACCACCTACGCGTTCGAAGGTGGCGATTGCAGGATCGCGTCGCTCACGCCGATCTACCCGACAATGCGTGAATATACGCGGCGCTGATCGCGAGAGGCGGCCCCGGCGGCGGCCGGCGACATTGCCGCCGGGGAGGAAACGTGAAAGGTTCTACCGGGCTTTCGCCGCCGTCCATTCCTCGTCGGAGAGCTGCCAGCCGCCGCCCAGCGCCTTGTAAAGCTGGACGAGGCTCACCAGGCGGTCGCGCCGGGTGCGCGCCAAGGAATTCTCGGCCGTGAGCTGCTGCTGTTGCGCCTGCAACACTTCGAGATAGTCCGCTAGACCGGCGAGATAGCGGTCGTTCGACAGCCGCACGGCCTGCCGGTAGGAGGCCGCGGCCCGCGCCTGCTCGGCTTCGATCTCGGCGAGCTTTTGATACGCGGCGATAGCCGTCGAGACCTCCGCGAAGGCGTTGGTCACGCTCGCTTCATATTGCACCTTCGCCTGCTCCCAGCGGGCCTCGGCCTCGCGGCGCTCTTCCGTGAGGCGCCGGCCCTGGAGCAGGGGAGTGAGAAGCCCGCCGCCGATCGACCAGCTCTTGCCATTATCGAAGAGATCCGAGACCTCGGGCGCCACGCCGCCGAAGGCCGCAGTGAGGCTCAGGCGTGGAAAGAAATTGGCCGCCGCCACGCCGACCTCCGCGTTGGCCGAGACGAGCTGCTGCTCGGCAGCGCGCAGGTCGGGCCGCCGCTGGAGAAGGTCCGACGGTAATCCGGCCGGGATCTCCGGTGGCAGGAGCTGATCGCCGAGTGATTTCCCGCGCGGGATGGGTCCGGGGTTGCGGCCGAGGAGGAACGACAGCCGATTTTCCTCGGCCAGGATCAGCCGCTCGAGGTCCGGGATTTCGGCCTGCGTCGCGGCCAGGGTGGCGCCGGCGCTCGCGGTTTCGAGACCCGAGGCCGCGCCGGCTTCGAGTCGCCGGTTGAACAGATCATAGGTTTCCTGGAATGCCCCGGCTGAGCGCCGGGCGATCTCCAATTCCAGGTCGAGCTCACGGAGCTGGAAGTAGCTCGTGGCCACGTCGGAGACGAGCGAGAGCAGCACGCCGCGCCGCGCCTCCTCGGTGGCCAGATATTGCGCCCGCGCCGATTCGTTCAACCGCCGGATGCGTCCCCACAGGTCGACCTCCCAGGAGACGCCGAGGTTGACGTCGTAAAGGTTATCCGTAGGGCCGCCCGCCGCCTGGCCGCGCGACCAGCCGCCGCCCGCCTGCACCTGCGGCCAGTGCTGCGAACGGCTGATGCCCGCAGCCGCCCGCGCCTCTTCGACGCGCCAGCCCGCGAGCCGGATGTCGAAGCTGTTGCGGAGCGCCTCGTCGATCAGGGCTTTCAACGGCTCGTCGGCGAAGATCTCCCACCACGCCTGGTCCGCGAGCGAGGCCGCTTCCGCAGGCGTGGTCTGACCGTAGATCTGTGCGGGAGCCGTGACCGGCGGTCTCTGATAGTTGGGACCCACGGTGCAGCCGGTGAGGAGCACGGCGATGAGAAGAACCGGTGCGATCACCCGCACCGCTTCGGGAACGGCGATCGAGGGCCGGAAGAAGGAGGAACGGTTGAGAACCTTTTCCTGGAACCGTTCGAAGAGCAGGTAGATCACCGGCGTGATGTACAGGGTGATGAACTGGGAGACCACCAGGCCTCCGACGATGACGAGACCGAGCGGCCGGCGGGAGGCGCCGTCCGCGCCATAGCCCAGGGCGATCGGCAACGCGCCCACCACCGCGGCGAGCGTCGTCATCAGGATCGGCCGGAAGCGGTCCATGCTCGCGTCGTGGATGGCCTTCTCCGGCGCCTCGCCGGCCTCCACCCGGTGGCGCGCGAAGTCGACGATCAGAATTCCGTTCTTTTTCACAATCCCCATCAGCATGAACATGCCGACGAAGGCGTAGAGCGAAGCCTGCTCGCCGAACAGGAAGAGGGTCAGGAGACCGCCCACCAGCGCCGTGGGCAGCGTCGAAAGCACGGTCAGCGGGTGCACGTAGCTCTCGTAGAGGATGGCCAGAATCACGTACATCACGAACACCGCGAGCAACATCAGGAGCGTCAGGTCGCGGACCGTGTTGCGGAAGGTCAGCGCTTCACCCTGCAGGCTGGCGCGCACGGTTGACGGCACGACGTCCTTCGCCGCGTTGGTAATGAAATCCGTGGCGTCGCCGATGGCCACGCCGGGCTTCAGGTTGAAGAACAGCGTGACGCTGGTGAACTGGTTGGTGTGGTTCACCGCCTGCGGACCGAGCGTGGTCTTCCAGGTGACCAGCTCGCGCAACGGCACGAGGTTATTGCCGTCGTCCGAGCGGATGTAAAGCAGCGAAAGGTCCTCGGCCCGCGAGCGCGCGGCGTCCGCCACCTCCAGGATGACCTGATACTGGTCCTCGGGCTTCTTGATCAGGTAGAGGTAGTTCTGCGAGTAGGCGCTCCTCAGCAGCTCGAGGATGCGCGCCTCCGAGACGCCGTACATCTTCGCCTGGTCGCGCCGCAGCTCGATGTCCAGGTTGGGCGTGTTGCTGAACCAGTCCGACGACAGGGTCAGGAAACCCGGATATCCCTGGAGCTTCGCCATCAGCTTGCCGGCCACGTCGTAAACCTGAGCGGAATCCACGCCGGAGAGCGAGAAGGCGTACTGTCCCTGGTTCGTGTTGACCGCGCCGGTGCTGATCTCCAGGACCGGGAACGGCCGCAGGAACGCGAACACGCCGGGGTTGCTGGCGATCTTGCCCATCATTTCGGCCGCCGCCTGCTGGATCGGTTGGCGCTGGTCGGCCGGTTTGAGGAAGGTGAACGTGATGCCCTGGTTCGACGGCAGGAACTGGCCGTTGCCCGTCATCGTGAAATCCATCAGGACGTTCGGGTCCGCGTGCAGCGTGTCGTCCACGCGGTCCTGGATGGCGCGCATCTGTTCCGGCGAGGAGCCCTCGCGGCCCAGGAAGACGCCGAACACCACGCTGCTGTCGCCCGGCGGCAGGAAGGCTTTCGGCACCGCCATGAACAGCCAGATCGTGCCGGCGAGACAGACCACCCAGATCGCGACGGAGACCCAGCGGCGCTCCAGGAACCACGAGAGCGAGCGGCCATAGACGCCGAGCACCCGCTTTTCCAGGCCGCCCATCACGCGTTCCATCCACGTCTGTTTGAAGCCGTGGCCGCGCTCCCGGAGCAGCCGGGCGGTCATGAGCGGCGTGACAGTCAGCGACACCAGGCCCGAGGCGAGGATCGCGATGACGATCGTCACCGCGAACTCGCGGAAGATGCGGCCGACCAGGCCGGTCATGAAGACCAGCGGCAGGAACACGGCCGCGAGCGAGATCGTCATCGACACGATCGAAAAGCTGATCTCTTTCGCGCTGTTGACGCTCGCTTCGAACGCCCGCTCGCCGCGCTCCATGCGGCGCACGGTGTTTTCCAGGAACACGATGGCATCGTCCACCAGGAACCCGATCGCCAGCGTGAGCGCCATCAGCGACAGGTTGTCCAGGCTGTAGCCGAGCAGCCGCATGGCCATGAAGGTGATGAAGAGCGAGAGCGGCAGCGCCACCGCCGGAATCAGCGTATCGGCGGCGCGGCCGAGGAACACGAAGATCACGATCACTACCAGGGCGAAGGCGATCAAAAGCGTCACCTGCACGTCCGCGACCGAGTGGACGATGGTCTGCGAGCGGTCATAGATCGGCGTGACGCGCACCGACCCCGGAAGCTCGGCACTGATCACCGGCAACTCCTCGCGAATGCTCTTCGCCACCTCCACGGCGTTGGAGCCGGCCTGCCGGTTGACCGCCACCACCACGGTTGCCGAGGGCACGGGATAGCCGCGCACCCAGAAACGCATGTTGATCCGCTCGTCCTGCACCGAGTCGCGCACCCGGGCCACGTCGCGCAGGTACACCGGCGAGCCTTCCTTGGCGGCGACGATAAGGTTTTCGTAGTCCTCGGCGCTTTCGAGCTGACCCTGGGGACGCAGCAGCGCCGTGCCGGCCGTGCCGTCGAGCTGGCCGGCGCCGGTGTAGCTGGTGCCCCGCTTCACCGCCGCGGCCAGATCGTCGACCGTGATGCCGCGCGCCCACATCGCCGACGGATCGGCCTTGATGCGGATGGCCGACTTGGTGCCGAAGACGTTGACGCGCGACACGCCCGGCAGGATGCTGATGCGCTGGCCCACCTGTGTGCTCGCGTAGTCATAGAGCTGACCCGGCGTCACCGAGTCGCTGGTGAGAGCGATATACATGATCGGTTGATCGTTCGGGTTCGTCTTCGAGAACGTCGGCGGCGAAGGCATGTCCACCGGCAGGCTGCCCGAGGCCTGCGTGATCGCCGTCTGCACGTCGGTCGCGGCCGCGTCGACGCTCTTCGAAAGCGCGAACTGGAGCGTCATGGTCGTGAACCCCTGCGTGCTCTTCGAGGTGACCAGCTCCAGACCGTTGATCTGCATGAACTGCCGTTCGAGCGGAGTCGCAATGTTGTTCGCCATGGTCTCCGGGCTCGCGCCCGGGTAGACCGCCTGCACCTGGATGACGGGGTAGTCCACCGCCGGCAGGTCGTTCACCGGCAGTTGCAGATAGCTGAGCACGCCGAACAGGATCACGGCCACGGTCAGGACGACCGTCATCACCGGCCGGCGGATGAAAGGTTCCGAAAGATTCACGACTTGCCCTCCTTCTTCGGCGTGACATTCGAGGAAACCGCCGCATCTCCGCCTTCGACCTTCACTTTGCCGCCGGGCGTCACGCCGAGCTGGCCATTGATTACGATGCGCTCGCCGGGCTTGACGCCCTGGCTGATCACGATCAGATCGCCCTGCCGCTGCCCCTGCGCGATGGTGCGCTGCTCGGCGGTCGAGTCGTCCTTGACCACGTAGACGAACGGCCCCTGAGCGGAGGTCTGCGGCGCGGCCGCGGGCACGAGCACGGCTTCCTGAAGCGTGTCGAGCACGAGGCGGATCTTGACGAAGCGTCCCGGCCAGAAGCGGTGATCGTTATTGGGAATGGTGGCGCGCAGCTTCACCGTGCCGGTGTCGCCCTGCACCGCGTTGTCGAGAAACGTGAGCGTTCCCCCGCGGGGATCGCCCGGCTCGTCCGGCAGGCTCACCTCCACCTTGAGAGATCCGCGCGACATGTTCCGTTGCACCGCCGTGAGATCGTTCTCGGGCACGGTGAAGTCCGCATAGACCGGATCCAGGCGCTGGATGGTGAGGAGCGATCCGGTGTTGGCGGCGACGACGTTGCCGGGGTCCACCAGCCGCTCGCCGGCGCGGCCGTCGATCGGCGAGTGGATGAAGCAATATTCCAGGCTGATCTTCGCGCTCCGGACCGCGGCTTCGTTCTGTTCCACCTGGGCGGCGGCCACGTCCACGGCGTTCTTCTTGAGATCGTATTCCTCCTGCGAGATGGCCTTGCTCTCGATCAGGGTCGAAGCGCGCGTGAGCTGGATGCGGGTGAGATCGAGCGCCGCCTTGGCCTGCGCGAGAGAGGCCTCGGCCGCGTCGAGCTGGACCTGGAACGGCCGCGGATCGATGGTGAAGAGCAGGTCGCCCTTGCGCAGGTTGGCGCCGTCCGCGAAGTGGATGCGCGTGATGCGCCCGGAGACCTGCGGCTGCACGGAGACCACTTCGCGAGCGGCCACGCGGCCGACCTCGTCAATGTAGACCGGCACGTCCCGCGTCACCGCGGCGGCCACGGCCACGGGCGCCGGCGGGCGTTCGAACGCGGCCGGAGCCTCGTGCCGGCAGGCAGCGAAGGCAAGAGCCACAAGGCTGAGAATGGACATACGGATCAGATTTGATTTCACGATTCGTTCCTCCGCACACTGATTTTTTGAATCCGTGGATCGAGACAACCGGCGAAGCGCGCTGCCGCGTCGACGTCGAGATCGAGAAGCGCGCGCTGTTCGATCGATGTGAGCTGCAGCCCGTTGGCGATCGCCGCCGAGAGAGCCGCCTGCCGGTTCGTTTCGAACTGGTGGCGGAAACCCTCGTCGGTCGCCAGCTTGCCGATCACCTGCTCTACGCTGCGCTGTGACATGGTCTTCGTTCCTCCTACGCCAGCCCTGTATCTCACAGACTGTGCCAGGCGGTGAAAGGAGCGGACCTGTCCGCTAAAGCGCTGATACGGTGATGGTTAGGTACGAGGGGGCGCGCGGCGATGGCGACTGGTCAGGGTGTCTGAAAATCGACAGGTGACGGAAAGCAGTCAGCGGTAACACCGGCGGCCTGCTGGACCCCTGCTTCTCATGGCATTGACGCGACCAAGATTCAGTCCTAAGCTATAGATAAAAGGCTGTGTCTCACAGCCCGAGGAGATAACCTCCTGAAGCCCACGAAGCGGATCGGAACGAGCTACAAGAAGGGTCACGAGATTGCTCCCGGCGATCTCTCGCCCTACGTCTCCGTTGTTTTCCTTCAAGCGCGCCAGCCCGTTCAACCCTCCGCAACGATCCGCTCTTACCTCCATCAGGTTCTGCTCGCTCGCATCGAGGACCTGGGCACCGCCGGCTCGCGCCTGAGCCATATCGGGCAGATCCCAGAGAAACTGATGAGAGGATGGCATATCTTGGGCTGGTGGTACTCGATGGAGCATTTGCCCCAATGGCTACAGCAGCTAGGTGCTTCCGAGGCCGAAGGCCTGCCTCCCGCCGTCCTCCGCGACGTGAAGCATCATCTAGCGCTCCTGCTGCTCGACCGCGAGCACGCTGCCGTTGTCTGTACACAGGGGTCCCTGCGCAACGAGTTCGTCAGGTATTTGACCACTGAGTTTCGTGCTCCAAACGGACGGCCCATGTTCTTTCCGCTCCCAGAGGAACAGACGTCTCGTGCTTTTCTCCAAGGCGACGCCCGGCAGGCCTCACTCCAAGGGCTCCACCGCCCTACCCCTTCAAAGGCCGATTCGAAATCCCTCAGCGGCCCCAACGTGCGCCATGTCATCGATCCTTTCGGAGATCAGTTCTACCGGTTGCAAACGGCCGTCTCAGACCTGGAGTCGGCGCGGGTTCACGCCGACTTCCGCAGCCGGCTTCCCGTCGGCTCCCCGCTGCGCGAGCTCGACCCCCAGGATGCGATCGGCTCGAGCGAGAGCCGGCCGAAGCAGCGTCTCGTCGGGCTCGCCGTGAGAAGCGGTGCCATTTGGAGCCGCTCGACCTTTGATTTCAGAGACTTTCTGAAGGAGGTCGACAACCTCCGCTACCTCCTCCGTCTCGCGCTGCAACCCCGGGACGTACGCGACGCCGGTTCCGATCAGCCCGGTTTCGAAGCGCTGCAAAGGGAGGTTGCCGGAACCCTCGTGGAGGATCTCGGCGAGCCCCTCGACTTCCAGCTCGACATCCCTTTTCCCGCTGAATTCGAAGACGAAGGAGCCGATCAGGAGACGGTCCTCGCCGCCCACGAGTGGCTCTCCCGCGGGGAGCTCCGTATCGACGAGGAGAGCGACGCCGAGCACCTCCTGGTCGCCGCCTTTCTGGACAGCAAGCGCTTGGCGACCGTACGCATTCAGCCCATCATCGATCCCGATGGGACCGTGAGCTACAATTTGACCGTCGAGCCCGCGGAATCGACGAGCGCTGCGGAGCAGGAGCTTCTCGACCGCCTTCTGGACCGGTTCAAGGATCGAGCCTCGATCTGGTACCGAAAAGGCATCGTGCTACAGGATGGCCGTATCTACCGGCCTACCTACAAGGACGTCCCCTTCGGAGCGTGGCGCTGGCTTCCGTTCCGGAACGACCGGACTGGCTATAAAGTCGCCGACGAGAAGCCGACCGAGGAGATCCCCGACCCCAAGATCCCCGGCCGCAAGGTTCGCCGCCAGATCAACCTTGCCGAGCACACCTGGGACGGCAAATCTCTGTTCGACTTCGTCGTCAAGAACGTCGACAACCTGTTCGACAGCCGCCCCGTCGAGCGGCACCTGATCTGTGACGACCGCTCAGGAGAGATCGCGGACTTCATCTATGTCGAACCGACGCGACGGCGTCTCTTCCTGCTCCACGTAAAGGCCGCCGGCAGCGCCACGGCCCGTGGTATCGCGCCAGCCAAGTATGAGGTGGTGACCTCCCAGGCGACCAAGAACCTCCGCTTCCTCGATACCGGCCATCTCCTCGAGCGGTTGCGGGCGGACAACGGCATCCCCATCGAGAGGTCTACCTGGTGGGGTCGGGAGAACGAGGAGATGGCTCAGGTCGAGAACCGGACACTGGCCATCGCCGCGATTGAGCGTCTCGGGGCGTTTCCTGAGAAATGGGTCGTCCTCCTCCAGCCACACACCACGCGAAAGGCGTGGGAAGAAGCGGAACGCCAGCTCCGCGAGGGAGAGCTCGCAGGCGATGACCGGATCCAGCACTTGCGGCTCAAGACCCTGCTGGCCGATCTGGAGGTGGTGTGCAAGAAGGTCGGCGCCTCGCTGATGGTGTGGGGAGACAACGACGACTCCACCCAGGGTACCCTGTTCCATGCGGGCGTGCTGCGCTGAGTTCGCGGAGCGCGAGCCGGGCTTCAGGCCGCGGAGCTCAGGATCGACCGCGCCATCTCGGGGACTCTCTCCATGTCCAGCCGGAAGCTGGCGAAGTTCCATCTTTGCAGATAGGGGCTCAAGAGGTGATCGTGTTTGTCGATCAGCAGAGAATCCGCGTTGCGGGCCGCCTCCGGTCCGCTCGGGATAGCCCGCTGGCCCGGCTTGGGATCCGCCAGTCGAGCGAGAGCCCCTTTCACCTTCTCCAGCGAAGCTCCGCGCACGAAGATACAGATCTTGGCCGGCATCGCGCTCAATCCCCAGTAACGAAGGGCGGACATGAGGGACATTTGCCCCCGGTCGTCAAACCAAGGGAACACCAGGACACCATCGCCTTCGGCAAGAAGCCGCTGCCGTGCAAGGTCCCGTTCCTGGAAGATTCGCTGTCCTTCCTGGAAAAAATCCCTCGCCGAGTCGGACACCTCGTCACCGGGCGCCAGCCTTCCTTCATACAAGCCCCGCATCGTTGTGATGACCTCCTGGGAGGGGGTGATCGGATCGCCCGGAAAGATGGGTGCCTGCCCGGCGGCCGCGGGCACTACCCGAATCACCCGGTTCTGCCGCGTAATCGAGGTGATCAGCCACAATTGGCGGGAGAAGATGATCCGGTCTCCCACCTTGTAGCTGTTGCCCAGGGGGATCTTTCCCAGCAACCCGTCGGGACCGTAGACACTGAATTCGGAATAAGTTTGAAAGGCGGCATAGAAATGGTGCCCTTCCATCAAGCTGAGGCCGTTTGCCGCCAAGTAGTAGTGCTGGTTTCCCAGATGCCTCTTCTCCAGGAGCCCTGCCATTTCGAGTCTAGCGAACAACAGCTCGAGATGGCCGTCCGGATCGTTCTCTCGCCGCAGCGCGACGAAGGGACCTCGTTCAATGAAGACTTGGCGCGCTTGCTCTTCCGTGATCGAGCCGTTCTGCCGGGTGAACGAGAGGATCTGCTGGATCAGCGTAGACAGATGGGCCGGCCGCTGCTCCGGCTCCTCGAACGCTTCCTCCCGCACGAGATGGATCTGTGCCAGCGCCTGGAACGTGGGGAGATGGAGCCCCTCCAAAGTGGATGTTTCTTTGCCCATCTGGGCCTCCCTCACGTAGACGATGAGCCGCGCCACGTCACCGTGCTTGCGGCCCGATCGACCGAGCCTCTGCTGCAACGAGGCGACTGTCGCTCCGGGGTCGATCTGGCCGACCTGGGCGATCGAGCCGATGTCGAGCCCCAACTCCAGGGTCGTGGTGCACACCAGGACGGCGGCATCCCCTGGGCTGTTGATGGCTTCGATGGCGGCGTCTTTCTGCTGTGGAGAGAGGGAGCCGTGATGAGGGTGGAACTGCAGCTTCTTCTTCTCCCTCTTGGCCTCCTCTTCCAGATGATGGCTGAAGAATTCGCTCTGCTGGCGCGAGTTGACGAAGACCAAGCCCTTCTGTCTCTTGCCGTCCTTTTTCCCCGTGGTCGAAAAATCCTTGATCACCTGACGAACGATCTCTTGATCATCGTTTCTCTCGGCGTTCGGCTCTTCTGCGAAGCAACGGACGCAGAACGAGATCTTCCTCTGAGTCTCGGTATCGCGCAGGAACTCGACCCGCTCGGCATTTTCAGGACGTAGGAACCGCTTTGCCGAGCCTTGCACTTTCTCATTGAAGGTGGCCGAAAGGCCGATTCGCGGGATGGTCCGTTTCAATCCCAGCTCGAGGCGGCTCAACTGTGAGATGAGCTGGTAGCCCCGAGGGCTGTCAAAGAAGGCGTGGAGCTCGTCGATGACCACGCAGCGCAACGCCCCATACTCCTTCTTCAACTGACCGGGAGTGTTGAACCGGCTCATGAGCTGGGACTCGACGGACTCGGGAGTGATGATCAGGACGCCTCGCGGATCCTTTGTGAACTGCGTCTTCGCCGTCCTCTTCGAACTGCCGTGCCAGGGAACGATGGGGATCTCGGCCGCCGAGAACATGCCTGCCAACCGCGCGGCTTGCTGGTCTATGAGAGCTGTCAGCGGGCACACGTAGAGCACCGACGCTCCAGAAACCTGGGGAGTGCCCTGCTCGGTGAGAATCGTTGCCAACGGCAGGAAGACGGCTTCGGTCTTCCCCGTGGCGGTCGGTGCCGCCACAATGAAGTCGCCACAGGTCTCCTCTCTCAGCGCTTCCAGGAGCCGAGGCATGACGATTTTTTGGACCGGGCGGAAGCTTGTCCAAGGCGGTTCGTCCTGTTTCCGAATCCACTCTTGCACCATGGGGTGCAGGGCCTTGAACAGATTGTTTTGCTCAAGCGAAGCTCTCATTGGTATCATCGGTTGCCCCCGATCCCGGGGTCTTGGCGCCATCCCTCCCACTGCGGACTGACGGCTTCCCCCGAACCCGCTTCCTCGCTCTTCGCATGTGACACCTGGATTATTGCGAAGGGGGCCTTTTATGGTCAAATCACTATACGCAACCTACTCGAAGCATGTTCGGAGCTGGCCTCTGGAGGTCTGGAACACAATGCTGGAGACCGCCCGAAGTCGTACTCGATCCAGCAATCGGAGGATGTGGAGTGAAAGATCCTACCCCGTCGCCAGCCCGTACTTCTGCATGCGCGAGTAGAGCTGCGAGCGGGTGATGCCGAGCAGGCGGGCGGCGCGCGAGCGGTTGTTCTCGGCCTCCTGGAGAGCCTTTGCGATCAGATCGCGCTCGATCGCGTCGAGCTGGATGCCGCCCGGCGGAAAGGTTTCCGTCCGCTCGGACATCGCGGGCTCGGGACGGCCGACGTGGATCGGCAGGTGCTCCAAGGTGATCAATCCGCCGTCACAGAGGATGGTCGCCCGTTCGAGCGCGTTGCGCAGCTCGCGGACGTTGCCGGGCCAGGGGTAGGAGAGCAGGGCCTCGTGCGCCTGGCGCGAGATGCCCGCGGCCGGCCGGCCCACTGCCGGGCCGACCTCCTCCAGGAAGGCCTCGGCCAGGGGCAGGATGTCCTCGCGCCGGTCGCGCAGCGGCGGCAGGCGGATCTCAAAGACGCCCAGCCGATAGTAGAGATCCTCGCGGAACTCGCCGCGGGCGATCGCCGCAGCGAGGTCGCGGTTGGTGGCCGCCACCACGCGTACGTCGGCCTTGATCGGCCGCGTGCCGCCCAGGCGCTGGAGCTCGCGCTCCTGCAGGACGCGCAGCAGCTTGGCCTGCACGGTCGGGCTCATCTCGCCCACCTCGTCCAGGAAGAGCACGCCTCCGGCCGCCTGCTCGATGCGGCCCGGCCGGGATGTGATCGCGCCGGTGAACGCTCCCTTTTCATGACCGAACAGCTCAGATTCGAGGAGCGTCTCGGGCAGGGCCGCGCAATTGATCGCCACGAACGGACCGCCGGCGCGCGGCGAGCCGCGATGGAGGAAGCGCGCGACGACCTCCTTGCCCGTGCCCGACTCGCCCGTGAGCAGGACCGTGGTCTCGGTCGGCGCCACCTTCGCGGCCTGGTTGAGCACGTCCTTCCACTTCTTCGACTCGCCGAGGACGCGGTGGTAGCCTCGCGAAGCCGCCAGCTCGTCGCGCAGCGCCTGCACGCGTTCTTCGAGGAGAGTGGCGCGCTCGCGCGCCTCCGCCGCCCGCCGCTCCTCCTCGGAGAGGCGCTGGTGGGAAATCGCCAGGCTCACGTGGTCGGCCACCCAGCGGGCCAGCGCGACGTCCTCCTCCGAGTACTGGCCCGGGGTCTTGGAGAAGAAGACCAGGGAGCCGATGTAACCGCCGTCCAGGCGCAGCGGGATCTTGAGCAGCGAGCGGACTCCGAGGGCGCGGCACTTGCGGCAGCGCTCGGGCTCGGTGTCGGCCTCGGCCTCCACGTCGTACACCAGCACGGGCTCCACCATGTGCTTGAGATCGGCCTCGCGCACCGGCATCGGCGGCCACAACTCGGGCGCCGGCTCGCCGGAAAGGGCGTCCACGGTCATCACGGTCCGGTCCGCGCTGAGCGACGAGAGGACCAGCAGGTCGTGCGGGAGGACGGGCTTCACCACGGCCGAGACCTGGTTGAAGATCTCGCGGATGTCGAGCACGTTGGCCAGCATTGGCAGCAGGGCGTTAATGGCGTCGAGGCGACGGCGCCGCGCGACGTCCCGGCTCCACAGCCGCTCGTGCTCCAGGGCCATGGCCAGCAGGTCTCCAATCGGCTGCAGGGCCGCCTCGTGCTCGGCCGTGAACGCGCCCGGGCGCCGGGATTCGACCATTACATAGCCGGCGAGTTGCTCGCCCCGGAACAGAGGGGCGGTGAGGCTCGAACGCATGCCGGCCTGCTGCATCTTGCTGTCCACGGGGAAGCTCGGGTCGCCCTGCTCGGCCATGTCGTCGATCCGCAGCAGGCGGTCGGGCACGGGCCGGAGCGCGGGGGAGAAGTCCTCGGGCCGGATCACGTAGGTCTTGTCGTCGACCTTGCCGGAGATCGAGTAGAGCTCCAGCCCGCCCGCGTCCGTGACGCGCATCACGGCCATGAAATCGAGCGGCAGAACGGTGGCCATGGCCTCGGCCACGCGCGCGAAGACCTCCCGCAGCTCGAGGGTCCCGGCCACGGCCCGCGTGATGCGGCGCAGGGCATCCACGAGCGGATCGGGAGATGCCTCCTGCTCCAGCTCGACCTGCCTCGCGGTCCTCGCGCCTTCGTTCTTCATATGGACCCACTCCTCATACCGCGCGATCTTACCGCGCACACCCTGCCCTGTCTCATCCTCGTCGGCATCCGTCACCCGGGAAGCAAGCGCTCTCATGTCTGGGGTCTACCTCCTTCCGCCTGCCTTTTCTCAAGTGCCGTGCCAGGCCGGGAGGCGGAAGGGACCGGGTCTCCAACCTCCTGACAGGGCTTGGGTTGGAGGCGTAGACCCGAATCGACCTGGGAAGGGAGCAGGTGTACGAAAATCGACAGGTGTCGAAAAACCGCCAACGCCGGACGCATCCACCGGCTGGTTGGAAGCATCACCCGACCCGTTGGAAGCATCACCCGGCCCGTTGAAAGCTTCCGGCGGCTCGCCGAACAGAGAAACCGGCCGGTTTCCCGATCCAACGGCTCGTTGGAAGCGTCACCCGGCCCGTTGGAAGCTTCCGGCGGCTCGCCGGACGGAGAAACCGGCCGGTTTCTCGATCCAACGGCTCGCCGGATGCGTCCAACGGTTCGTTGGAAGCGTCACCCGGCCCGTTGGAAGCTTCTGGCGGCTCGCCGGACGGAGAAACCGGCCGGTTTCTCGATCCAACGGCTCGCCGGATGCGTCCGGCGGCTCGTTGGACGCGTCACCCGGCCTGTTGGAAGCTTCCGGCGGCTCGCCGAACGGAGAAACCGGCCGGTTTCTCGATCCAACGGCTCGCCGGATGCGTCCAACGGCTCGTTGGATGCGTCACCCGGCCTGTTGGAAGCTTCCGGCGGCTCGCCGGAAGCGGGGAACGTTGCGTTCCCTCTTATAATAAGACCGTCGTGGACAGCATCCACGTCAGGTGCCTTCGACTTCCGTCGCCAGGGTCCCATGGTCACATCCACAAGATCAGCTCGTTGGCTCTGGTTGCCGCTCTTGGTGGCAGCGATTTCCCTCATAATGGCCACAGTCGATCTTCTGGGTTCCATGCTTGCGTTAGCTGGCAGCACCGACCGCCCAACGTTCGGCAGTCTCGCTATACCTGGCGTCATACTTCTCCTGAGCATTCTCACGCTTCGCCTTGGGATTCCACCACTTCGCTCTCTTGAGAGGGGGTACGCCCTACCCAAGTGGATGTGTTGGCTCGCTCTGCTTCTTGGCGCGGCTGCCGCTGCTCTCGGCGTGGCTGAACTCGCTGATGCCGTCGTGCAGGAAGGTGTCGCCGTACTCTTTGACTTTCCGATGGTCATAATCATTGCGTTAGGCCTGTCGTGCAGCGTGGTCGCGCTTCTCGGCATTCGCAGGAGAGACAGATGAGCAGAAGGTATAAGAAACTGGCGTTGCTGTTTGTGGCGGCTTCAGTCAGCGGCTTTGTCGGCATTGGTGCGGCGGCCCGCTCGGGCCAGGCGCCGCCTGTGTGCCTCGGCTACGAGCCGAAGGTCGTGGCGCTGACAGGGGTTGTCAAACGGGTTATTGCGCCAGGGCCACCCAACTATGAGAGCGTGGCCAAAGGGGACCAGGCCGAAACGATCTGGGTGCTGCACGTGGAGCAGCCGATCTGTGTGGAGGCCGACCCGACAAACGAGAGCAACAGCAGCGAGTCCGGGGTGACGGATCTGCAGTTGATCATCAGCAACTATGGGCGGTACCGGTCCTTGTTAGGCAAGCGCGTGGAGGTGAGCGGGCAACTGACGCACGCGACGACCGGGCACCATCATACGGCGGTGCTGCTGGCCGTCGAGCAGATGAGACTCGCCCCGAAAGCCCCATGAAATACAATCACATCGGAATCCCAACCACAGAACGGTTCAAGGGTGAGATCGAGTTACCTCATCTCAAGGTCACGGTGAGCGATCATGCCAATAACCCGTTCGGCATCCAGTGGCAAAGGTATTGGGAGGACGCTCCTTACCCCGAACTGGTCAAAACGGTCCCGCATGTGGCGTTTGAAGTGGAGGAACTGGACGCGGCGTTGGCGGGTCAGCAGGTCCTGATTCCGCCCAACAGTCCCAGCCCGGGCGTGGTCGTCGCATTCATTGAGGTCAATGGAGCCCCCGTGGAGCTGATGCAGATTGACAGGTCCATTCGTAGCGACCTGTAGGGGCGGGCCGGTGTGACCATACCTCAAAGGTGAGCCTCTTAATAAATCGAAACAGGAAGCGGCTGCGAATGGCTCGGCAGGTTGTCTCGTAGCGCCTGCACCTGACCTTCATCCCGCGCACGATGGAAGTGGCCTGTTGATCCGCCTGAGCAAGAGGAGACGCTCAGGGCTCGTGTTGACATCGATATGGAGAGGGCATAGGCTAAAGCGCATGCGGAGCTTTTAGAGGTTCTCTGCGGGTGCCTGCCCGCCGTATTATTGAGCCAAAGGTGCTGAGTACTGATTGTGACACAAATACTGAGTTTCCTGCTCGCCGGAGTCGTGGTCTTCGCTCTGAGCGGAACAGTCCATGAAGCGCTTGGCACCCGTCTCGGAGCAGCGGTTGACCTTCTCTTGTACTTTGGGGTGTTCTACTTCACGAATCGGATGCTTCGGAATCTGAGAGACGAGTGAGTTTCAAGACTCTGTCGCAATGTCAGAACACGCTAGAACCCAAGCGAGTCGGTGGCTGGCCTATTCCCTTGGCATCCTCGCGCCGTTCGGCGACACCGTTCGACGCTGGAGCACTTGGCGTGAATTCCCTCCGGCTCTCCTCGATGACTATCTCATGGGTGCTCTGCTTATTGCCGGCGCTTGGGCGACGCGCGATCATCGCTGGCCGCGGGGGCGTGCACTGCTTGCTGCCGCGTGGGGCTTCACCGTTGGTCTTGGTTATTGCAGCGTGTTCCTGCACTGGTTGGCAATGCAGGCCGGAGAGCTTGATCCAGCCCCAATCCCGACGCAGTGGGTCTTCGCAATCAAGGTATTCGGAACCTTGCTTGCTGTCGTTGCGCTTGCCTTTACTCTCGTTGACACACCCATGGCAGCTCAGGGTCACCGAATGAGCCGACAGCCGATGAAGAAGGACTACCTGAATCCAACAGGCCTCCCGAGCTGGAGCGACTCGTTTTCGCAAGTCGTCGTGGTGCGATCAGGCTCGATGCGGGCCATCTACGTCTCGGGCCAGGTCGCGGTCGATGCGAGCCACAACGTCGTCGGACGGGGCGACCTGGGCAGACAGGCCGAGCTCGCGCTCGAGAACCTCAGGCGAGCGCTGGCCGCCGCTGGGGCGACGCCGGCCGACGTCGTGCGGCTCGGGATCTACATCAAGGACTACCAGCCTGGCCAGGCGTCGGTGATCGGGGATGCGCTGCGCCGGGTGTTCGCGCCGGGACGAATGCCAGCCAGCACGTGGCTCGGCGTGTCGGCGCTGGCGCTCGATGAGCTGTTGATCGAGATCGAAGCGGAGGCGATTACAGACGCTTCGGAGGGTTAGGTATCCACGCGCAACCCAACTGACGGTTGCACCGGCGGGCCAGACTGTAGGAGAGGTAAATGCTTTGTCCTTGCTGTACGAGCTGGCCCGTGGGCACGTGCGGAACCAAACTAACCCGGCCGGTCTACCCTTTGACACGAAAGAGGAGTAGCATTCTGGAAGGGGATCAAGATCCGAGGTGGTATTGCCATATAGGTCTGCTTCGAATATCGGTGAGCCCACCTCTAAAAGAATGCGCGGAGGAGTTTGAATTAAGCGCGCCTCAGGCTTGCGGCAAAAAGATGACGTGTAATCCTCGTAGGAGGTTAGCCCATGTCAAGAAAGCGTTAATCGCCGCTCGGATGCACTATCGAATCGCGAGGTCCTTCATGCAATCGAGAATTCTCTCTGCGAGTGTCGTCATCGTTTTCCTCGCAGCGTCGGCATTCGCGCAGGCGCAGAGTCCGAGCGCCGATCTGCAACTCACGAAAATTCTCACGACGCCTCCCCTGGGTGGGCCTGCGCAGTTCTCGCTCGTTGTCACGGACCTCGGACCGCAGACCATCAACACGCCGATCGCGATCAGCGATTCGATGCCGGGCGGAACGCTGAGCGCCGCGCTCGGACAGCCGCTCTGGACCTGCACGCCGCCCGGCCCGACGGTTCAGTGCGCGCACGCCGGTCCACTTTCTCCTGGCAACAGCTTTATTCTACTGATCGATGCGCAGTCTTCGCCTGGCGATCGTCGCAACTGTGCCGCCGCAAAAACGCAGATGGCAGATCCCAACAGCATGAATAACGAAGACTGCACGTGCGTCGAGTTCCAGCCATGTCACAGTGTGAGCATCGATCTCACGACAGGAAGAGAAAACGGCGCTGCTTTGCCCATCGGTTCGTTCGACGGTGACTGGAGCGTCGCGGCCGTGCCATCGACGTTCGAACAAACAGGACTAACATGGATCGGCAATCCGAACGTTGCTTGGTATAACGCATCGACGAACAACGCTGCGTGGATCAGCGCGAGGCCGAATCCGCCGACGAACTCCGTGGCCATGTCGCCCGGAAGCTACACGTACACCTTCAATTTCGCAGTACATCCGGAATGGACGAAGCGCAGCTGCGCCCTACGCTTCACGTACGCCGCCGACAACACTGTCTCGTTTACGTTGAACGGAGCACAAGTCGTATCACAGACGAATCCTGCCGCATTCAACGCGCTGCAGCCGTACATCACCTACTCGTTCATTCCGGTTGCGGGTACGAACTCGTTCACTGCAGTTGTCAGCAACAACGGC
>DATANP010000703.1:0-3460 GCA_036266195.1 Thermoanaerobaculia bacterium | reverse complement strand
GGTCCGCCTGACCGGCCTGCTGCGGGAGCGCCCCGGAGACGAGCTGCTCGTCCTGGTCCACGGCCTGGGCGGCTGCACGGACAGCCACTACATGGTGCGCGGCGCGGAGGCGGCCGAGGCCGCGGGCCTCTCCTGCCTGCGGATGAACCTGCGAGGAGCGGACCGCCAGGGCGAGGACTACTACCACGCCGGCCTGACCTCGGACCTGCACGCCGTCCTGGCCAGCCTCACCGGCTACCGGAAGATTTACGTGCTCGGCTACTCGCTCGGCGGGCACGTCGTGCTGCGTTTCGCCACCGAGGAGCTCGACCCCCGGGTGGCCGCCGTGGCCGCTGTCTGCGCGCCGGTGGACCTCGCCCTCGCCGGGGTGGAGATCGACGCGCCCGGCTTCGGGCTCTACCGCTGGTATCTCATCAGGAGCCTGTCCGATATCTACCGCGCCGTGGCCGCGAGACGGCCGGTGCCCTACCCGGTGGAGCGGCTGGGAGAGATCCGCCTCATCCGCGAGTGGGACGACCGCATCGTGGCACCCCGCCACGGCTTCAGGGACGCGGCCGACTACTACGCCCGGGCGAGCGTGGCGCCGCACCTGCCCAACCTGCGGGTCCCGGCGCTCCTCCTGAACTCCGAGTGCGATCCCATGGTCCCGGCGCGAGCCGTCCGCCCAGGGTTGGAGAAGGCCTCGCCGAAGCTCAAGGTCGCCTGGGTCCGCGCCGGGCACGTGGCCTTTCCGCGCGGTCTGAACGCCGGGCTATCGGAAGGGATCGGGATGGACGCGCAGGTGATTGGGTGGCTGCGGAGCCGGTCAGCCGTGGAATAGCTCGGCCATCCGCTCGATACCATCCACCAAACGCGGACCGGGCCGGCTGAAGCAGCCGTTCGCGTCCACGGGATAGACCTTTCCTTCCCGCACCGCGCGTAGCGCCTGCCACTCCGGTCGGTCGGCGATCAGAGCGATCTGGTCGGCGGCTCCGGCCTCGTCGTAGCCGCACGGCATGACCACCAGGATGTCCGGGTCGGCCTCCTGGAGTTGCTCCCACGTGAGGCGGGTGGAGTGATCGCCGGGCTTCGCGAAGACATCGATTCCGCCGGCGATCTCGACCATCTCGGGGACCCAGTGCCCGCCGGCGAAAGGCGGGTCCAGCCATTCGAGAGTGACGACGCGGGGCCGGGGCCGGCCGGCGACCCGGGCGCGCACGGCATCGAGCCGGGCCTGGAGATCGCGCAGGAGTGACTCGGCTTCGGAGACGCGGCCGGTGACCTCGCCGACCCGCCGGATGTCGGCGAGCACGTCGGCGAGGGTGCGGGGATCGAGCGAGAGGAGGTCCGGGCAGCGGGGGAGCGGTTTGACGGCGCCGTCCACCTGCTCGGTGCTGACCGCGCAGACCGGGCAGAGCTGTTGGGTGACGATGAGGTCCGGCTCCAGCCCGGCGATGCGGGCCTCGTCCAGCGTGTAGAGGCTCTCGCCGCTTCCGACCTGGGCAGAGACGGCTTGGTCGACCTCGGCCGCGGTCATGCCCGGCCGTAGCGCGCTGCCGGTGAGGATGGGCCGCGTCCGGGCTTCCGGCGGAAAGTCGCACTCGTGGCTCACACCGACGACCAGGTCGCCCGCGCCGACCGCGAAGAGGATCTCGGTACCGTTGGGGACAAGGGAGACGATTCGCATGACGGCGGGAGTATATTCGGTCCGCCATGAAGACCCGGACCCTGCTCGCCCTCGTCCTGATCGTTCCCTTGCCTCTCGCCGGCCAGAGAGTGGTGGTCCTGGGCACGGCTCAGGACGGCGGCATGCCGCAGACCGGCTGCGAGCACGCCCTCTGTGCCGCTGCGCGGAAGGACCCGAAGCTGGCTCGGCACGTGGCGAGCCTCGCCATCCACATCCCGTCCAACGGTCATACCTGGCTGGTGGATGCCACGCCGGACCTCCCGGCTCAGATCGAACAGGTCCATACCTTCCGGCCGTTTCCCGCGGGCAAGACCGACCGCGCGCCGTTCGACGGCGTGCTCCTGACCCACGCCCACATCGGCCACTACCTGGGTCTGGCCCACTTCGGCTTCGAGAGCCTGAACACGAAAGACCTCCCGGTCCACGTCTCGCCCCGGATGGCGGAGTACCTGCGGACCAACGGACCCTGGAGCCAACTGGTCCGTCTCGGCAACATCAAGCTGGAGGTCTTCCAGCCCGGCGAGTGGTTCTCCCTGGGGGATGGCATCTCGGTCAAGCCCTTTGCGGTGCCTCATCGAGATGTGTGCGGTACCTTTCTGCCGGATCACGCTCCGGGGGCGGAAGCCTGAGCCGCCCGGCTACCCGGCGGCGCCTGCGACCCTCGGAGAGCACCTCAGGCGGCGACGCTTGGATTTGGGCCTCCGCCAAGAGGACGCCGCCCGGGAACTCGGCGTGAAGACAGGGACCGTGACCAAGTGGGAGTTGGGACTGAACCCCGTCTCTGGCCCCTTCCTTCCGGCTGTCATCCGCTTTCTCGGCTACGACCCGGCTCCGGAGGCCTCGTCCCTCCCGGCTCGCCTTCGGGCAGCACGACAGAATCTGGGCATCTCGCAAAAGGAACTTGCCCGGAGGATCGGCATCAATCCGAAGACCCTCTGGAAGTGGGAGGACGGCAGGGTTGAACGCCGCTACCCCAGGATGACGACTCTCCTTGAGAAGTTCCTCGCGGAAGAGGCTCACGCGGCAGAGGCGGAGGAGTAGCATGGTGCCCGTGCTCTCGTGGAGGACATTCATGAAGCGTGTTTCCCTTCTCGCGCTCGCCCTGCTCCTCGTCGCCTCCTTAGCTCCGGGAGACGCTCCTTCCTCCTCCGGCCCGCGGGTCGTGGTCCTCGGAACGGTGCAGGACGGGGGCATGCCCCAGACAGGGTGCGACTGCTCGCACTGCTCGGCTGCGCGAAAGAACCCGGCGCTCGCCCGCCACGTGGCGAGTGTCGCCATCCACGTCCCGAAGACGAACCATGTCTATCTGGTCGATGCCACGCCCGACATCTCGGCCCAGATCGAGGAGATTCACGGCTTCCGGCTGCACCCCAAAGGGAAGACCGACCGGCATCCCGTTGACGGGGTGCTCCTCACCCATGCCCATATCGGCCACTATCTCGGCCTCGCCCACTTCGGCTTCGAGAGCTTGAACACCACGGACATCCCCGCCTACGTTTCGCCGAGGATGGCCGAGTACCTCAAAGGAAACGGCCCCTGGAGCCAACTGGTCCGGCTTGGGAACATCTCGCTGCGGGAGTTCAAGCCCGGCACGCCCTTCGAGCTTGAGGAGGGGGTATCCGTTATTCCAATCCAAGTACCCCACCGGGACGAGTTCTCGGACACGATGGCCTTCGTGATCCGCGGGCCGAGGAAGGCCCTCCTCTACGTACCCGATACCGACTCCTGGCGTACATGGACCAAGCCGCTCGTCGAGGTCCTCTCGGAGCAGCGCATCGACATCGCCCTCCTCGA
>DATANP010000702.1:0-8393 GCA_036266195.1 Thermoanaerobaculia bacterium | reverse complement strand
CTTGTCGACGACCTGCGCGACGGTCGACTGCTTCTGCCCGATCGCGACGTAGAAGCAGTAGACGTCACCGCCGCGCTGGTTGATGATCGTATCGACGGCGACGGCGGTCTTTCCGGTCTGGCGGTCGCCGATGATCAGCTCGCGCTGGCCGCGGCCGATCGGGATCATGGCGTCGATCGCCTTGATGCCGGTCTGCAGCGGCTCGGTGACGGGCTGGCGCTCGGCGATGCCCGGGGCCTTGAACTCCAGCGGCCGGCGGTGCGGGGTCACGACCTCGCCCTTGCCGTCGAGCGGCCGGCCGAGCGGGTCGACCACACGGCCGATCAGCTCGGGGCCGACGGGCACGGAGAGAAGCTCGCCGGTGCGGCGCACCTCGTCCCCTTCCTTGATGCCCAGGTAGTCGCCGAGGACGACCGCGCCGACCGAGCTCTCCTCCAGGTTGAACACCTGGCCGAAGGCGCCGTTGGCGAACTCCAGGCGCTCGCCGGCCATGGCGCCGATGAGGCCATAGATCCGCGCGATCCCGTCGCCGACCTCCAGCACCTGGCCGACCTCGGAGAGGTCGACCTCGGTGCGGTACTTCCGAATCTCTTCAGTGATGACCGACGCGATCTCGTCGACTTTGAATCTCATGGATTTTCCTCGAAAGCTGATTCTGATTCCTGTTGCTGGCTGACGTAGGACCGGGAGCGCACGATCTCCTGCGACGCGCGCTGCTCCAGCGCCCGGCTGAGCTCGCGCAGCCTCTGGGCCACACTGCCGTCGATCTTCTCGTCGCCGACCTCGATGACGATGCCGCCGATCAGCGCGGGGTCCACCTTCTCGATCAGGATCGGCTGGCGTCCGGTGTGGCGGGCCACGGCGTCGCGGACCCGCGTCCGCAGGGCTTCGGTGAGCGGCACGGCGGTACGCACGCGGGCCTCGACCATGCCGCGCAGCTTGCGGTGCCCGGCGCGGTAGCTCTCGACGATGCCGCGCAGCAGGCCGAGCCGGCCCTTGCGGTTGACGACCTGGAGCGAGTCGAGCAGCAGGTCGCTGGTCTTGCCGCGGAACGCCTTCTCCAGCACCTTGCCGCGGTCCTCGTCCTCCACCAGCGGGCTGGCCAGGAAGCGCTCGAGCTCGGGGTTGCGGTCCAGGTACTCCACCAGCCCCTGAAGCTCTTCCAGGAGGGAGTCGGCCTCGCCCTGCTGCTCGGCCAGATCCAGCATGGCCTTGCTGTAGACGCCGGCGATGGAAAGCTCGCGGTCGTTCGCCATGGTCAGTTCCTGGAATTCAGGCCGTCGAGCGACTCGGCGATGAGGCGCTCATGGTCCTGGGGATTGAGCTCGCGGCCGATCACCTTGCCGGCCATCTCCGTGGCGAGGCGGGTGGAGAGCTGGTACAGCTCCTTGGTCGCGGTCTCGGTGGCGATCTGGATCTCGCGCTTCGCGCGCTCCAGCCGCTTGTCGGCCTCGCGCTGGGCCTCTTCCTCGATGCGCTGCTTGGTGACGAGCGCGTCGCGGCGGCCTTCGTCCACGATCGCGGTGGCTTCGGCGCGGGCCTGCGCCAGGCGGTCCTCGTACTCCTTGAGCCGCAGCTCGGCCTCGTCGCGGTCGCGCTTGGCGGTCTCCAGGGCTTCGCGGATGAACGTCTCGCGGGCTTGCAGGGCGTTGAGGATCGGACCCCAGGCGAACTTGCCCAGGACGATCACGACGATACCGAAGATGACCAACGTCCAGAGGGCGTTGCCGATATCGCCGGCGAACGGGCTGCTGGCTTCGCCGCCGTGCTCGGCCTCCTGCGCCAGGGCCGGCGCCGCGAACAGCGCCAGGGAGACCAGGGAAATAAAAGCTCTTTCGATCATGTGCATCCACCCGTCAGGTCGTCGCCCCCCTCCGAAATGGAGAGGGGCGGGATCCATCTCTCTCGCGCCCTCGCGCCCTCGCGCCCTCGCGCCAGTACTTACTTCGCGAGAACCGCCATCATGCCGACCACCACGCCGAACAGGGTGGCGCCTTCGATCATGGCGGCGGTGATGATCATGGCGGTATTGATGGTGCCGGCCACCTCGGGCTGGCGGGCCATCGACTCGACAGCGGCCGCGCCCACGCGGGCCACGCCGGCGCCGCCGCCCATGAGCACCAGGCCGGCGCCGATGGCGCCGCCCAGCCTGCCGGCGCCGGTGGCGGTCAGGAAGTAGGAGCCGCCTCCGGCGGCGGCGGTGTCGACGGCGTCCTGGGCGTGAGCCGGCGCGGCCGACACGAACATCAGCGCGAGGCCGACGACGATCATCATCAGGGAGAGCTTGGCAGTCCTCTTGCTCATGGGAAAAAGATCCTTTCGTTCCGTTTGGCGGCCGTGCGGGGCCGGCTGCCGTAATCGATCGCCATCGCAGCTACGCCTCGTGGCCCGCGTGCCCCGCGCGATCCGGGCATGGCGATATCCAATTCGATTTTCACAGAATCAGTGCGCGTGCGCCGTCTTCTCCTCATGGCCGTGATCGTGCCCATGCCCGTGATCGTCGCCGTGGTGGAAGACCACCGACTGGCCGATGAACAGGGTCGTGAGGAACGTGAAGATGTAGGCCTGGAGGAAGGCGACGAAGATCTCCAGCATCGTGATCGCCACGCTGCCGGCCACCACCGGCACGGCCACGCCGAGCCCGGCGCCCGCGCCCAGGCCCGCGCCGGCCATGAGGATGAAGCTCAGCAGAACCGCGAGCAGGATGTGGCCGGCGATCATGTTGGCGAAGAGACGGATGGCCAGGGCGAAGACGCGCGCCAACAGGCCGATGATCTCCACCGGCACCAGCAGCGGCGCCAGCGCGATCGGCCCCGGGCAGAAGTGGGCCAGGTAGTGCCTGCCGCCAAGGCGCAGCCCGTTGACGACCATCAGGACCATGGTCAGGACCGCGAGCGTCCCGGTGACGAAGATGTTGCCCGTGGCCGTACCGCCCAGATGGGTGCCGAACAGCTTCGCCACCGGCCCCACCGGCAGCAGGCCGAGCAGGTTGACCGTCAGGATGAAGAAGAAGACGCTCCAGATGTAGCGGATGAAGCGGTCCGTGTACGGTCCCAGGCTCGGCTGCGCGACCTCCTTGCGCAGGTATTCGCAGGTCGCCTCGACGAAGTTGGCGAACCCGGCAGGGATGAGCTGGCCGACCGCGTCTGCGCTCCGCCGGCGGCGGACCAGCAGGGGGAGAAACAGCACCAGCAGCAGGCCGGCCACCATCATCATCACGATCTGGTCCGACAGCAGCGTGATCTTGCCCTCGGGCGTCAGCTTGCCGAGGTGGCCGTCGATCTGCAGCAACGGGTGCTGGACCACGTGCTCCAGCGGGTTTTCCGCCATCATCATCATGAACGCGAGCATCATCGAGTCTCCACATCGTCCTTGGCGAGCGCGTACCGCGTTTCCACCACCAGTTGCGCCGCGTAGCTGACAGCCACCCAGATCAGGAGGGGGGCACGATCGAACAGTCCGGACAGCACGGCCGCCAGCGCCAGGATGACCACCACGCCGAAGCGCAACCCCATGGCCATCAGAAGAGCCTTCATCCGCACCGCCGGCGCCGCCCCGCGGGAGAGAGCGATGGGCACCGCCCCCGCCGCCGAGGCCACCACCGACACCGCGCACCCGGCGAGCATCGCGCGGACCGCACCGTCCCCACCCAGCCACCGGGTCGGCAGCCACCCCAGCAGGGCCACCGCCGCCGCGACGGCGACCGCCCAGGCCAGGAACCGCAGGTAACCGCCCGCGGACCTGGTCAAGCCCCGCCGTCCTCCTTCGTTTTTCCGGTTCCGCCTCCCGTGCTCCGGGAGGCAAGCAGCGATTGACGAATCAAGTTGTACATTCCGCCGACGAGCCCCAGGACGACCCCGATCAGGAGCCCCCAGGGGTAGGTGTCGTAGTGGCGGTCCCACCAGTATCCCAAGAGCGTGAAGCCCGCGACGGCGGCGGCCAGCTCGAATCCGATGCTGGAAAGCCGGACCCAGCTCCTGCTGTCCTTGGGCTGCTCAGGCATGCGGTCAGACCTCCGCCCCGGCCCGAACCGCCTTCGCGGACAGGTTCTGGGCACTCCCTCTCTCCTCGGCGGGCGGGAGCATAGCAACTTCGCCCGCTTGTGACAAGAGTCACAAGCTCGGAAGGGGCGGCTTCTTCCTCAGTCGGGGAGGATCGGCAGCAACGCCGGCGCCATGGCCGGCGCGAGGTCGTGAGGGATCGAGATCCGATGCTCCAGGATCTCCCTCTGGCGGGTGACGAGATGCTCGAGCGAGGTGGAGCACAGCACCCGCTCGACCGCGCTCTTGACCTCCAGGAAGAACTCGCGGATCGCACAGTGCTCCGGGCCGACGCCGATCGAGCAGGGCAGGGCGAGGATCTGGTCGATCGGGGTCGTCTGCCCTTCGAGCGTGATCAGGATGTCGCGCAGCGAGATCTCGGCGGCCGCCCGGCCGAGCACGTGGCCGCCCTGGGGGCCGCGGTTCGAATGGATGAGCCTGTCCTTGGACAGCAGCGCCAGGATCTGGCGCAGGTACGGCTCGGGGATGCCCTGCCGCTTGGCGATCTCATGGCTCGTGACCGGGCCGCGGTCGCCCTGCATGGCGATGTAGACCATCGCACGGATGCCGTATTCGCCCTTGGTGGAGATCTTCATAGACAACTTTCGGAATCGTTACCGAAGTGTAACACGGCCCGGGTCCGCCGCCACGAGGTCCGGCAACCGGGACAGGTCCCGGAGGTCGCCCGCGCCGCGTCCGCGGGTGAGGTGGAGCGCCTGCATGCCCACCGCCTGGGCCCCTTCGACGTCCTCCAGCCGGCCGTCGCCCACGTGCAGGGCCTCCGCCGCCGGGACCCCGAGGCTGCGCAGCGCCGCCTCGAAGATCCGGCGGTCGGGCTTCTCGGCGCCGATCGCGGAGGAGTAGGCCACGGAGTCGAAGTACGGAGCCAGACCGAGACGGTCCAGGACGTCCGGCAGGCGGGTGTCCCAGTTGCTGACGATGCCCAGGCGCAGACGCCGGGCGCGCAGCGCCGCCAGGGTCTCGGGCACCTCGGGGTAGACCTCCCAGGCGTCGGCGCGGGCGAAGCGGGCGAACAGCTCGGCCGCGGCGAAGCGCGACGGCGGCGGAGCGTCCAGGTGCTCGCAGAGCCTCTCCAGGAAACGCTTCCACCAGCCCGCCGGCCCTTCGGGGTGGGACGTGAAGCGGTCGCGCGACGGGTCGGCTACGCAGGCGAGCTCCTGCCAGACCATGCGGACGAGCCGCCCGGCCTCGGCCGGCGGCACCTCGATCCCGTGGCGGCCCAGCACCTCGGCGTAGATCTCGCCCAGGCGCGGACAGTGGATCAGTGTGTGAGTGACGTCGAAGGTGACTGCGCGGATCATGGCGGCCTCAAGGAAGGATAACCGCCGGCGCCTCCGGCGCCTTCCTTCGGCCTGTGTTAGCCTCCCGGGCATGCTCCGGACCGCCGCGGCCCTGCTGTTGTTCACCGGCTGGCTCGCCCTGCTCTTCTCGGGTTTCGCCTGGGGCGGCGCGGTCCACCTGCTCCTGGCCGGCGGGCTGGCCCTGTTCCCGTGGCGTTCCCTCAGGACCTGACCGGGTTGCGCAGAACGCCGACCCCCGAGACCTCGATCTCCACCTGATCGCCGTCCTGGAGCGGGCCGACCCCGGACGGTGTGCCGGTGAGCAGGACGTCTCCGGGCTCCAGGGTCATCATCCGCGAGGCATAGACCACGAGGTCCACGATCCCCCAGGTCATGTCCCGGACATGGCCGCGCTGGCGCTCCTGGCCGTTGACTCGGGTAACCACCTCGAGATCCTCCAGGTCCGCGCCGACGAGGATCGCCGGCCCGAGCGGGCAGAACGTGTCGAACGACTTGGCCCGGGAGAAGCAGGGGTCCTTCCTCTGGAGATCGCGGGCCGTGACGTCGTCCGCGCAGGTGATCCCCAGGATTGCCGCGCGCGCCTCCTCGGGAGTCGCGCGCTTGATCCGGCGCCCGACCACCACCGCGATCTCCCCCTCGTGCTCGACCCGCTGGCTCTCCGGCGGCAGCACCACGGACCCTCCCGGAGGGATCAGGGAGCTGGGCGCCTTGAGGAAGATCACCGGCTCGGCCGGCATCGGGTTGTTCAGCTCCTTCACATGCTCCTTGTAGTTGCGGCCGATCCCGATGATCTTCCCGGGCTTGACGGGCGCCAGGAGCCTGGAAGGATCGAAAGGGATCTCGGGACCGAGCTTCCAGTCCGCGGGAGGCGTCACGAAGGGATCGGATTCGAGGGCGCGGAGCCGGGCCGAGCCGGGCTGCTGAACCGCGTAGTGGCCGTCGGGGGCGAGGCGGTAGAGGAGCATGGGGCGGTATTGTAAGGCTACCGCTCCTTCCGTCCGAGCACCAGGAGCCAGAGGAAGAACGGCCCGCCGAGGAGCGCGGTCAGGACTCCCACCGGCAGCTCGGCCGGGGCCATGACGGTCCGGGCGGCCACGTCGCAGGTGGCCAGGAAGGCGCCGCCTCCGAGCAGGCAGGCCGGGGCCAGGAAGAGATGGTCGTGTCCGACCCAGCGGCGGATCATGTGCGGCACCATCAGGCCTACGAAGCCGATCGGTCCGGCCACGGCCACCAGGGCGCCGATCATGAGAGATGCCACGCCGAGCACCCGCAGGCGGAGCCGGACCAGGTCCACGCCCCGGCTCGCGGCCAGCTCCTCTCCCAGGAGCAGGAGGTTGAGGTCCCACCTCAGAGCCAGAAGGACCGCGGCTCCGCCGAGCACCCAGGGTGCGGTCCACAGCACCTCTCCATAGCCGACCACCGAGAGACCGCCCATCATCCAGCGGACCATGCGGAAGGTCTGAGTGGAATCGGACAGATACTGAAGGAAGAGGATGAGCGCCGAGCAGGAGAGGGAGACCGCGATGCCGGCGAGGAGCAGGGTCGCCGTGCTGCCCCGGCGGCGCCAGGCGAGCCCCACGACCAGCGCGGTCGCTCCGATCGCTCCCGCGAAGCTGGCGAGAGAGACCAGGGACATGCCCAGGAGCACGCCGGACTCCTCCAGGCGGAGGGCGAGCACCGCTCCCAGGGCGGCGCCGGTGGCGATCCCCAGGGTGTAGGGCTCGGCCAGCTCGTTGCGGAACAGGGTCTGGAACGCCAGACCCGAAACCGCCAGCCCGGCTCCGGCGAGGAGCGCTAGGAGCACGCGCGGCAGGCGGAGCTGGAAGAAGATGGCCGAGGCCGTGGGCTCGCCCCGGAGCGCGTCGAGCAGCGAGACCGACTGGCTTCCGACCAGCGGCGCCACGGCGAGCACCGTCAGCCAGAGCAGGAAGAGGACGAACAGGGCGAAACCGGGGCGTGTCTTCATGAAGGGCCGAGCTGGAGGAGGGTCACCGGCCGCTCGCCGCCGCGCACGATCTCGAAGCGCGCCCGGAACAGGCGTTCGAGCAGGCCGGGCTCCAGGATCTGGGACGGCGTGCCGCAGGCGAGCACCTTCCCGGAAGAGAGCGCGAGCAGTCGATCTCCCAGGAGCGACGCCAGGTTGAGGTCGTGCGTGGCCAGGAGCACGGTGCGCCCGGCTTCGGCGTCCAACTTCAGGAGCAGCTCGGCGAGGTCGCGCTGGTGGCGGGCGTCGAGGTGGATCGTGGGCTCGTCGAGCACGAGCAGCTCCGCCTCCTGGGCGAGGGCCGCGGCGATGAACGCGGCCTGGCGCTCGCCGCCGGACAGCTCGTCCACCGGCCGGCGCCGGAGGTCGTCGATCCCGACCAGGTCGAGCGCCGCGTCCACGGCCGCGAAGTCCTCCTTCCGCGGCGCGATCTGGAAGGCCGAGAGATGAGGATAACGGCCGAGAAGCACGACCTCCTCGACCGTCAGAGGCACGTGGGCCGGCCGGATCTGCGGCACGTAGGCGATGCGGCGGGCCAGCGCCCGGCGAGAGAGGGTCGTGAACGGCTGGCCTTCGAACCGCAGGTCGCCCGCGGTCGGCCGGAGCAGGCCGGTCAGACAGCGGAGCAGCGTGGTCTTGCCCGCGCCATTCGGCCCGACCACGGCCAGGCACTCGCCGCGCAGGACGTCGAGATCCACCGGACCGAGAATCCGCCGGCCGTCCGGCTCCCAGGCCAGACCCCGGACGGAGAGGATCGGCTCGGTCATTCGAGGGCCTTCCGCAGCTCGGCGTAAAGCTTCGGCAGGCGCGGACCGGGGATGGCCGTCCAGTCGCCGGAGAGGATGCGGACCCTCCCCGTCCGAACCGCCGGGATGTCCCCGAGCTGGTCCCAGTCGTGGGCGAGCAGCCGGGCCGCCTCCGGCGGGATCTCCTCGGCGCGCAGCTCCAGGATCACGTCCGGCTTGCGCGCCACCAACTCCTCCAGGCTGACCTTGGGATAGCGGACCGGGGCGTCGGCGAAGACGTTCTCCGCGCCGAGCCGGGTCA
>DATANP010000701.1:0-7987 GCA_036266195.1 Thermoanaerobaculia bacterium | reverse complement strand
TGTAGGCGGTGGCGCCGGAATAGGGCGCGATGAATCGCGCCCCTACACCCGAAGCATGAGCGTAGGGGCGCGATTCATCGCGCCCGCGACGCCCCAGCACAGCGATATCCTCCCGCGTCAGCACCCGGGAGACGCCCGAGTCCTCGATCATGTAGGCCACGCGGTCCGCCGGGTAGCCGGGATCGATCGGCACATAGACTCCGCCGGCCTTCAGGATCGCCACCAGCCCGACCATCATCTCCCACGAACGCTCGACGGAGATCCCGATCAGCGTCGCAGGCAGCTCCGCCGCCAGCGCCGAGGCCCGCTCGTCCAACTCGCGATAGGTGAGGGTTTCGCCTTCGAACACCACCGCGACCGCGTCCGGCGTCCTCTCCACCTGGGCTTCGATCAGCTCATGGAGGCAGACGTCCGGATACTCCGTAAACGTTTCGTTCCAGGCGGCGATCTGCAGGCGTTCGGCCTCCGAAAGCAGCGGCAGGTCGGACATCCGGCGCTCCGGCTGGGCGACCGCGGCCGCGAGCAGCGTCTCCAGATAGCCCATCCAGCGCTGCACGGTGTCTTCATCGAACAGATCGGTGGCGTACTCCACCGAGCCGGCGATCTCTTCTCCGGCCTGGCCGAGGCTCAGCGTCATGTCGAACTTGGCCGTGGTCGTGCCCGGATCGAGCGGCGAAAGGGTCAGGCCCTGTAGATCGACCGCATCGCCTCCGGCGTTCTGGAGCACGAAGAGCACCTGGAAGAGTGGATGCCGCGAGAGGCTCCTTTCGATCTGAAGCTCGTCGACTAGGCGCTCGAACGGCAGATCCTGGTGCGCGAAGGCACCCAACGCGAACGAGCGCACCGCTGCCAGACGCTCGCGGAAGCTCTCGCTCGGGATCCGCTGGCTGCGTAGAGCGAGGGTGTTCACGAAGAAACCGATCAGGTTTTCGATCTCGGCGCGGTTACGGCCCGCCACGGGCGAGCCCACGACCAGATCGTCCTGACCGCTCAACCTGTGGAGCAGCAACTGGAAGCCGGCGAGCAGCACGAGGAACGGCGTCGTGCCTGTGCGCCGGGCCAGCCCCTCCAGCGCGCGGCTGAGATCGGACGACAACCGCACCGGCAGGCTCGCGCCGCGGTAGCTCTGCACGGGCGGACGCGGGTGATCCCACGGCAGCTCCAGGAGCGGCGGCGCCCCGGCCACCGCCTGCTTCCACCAGGCGAGTTGCTCTTCGAGGTCGCCCAACTGCTCGCGCTGCCAGAGCGCGAAGTCCACGTACTGCACGGGTAGCTCGGGCAACCCATGGTCGGCATAGAGCGCGGCCAGCTCGCGGACGAACACGCCGAGAGACCAGCCGTCCGACACGATGTGGTGCTGGTTGACGAGGACGACCCAGGCCTCCTCGTCGAGCCGCAGCAGCGCGGCCCGCACCAGGGGACCGCGTTCGAGATCGAACGGCCGCAGAGCCTCCTCTCTCGCCAGCCGCAAGGCCTCGGCCTCGGTTGTATCGATCACGGCCAGAGAGATCGCGGACGCGGGAGCGACCACCTGCCGCGGCTCGCCGGAAACATTGCGGAACGTGGTCCGCAGCGAGGCGTGGCGGCGGACGATCTCCGACAGGGCGGCCTCCAGACGCGGCACGTCGAGCGGCCCGTCGAGACGGAACGCGGCCGGGATGTTGTAGAGCGGGCTGCCGGGTTCGAGCTGATCGAGGAACCAGAGACGCTCCTGCGCGAAGGAAAGCGGCAGGGGCTCGCCGGGCTCGATCGGCCGGCGCTCGATCGGCACCAGGGACCGGCCCGGACGCTGATAGCCCAGGAATTCCGCCATGTCCCATGTGATCCCGCCTAGACGGTCGCGCTCGTCCCGCCAGCGCTCGGCGGCGCTCGCATCGACCTTGCCGTGCTGGAGGAATTTGACGTCGCCGAGCATGCGGCCCTCGGCGTAGATGCCATCGGTCATCCGTGCCCGTTTTTCCTTGTACGGGTCGGCCATGTCCGGGTGATATTCGATCCCCATGGCCGCGCAGAGGGCGCGCAGCTCGCGCTCGGGGTCGCGGACCAGATCCTCGAAGCGCACCCAGTGCTGGCGCTCCGCGGGCACGCCGGACAGGAAATCCGAGATGTTGCGGTGCGAGAGCAGCCAGATCAGCTCGGCCAGCTCGCGGCGGCCGAAACGGTGCGGATGGCGGAAGAAGAGCTGATCGAGCTTGACCTCTTCGAATGAGCGGATCGCCGCCTGCGGATGGCGGATGAGATGGATGTAGAACGGCCGGTCGAACGCTTCCTCGGCGCGGCGCAGCGTGGCCGGATCGAGTGCGTAGGACGGCGTCTTGTCCACCAGCTTCCGGCCGGAGACCCCGCCGATCATTTCCTGGAGCCAGCCGTAGAAGCGCTGCGTGGTCCAGTCCTCGCGCTCCGCGATTTCGACGAGGGCCTTGGCCTCTTCCGGACCGCAGCCGAGGGCCTCCATCACGGCGCGGATCACGCCCTCCAGCCAGAAGCTGTCGCGGCCGGGGAACGCCGCGTTGCGCTCGCCCATGGTGTTGTAGGAGAGCAGCTCCAGCTCGGGCGGCGAGAACAGCTCCGGATGCCCGCCGAGCATGACCCGCAGCAGCGTCGAGCCCGAGCGCGGCGGCGACAGCACGAACACCGCCGGCGGGTTCTGGAGCTCCAGATGGATCGGCGCGAGCGCCGGGATCGCGGCGCGGATCTCCGACTCGGCCGCGGCGTCGATGCGGACCTCCCGCTCCCCCGCTTCGCCGGTCCGGTCGCCGAGCGACTCCTCGCCCCAGAGACGGATCACGGCCTCGCGGTTCTCGCGGATCAGATAGTCGGCCATCTTCGCCACGGTGGGCGCGTCGAAGAGGACGACCACGTGAACGATTTCGCCCAGCTCGCGCTGGAGCCGGTTGATGAGCACGGCGCCGGTGATCGAGCTGCCGCCCATTTCGAAGAACGAATCGTGAATACTGATGCGATCGATTTTCAGCGCGTCGCGCCAGAGGCCGGCGAGGTAGCGCTCCAGCGGCGTGCGCGGCTCGACCAGCTCGCGCTCCTCCGCCGGTCCGGCCTCGGGCTCGGGCAGAGCCTTGCGATCGATCTTTCCGTTCGAGGTGAGCGGCATGGCGTCGAGCTGAACGAATGCCGCGGGCACCATGTATTCGGGCAGCCGCGCTCCCAGGTGTTCGCGCAGAGCCGCGGTCTCCAGCGGTCCTTCGTTCGGCACCAGGTAGGCGACGAGCCTGCGGTCTCCTCCGTGCTCGCGGGCCAGCACCACGGCTTCGCGAACGCCTGGATGCGCGGCCAGGGCGGCCTCGATCTCGCCCAGCTCGATGCGGAAGCCGCGCACTTTCACTTGATGATCGATTCGCCCCAGGAACTCCAGAGTGCCGTCGGCCAGCCAGCGCACGAGGTCACCCGTGCGATAGAGCCGCTCTCCGCCATCACCTGGAATGAACGCCGACGCGGTTTTGACCGGGTCGTGGAGATAACCGCGGCCGACGCCGATGCCGGCGACAAGCAGCTCGCCCGGCACGCCCACCGGCAGCGGATGGAGCATGCGGTCGGCCACGATCATCCGCATATTGCCGACCGGCTTTCCGATCGGAACGTTGACGAGATCCTCAGACGGCCGCGTCCGGATCACGTGATGGGTCACGTCGTCCGAGCACTCCGTGGGGCCGTAGGCGTTGACCAGCGGAATCTGTGGGAACAGCTCCAGCCAGCGTCTGGAAAGATCGGGCGGCAGGGCCTCGCCGGTCGGGATCATCCATCGCAAACCGACGGGAGTGCCACGGAGAGCGGCCTCCTCGGTCATCACGCGCATGAGCGACGGCACCGTTTCGAGGACTGTGACTCCGGCGCGCGCCGTCTCCTCCATGAGCCGGCCCGGATCGTGAGCGATCTCGTCCAGTACGATCTCGGTCCGGCCGCCGACCAGCAGCGCCGCGAGCATCTGCCAGATTGAGATGTCGAAGCACTGCGAGGCGGTCTGCGCGACCACGTCGGCCGAGGTCAGGCCCAGGTCCTCGATCTTCACGAAGAGGTGGTTCAGCATGCCCTGGTGCTCGACCATGGCGCCCTTGGGCACGCCGGTCGAGCCGGACGTATAGATCACGTAGGCCAGCCGCTGCGGCTCGTACGGCCAGGGCTCGAACGGCGCGTCGAGGCCGGCGAACGAAAGGGTTTCCGGCCGGTCGTCGGGCAGCAGGGCCAGCGCCTCGTCGATACCCTTGGCGGCGAGCACGAAGCGGGCGCGGCTCTCGCGCAGGACCTGGGCGTGGCGGGTCGGCGGATGGTCGGGATCGAGCGGCACGTAGACGCCGCCGCACTCCAGGAGCGCCAGGAACGCGGTCAGCAGATCCAGACCGCGCCCGGCGAGCACCGCGACCGGCCGCTCGGGGCGCACGCCGTGCGCGGCCAAGGCCGCGGCGAGGCTCCGGGTCCGATCCGCCAGCTCGCGATAGGTCCAGGTCTCCCCCATGCAGGAGACGGCAGGGGCCTCCGGCGTGCGCGCGACCTGGGCATGGAAGAGAGCCACGAAGCCTTGCTCCAGCGGCCAGGATCGGTTGGTCGCGTTCCAGTCCAGGAGCTGCTGGCGCTCGGATTCGGAGAGCAGCGGCAGCTCCGAGATCGGCCGGCCGGGGTCGGCCACCGCGGTTTCGAGGAGACGCGCGAAGTGGCCGCGCAGCCTCGCGATGCGCGAATCGTCGAAGAGATCGCTGTTGTACATCCAGAGCAGCGACAGCCCTTCGCCGGTCTCCGTGGCATTGAGGACCAGATCGAACTTCGACGTGGCGGTATCCACCTCGACCGGCGCCAGGGTGACCTCGGGCAGCTCGAGCGGCTCGGAAGGTGCGTTCTGGAGCACGAGAAGCACCTGGAAGAGCGGCGCATGGCTGAGATCGCGCTCGGGCGCCAGCTCCTCCACGAGCTTTTCGAACGGCAGGTGGTGATGTGTGTAGCTGTCGAGCGTCGTCTCTCGTACCCGGGCGAGCAGCTCGCGGAACGAAGGATTGCCCGAAAGATCGACCCGCAGGGCCAGGGTATTGAGGAACAGGCCGATCAGCCCCTCGGTCTCGGGCTGCTCGCGGCCTGCGACTGGCGTGCCGACGGTGAGATCCGACTGACCCGTATAGCGCGACAGAAGGGCATCAAGCGCGGCGAGCAGCACCATGAACGGCGTGCCCCCTTCGCGCCGGCTCAGGACCTGGACCTCCCGCTCCCGCCTTGCGGACAGCACCTGCCGCTGCGACCGGCCATGGAAGCGCTGGATCGCCGGACGCGGACGGTCGGCCGGCAGGGGCAGGAAGCCCGGCGCGCCCGCAAGTTGATTCTTCCACCAGCCGAGCTCGCCTTCGAGAACCTCGCCGCTCAGCCAGTCGCGCTGCCAGAGGGCGAAGTCGGCGTACTGCACCGGAGGCTCGGGCAGAAGCGACGGCCGGCCCTGAGAGAACGCCGCGTAGAGAGCCGCCAGCTCGGTGACGAGAACGCCGATCGACCAGCCGTCCGAAACGATGTGGTGAACGGTCATTCCGAAAACATGATCGTTATCGGCCGTCCGCATCAGGAAGGCGCGAAGCAGCGGGCCGTGCGCGAGATCGAACGGCCGCCGCGCGCGCTCCTCTGCCACGCGGAAGGTCTCCTCCATTCGCAAGGTTTCCGGCAGCGCCCGCAGATCGATCACCGGCAGTGCCATGCTCAGAGCCGGCGCGATCTCCTGCATCACACCGTCCGATCCGGCCGCGAACGTGGTCCGCAAGGATTCATGGCGGCGGACGATCTCGTCCAGGCTCGCGGCGAGGGCGGGTACATCGAGGCGGCCAGTGAGGCGTACGGCGCCGGGCATGTTGTAGGCCGGGCTGCCGGGATCGAGCTGGTCGAGGAACCACAGGCGCTCCTGACCGAAGGATGCCGGCGCGTGGGTGCCGTGCGGCTGGCGGCGGAGCGGCGGCGCCTGGACCCCCAGGGACCGCGCGGCCTCGATCTCCCGCGCCAGGGTGGCGACGGTCGGCGCTTCGAACAGTCGGCGCAGGGGCAGGTCGGCGCCGAACGCCTCGCGTAGCCGCGAGAGCACGCGCATCGCGAGCAGCGAGTGGCCGCCCAGCTCGAAGAAGTTGTCATGGATGCCGACGCGGTCCAGGCCGAGCAGGTCGGCCCAGATGCCGGCAACCAGATCCTCGACAGGCGTGCGCGGAGCAGCCATCTCCGCAGCCTGCGTTTCGGCCTCCATCCGGGCCAGGGCTCGCCGGTCGGTCTTGCCGTTGGGCGTGAGCGGCATGGCGTCGAGCACCACCCAGGCTGACGGAACCATGTAGTCCGGCAGCTCACGGGCCAGCGCGGTCCGCAGCTCCGTGGGCGAAAGCGTAGAAACCACGTAGCCCGTCAGGCGGCCGTCACTCGCGAGCACGACCGCCTCGCGCACGCCGGGCAGGCGGGACAGCGCGGCCTCGATCTCACCCAGCTCGATGCGGAAGCCGCGGATCTTGACCTGGTGGTCGGCACGGCCGGCGAACTCCAGATGCCCGGCAGGCGTCCAGCGCGCCAGGTCGCCCGTCCGGTAGAGCCGCGCTCCGGGCGTCTCCGAGAACGGATCGGGCACGAAACGCTCGGCCGTCAGATCCGGCCGGCCCTGGTATCCGCGCGCGAGCATCGGCCCGCCGAGGCAGAGCTCGCCGGTGACGCCGGTCGGCGCCGGGTTGCCGAAGAGGTCCAGGACCCAGGACGTGCGCCCGGCGAGCGAACGGCCCAGGGGAATCGGACCCTCCGCGTCTGCCTCAACCCGGAGGGTCGTGGCTGTGACGACGGCCTCGGTCGGACCGTAGGTGTTGAGCAGTTGGATGTTCGCGAGCGGCGTCCGGAACCAGAGGCGGGCCACCTCGGCCTGCATGGCCTCGCCGCCCAGGGCCGCGACCCGCAGGCGCAGGCCGGCCGGCAGGCTCCCGAGATCCTCGTGCTCCCGCACCCACTGGTGCCAGTAGGCGGTCGGAATGTCGAACACCGTGATGCCCAGCTCGGCGAGCCGCTCCAGGAAGCGGTCCGGCGGCCAGACGTCCGGCCCGGTCGGCACCAGCGTGGCGCCGGAGAGGAGCGCGGGCAGCATCTCCTCCATCGAGGCGTCGAAGCCGGGCGAGACGAACTGGAGCATGCGCTCGCCGGGTCCGAGCCCGAACAGCTCCGCGGCCACTTCCATGTGCTCGACCGCCGGTCCGTGCGCGATCCCGGTACCCTTCGGACGGCCGGTCGATCCCGAGGTGTAGATGATGTAGGCCAGGTTTTCGGAGTCGACGGTCACGGGCTCGAACGGCGCTTCCTCATCCGTTTCATCCAGCAGCAGGACACGGGCTGTTCCAAGGTGGCCCGCGAGCCTGGAGACCGTGACGGCCACCGGCGCTCCCGAATCCTCCAAGATGTAGGCGAGGCGCTCTTCCGGATAACCCGGATCGAGCGGCAGATACGCGCCGCCGGCCTTGAGCACGCCCAGCAGCGCGACGACCAGCTCGGGCGACCGGTGGAGATGGACCGCGACCGGTACGTCCGGGCCCACGCCCAATCTGCGCAGACGGCCGGCCAGGCGCCCCGCGAGCCGGTCGAGCTGAGCGTAGGTCAAAGCCTCGCCCTCGCGCGTCAGCACCGCCAATGCCTCCGGACTCCGGGCCGCGCGCTCTTCGATCAGCTCGTGCAGGCAGCGCGCGGGGCGGACCGGCGAAGCGGGGCCGGTGGACCAGGCGCGCAGCTCGCCGCGCTCGGCATCGGTGAGCAGCGGCAGGTCGGAGAGAGGTCGGCCGGACTCGCGGATCGCGCTTTCGACCAGCACGCGGAAATGGCCGAGCAGGCGGCGCACGGTCGAGACGTCGAAGAGATCGGCGCTGTACTCGGCTTCGACACGGAGCTCGGCTCCGTCCCGGCTCACGGACAGGCTGAGATCGGACTGCGTGGTCGAACGCGCCAGGTTGAGTGGCTCCAGGGTCAGACCCGGCAGGCTCAGCGCCTCCATGGGTGC
>DATANP010000700.1:0-2578 GCA_036266195.1 Thermoanaerobaculia bacterium | reverse complement strand
GGGGGGGACAGTATCAGGATTGAAAGAAAGATTCAAGAACCCGGGATCAGGATAATCGGATCCTGCCCGGGATACAAGCGGCAGGGCCGGGAGAGGGCGCTGCAGGTCCCGGGCCGGGGAGCTGGGATATATTCCGCTCTCCATGACCGGCGAACCGAACCCTACCCTCCACAAGCTGCGCGAGCTGGCCCGGAATCTCTGGTGGTCCTGGCAGCCGGACATCCGCGCCCTCTTCCGTGAGCTCGACCCCGCCACCTGGAGCGTGGTCTACCACAATCCCGTGGCTCTCCTGCAGCGGCTGCCCGAGGACGAGATCGTCCGCCGCATCCGGGACCTGGAGATGCAGACCCGGATCGACCAGGCCCACCGGCGCCTCCAGGAGTACCTGGAGGGCTCCGAGTGCTGGGGCACCACGCACGCCGGGCCGCTGCTGGCGCACCCCGTGGCCTATTTCTCGGCCGAGTTCGGCCTCCACCAGTCGCTGCCGGTCTACTCCGGCGGCCTCGGCGTGCTCGCCGGCGATCATCTGAAGAGCATGAGCGACCTCGGAGTGCCGGTGGTGGGCGTCGGCCTGCTCTACGCCCAGGGGTACGTCCACCAGCTCATCGACGAGAACGGCTGGCAGCAGGACCTCTACGAGCCGATCGGCTCCGCGGAGCTGCCGGCCGACCTCGTTCTCGGCGCGGACGGCGAGCCGGTGCGGGTGGAGGTGGAGATGCCGGGCCGGACGGTGAGGCTGCGGATCTGGGACGTGCGCGCCGGGCGCAGCCGGCTGCTGCTCCTCGACGCCCGCGACGAGGCCAACCCGCCCGAGGACCAGGAGCTGACCGCGCGCCTCTACGGCGGCGACAACGAGACCCGCATCCAGCAGGAGATCCTGCTCGGAGTCGGCGGCTTCCGGGCGCTCGGCGCGGTCGGCGTCCACCCGTCGGTCCTGCACATGAACGAAGGCCACTCGGCGTTCGCTCTCCTCGAATGGGCCCGGCACCTGGTGGAGCGCGAGGGGCTCGACCCGGCCGACGCGCTGCGCGAGGTGGCGGCCCACAGCGTGTTCACCACCCACACGCCGGTCGAGGCCGGCCACGACCGCTTCGCCCCGGACCTGGCCGGCCGCCACCTGGAGGCGCTCGCCGCCGGCCTGAAGATGCCGCTCGCCGAGGTGCTGGCGCTCGGCTCGGAACGGCCCGGCGACCCGAACATGACCTTCTGCCCGACGGTGCTCGCTTTGCGGCTCAGCCGGCGGGCCAACGGCGTGTCGGCGCTCCACGGCCGCGTCTCGCGACGGATGTGGAACCACCTCTACCCGGGACGGCCCGAGGAGGAGGTGCCGATCGGCCACATCACGAACGGCGTCCACGCGCGCACCTGGATCGCGGCGGACATGCACGACCTGCTCGCCCACCACCTCGGGCCGCGCTGGCTGGACTCGATCTCGCGGCCGGAGCTGTGGTCGAAGGTCGACCGCGTCCCCGACGCCGAGCTCTGGGAGGTGCACCAGGTCCTCAAGTCGCGCCTGTTCGCGTTCGTCCGCGGCCGGCTGGCCGAGCGCCGGAGGCGGCTCAATCTGCCTGCGCCGGAGCGCGAGCCGCTGCTCGCCGACGCGCTGACGATCGGCTTCGCCCGCCGCTTCGCCACCTACAAGCGCGCCGACATCCTGTTCCACGACCTGGACCGGCTCGACCGGCTGGTCAACCACCCGCAGCGGCCGCTCCAGATGGTCTTCGCCGGCAAGGCGCACCCGCGCGACACCGGCGGCAAGGCGCTGGCGCAGCGCGTGGCCAACCTGGAGCGCGACCCGCGCTTCGCCGGCCGTATCGTGTTCGTGGAGAACTACTCGATGCACGTCGGCCGCGAGCTCGTGCAGGGGGTCGACGTCTGGCTCAACAACCCGCGGCGGCCGCAGGAGGCCTCGGGCACGAGCGGCGAGAAGTGCATCCTGAACGGCGCGCTCAACTGCTCGATCCTCGACGGCTGGTGGGCCGAGGGCTACGACGGCAGCAACGGCTTCGGCATCGGCCACGGCGAGATCCACACCAACCCGGACGTCCAGGACGAACGCGATGCCGCTGACCTGTTCGCGGTGCTGGAGAACGAGGTGGTGCCGCTCTACTACGACCGCGACGCCGAAGGGCTCCCCCGAGGCTGGATCCGGCGCGTGAAGCGGGCGATCCGCACCCTCGCCTGGCGCTACAACGCGGACCGCATGGTGAAGGACTACGTCGAGCAGTGCTACCTGCCGGCGGCGGGGGGCGAAACCTGCCGGATGCCGACGAGCTGAGGCCCCTCACCCCCTGGCCCCCTCTCCCACCCCCTCCCGGCCCCCGGGAGAGGGGGAACGTTTCCGTGACGATGGCGCTTTGATCCAGCCATTCCGCCCCAGAAAGGTTCCCCCTCTCCCGGGCGGGTGGGAGTGCGATGGGAGAGGGGGACAGGGGGTGAGGGGTTCCTCCCTACCGCACCGCGTCCGCCTTCGCCGCCAGGATGAAGTCGTTCTCGCTCAGCCCCCCGACCGAGTGCGTCCAGAGGGTCACCTTGACCTTCCCCCAGGTGAGGAAGACGTCCGGGTGATGGCCTTCCT
>DATANP010000699.1:0-8459 GCA_036266195.1 Thermoanaerobaculia bacterium | reverse complement strand
GTCGTCCGTCGACACCTGGACGGGATCGGCCGCCGAGGGGAGCAGGTACGTTCCGGGCCGGGTGCCGTCCGAGCGCCACAGGTGCGCGACGGTTTCGAAGTCCGTCCGGAAGTAGGTGATGCCGACGACCGCCTTGGCGGTGTTGCCGAGAAGGATGGGATTCGAGTCGCAGGAGCCGGCGCAGAAATCGGCGAGCAGGTGTGTCCCCCGGTCCTGGCCGTCCGTGACCCACAGCTCGCGGCCGGAGCTCGGCTCGCTGGCACGGAAGAACACCTTGCCCTGGAAGGCGAACAGACCGTCCGGCTGCGAGCTCCTCGTCGAAGGGTCGACCTCCGGGGAGAGATCCGCGACCAGGGAAGCGGTCTGCGCCCGGAGGACCGGGGAGATGGCGAGAAGGAAGACGAGCACAAGACTCTGGGGGCGAACGCGATGACTCATCAAGACGGCCTCGGATGGATTTCGTTCTTTCTATCACCAAGCGATACGAATCGCCAGCGCTTCCTCCTGGAAGTGAAGCGCTGGCGCAATCCATTTCGGGCCTTCTCTCGAGGCGAGGCCGCCTACCCTTCGCCTTGGATGTCAGCGGCTGGCGACGGAGTCGTGGTACGCCACCGCCTTGAGCACCAGGTCGCGCACCGGCCCGGGGCAGGGCGCGGCGCCCCTGTCGATGTCGAAGGTGCGGCCGGCTGCCGCCCGGCATCCATGGGGCGGTACACCATCGCCCCTCAAAGGCGACAAGTCCTTTAAATCAGTGGTGGGCCGTCAGGGACTCGAACTCTGGACCCGCGGATTAAAAGTCCGCGGCTCTAGAGCGGAGGAAACGCCAGTGTCGCCAACCGGTGGCGCAGATCTTCCAGGTACTCGCGGAGCTCGTTTACAGAGACATCTCCGGGAGGATTCGCATCATTCCCGATCCGGACTCCGGAGAGGACCCAGGCCAGTTGCCCAGGAGTGAGCCCGCCGTCCTTCTGCATCGCAAGAGGAAAGGCATGCTCGATGGAAAAGCCCTTCTGCTCCAAGGCCCTGACGTCGACCAGGTCGCGGATCTCGGAGCGGGAGAGCAAGGTGCAGAGCTTGTTCGCGAGGATCTCTTCCGGTGGATCGACACGAATGCCACCGATCATGGGCTTGTCCGGAAAGACCTGAGGAGCGGAGTCCCGCACGAGATCGACCACCAGAGCTTCTTCGCCGCGCCGAAGCAGAAAGCGCCGAAAGTCGGGAGAGGTACGAACAGGTTCCAGCGTGGCGCCGATTTCCCGAGCCGATGCCGTGAGTGCCGCCAGCCCGTCCTCCATGAGGTCTTCGGTCGTGAAGAGGTCGAGATCTTGAGTCGTCCGGTGGCCGAGGTAGTAGCCGACCAGTGCGGCTCCGCCAGTCAGGAAGAAACGGCTCTCCCGGGCAAAGAAGGCCTTGAGGACCTCCCGTTGGAAGCTATCGAGACGGTTCGGTTCCAAGCAGCCCCTGCCTGCGCCACTCTTCCAGGAGAAACTCCCAGAAAGGCTTCCGCCGGCCCAACTGGCCAGCAAGGTCGCGCCAGGATCGGGCCACCTCGTCCGGGCTCGTGAAGAGCCAGACTTCGGTGTCCCGGGCTTCACGGAGGATCTTTGCTAGAAGCCGGAGCCTCTCCGGCCGAGAGGATGTCCGGAGCCTCGACTGAACCTCACGGACGGTCATCGGCTCATCCCAGAGGAAGTACGGGATGGCGTCCGGATTTCTGAGGTCCGTTGAAAGCGGCGGCATATGAGGTCCGGCAAAGACGTGGTGGGCCGTCAGAGACTCGAACTCTGGACCCGCGGATTAAAAGTCCGCTGCTCTACCAACTGAGCTAACGGCCCACGAACGCGGAAGTATAGCGGAAAGGGACAGGCCCCTGTCAGCGCTCTTCGAGCACCCGCCCCAGGCGGTCGGCGGTCAGGCGGGCGAGGTCCGGCAGCTCGCGCACGAGGGTCTCCTCGCGCCGCGGACCGGTGGAGATCAGGGCGACCGGCGCGCCGACCTCCTCCTGGAGGAAGTCGATGTACTCCCGGGCCTCCTTCGGCAGGTCCTTCTCTTCCAGGACGCCGACGGTCGAGCGCTTCCAGCCCTTCATGGTCTTCAGGACCGGCTCGGCACGCTCCAGGCTCCAGCGGTCGCAGGGGAAGTCCCGCACCTCCTCGCCGTCGATGCGGTAGCCGGTGCAGACCGGGATCTCGTCGAAGTCGTCCAGCACGTCGAGCTTGGTCAGGGCGATGAGGTCGATGCCGTTGATCAGCCGGGCGTAGCGCGCCACGACCGTGTCCAGCCAGCCGCAGCGCCGCGGCCGGCCGGTCACGGTGCCGTACTCGTTGCCGCGCCCGCGCAGGAACTCGGCCACGTCGCCGGACAGCTCGCTCGGGAAGGGGCCGCCGCCGACGCGCGTCGTGTACGCCTTGAGGACCCCGATCGCGCCGTCGATCCGGGTCGGGGGCACGCCGGTGCCGGTGCAGGCGCCGCCGGAGGTGGAGCTCGAGCTGGTGACGAAAGGATAGGTGCCGTGATCGACGTCCAGCAGGGTGCCCTGGGCGCCCTCGAAGAGCAGGCTCTTGCCGTCCGCGATCCACTCGTTCAGGAGCTGCTCGGTGTCGCGCAGGAAGGGGCGCAGGCTCTCGCCCCAGGCGCGGCAGCGCTCGGCATACTCGGCCGGGTGGGGTACGGACTCGTTGCCCAGGCTCGACAGCTCCGCCTGGATCCTGCCGAGCTGAAGCTCCAGCCGCTCCTCCAGGTCGGGGGTGAAGAGGTCGCACATGCGCAGGCCGTAGCGCGAGACCTTGCTCTCGTAGGCCGGGCCGATGCCGCGGGAGGTGGTACCGATCTTCCCTTCGCCGCGCGCCCCCTCGCGCGCCTGGTCGAGCGCGGCGTGGCAGGGCAGCAGCACGATCGCGCGCCGGGCCACGAAGAGCCGGCCCTCGGAGCGCACGCCGCCCTCGTGGAGACGCCCGAGCTCGGTCAGGAAGTGCTCCGGGGAGATCACCATGCCGTTGCCCATCACGCAGAGCATGCCCTCGTGCAGGATGCCCGACGGGATCAGTTGCAGGGAGAAGTGCCGGTCCCGGAACTTGACCGTGTGACCCGCATTGTGGCCCCCCTGGTAGCGGACCACGGCGTCGAAGGCCGGACAGAGGAGATCCACGATCTTCCCCTTGCCTTCGTCTCCCCACTGCATTCCTACGATGATGGTGTTCGCCATGGCACACTCCTCAGCCCAAACCGGGGGACAGTAGCAGAGGACGCCGGGAGGGGCAAGAAGTGTTAGCATCCAGGTGGAGAATCGATCCTTGACCCCATTTCTGGACGTCGCGAACATCCTGCTCCCGCTGCTCTATCTGGCGGCGGCGATCGGCTACGGCTTCATCTTCTTTGCCGGCCATCCGACCGCCAACCGGGTCGCCACGCCGATGCTGCGCGGCACGGTCCTCCTCCACCTGGCCTACCTGGCCGGCCTGGCGGTCCGCCATCACCAGTTCCCCGCCGCCACGGTCTCCCAGGCGCTGTCGATCGTCGCCTTCGCGGTGGCCGTGGTGTACGTGTTCGTGGAGTGGCACGGCCGGGAGCGCTCGACCGGGTTCTGGATGGTGTCGCTGGTCTTCTTCTTCCAGCTCCTGTCCTCGCTGCTGACCCGGCCGAACCCGCCGGACCGGGCGATCTTCCACGACCTGTTCTTCGGCGTCCACGTGTCGCTCGCCCTGCTCGGCTATGCGGCGTTCGTGGTGGCCTCGGCCTACGCCTTCCTCTTCCTGCAGCTCTACCGCGACCTCAAGTCCGGCCGCTTCTCCACCTTCTACGGCAAGCTGCCGCCGCTGGAGGTGCTGGAGCGCATGATGATCGGCGCGCTCACGGTCGGCTTCGTGACCCTGACCGGCGCGGTGATCACCGGCGCGGTGTGGGCCCAGCGCCTGTACCACGGCGCCTGGATGCACGACCCGAAGATCCTCATCACCTTCGCCACCTGGGCGCTCTACGCCATTGCCCTCACCCTGCGCCGGCTGCGGCGCTGGAAGGGCCGGCAGACGGCCATCGCCAGCCTCGCGGGCCTGTGCGCGATCCTCTTCTCCCTGATGGCGGTCAACTTCTTCTTCACCGATTTCCATGGCTTCCTCTGAACCGCCCCTGCTGCTGATCGGCACGGACTTCCGCTGCTCCCCGCTGGAGCTGCGGGAGAAGGTGGCCTATCACGGCTCCGAGGGGGAGGATCTCCTGGTCCATCTCATGGCGCGACAGGGGATCGCCGAGGCCTTCCTGCTCTCGACCTGCAACCGCACGGAGATCTACGTCCAGCCGCGCGATGAAGATGAAGCCTACAGGGCCGCCCTGGAGCTGACGTTCCTGCGGCGGGTGGCCGAGATGGAAAAGCCCGGCCGGCTGTACGTCAAGCGCAACGGCGAGGCGGCGCGCCATCTCCTGGAGGTGGCGAGCGGCCTGGAGTCGATGGTGCTCGGCGAGCCCGAGATCCTGGGCCAGATCAAGCAGTCCGCCACCCTGGCCGAGACGGTCGGCGCGTGCGGCCCCGTGGTGCGTCGCCTGCTGCGCAGCGCCGGGGTCGCCGGAGCCCGGGCGCGCCAGGAGACCGCGATCACGGCCGGCGCGGTCTCGCTCGGCTACGCGATCGTGGAGCTGGCGCGGAACATCTTCAGCGGCATGGAGAACTGCCGGGTGCTGCTGATCGGCGCCGGCGAGATCGCCCGCTCCGTGGCCCGGCCGCTGGTCGAGCGCGGCGCCCGCGAGCTGGTGGTCGCGAACCGCAGCCCCGAGCGGGCGCAGCAGTTCCAGGAGGAGATCCAGCAAGCCAGCCTCATCCCCTTCGACGACCGCCTCGCCGCGGTCCAGGATGCCGAGGTCGTGGTGGCCTCGACCGGGGCCGAGGAGCCGATCCTCACCCGCAAGCAGCTCAAGGCGGCCATGGCAGCCCGGCCCACGAGCCCGCTCCTGGTGGTCGACCTCGGCGTGCCCCGCAACGTCGAGCCCTCGGCGGGCAAGATCGAGAACCTGTTCCTCCACACGGTCGACTCCCTGGACAACCTGATCCAGCGCAATCTCAAGAAGCGCAAGGAGGAGGTCCCGCACGTCCAGGAGATCGTCGAGGAGGAGCTGGACCAGTTCCGCTCCTGGTACCGCAACCTGGAGGCCGAGCCGGTCGTGGCCCAGCTTCAGAAGCAGGCCGAGAAGATCCGGCAGCACGAGGTGGAGGCGGTCCTCGACCGCTTCCCGCCCGAGACCCACGCCGACCTGGAGCGCCTCACCCGCGCGCTGGTCCGCAAGATCCTTCACCATCCCAGCACCCACATCCGAGGACACCGGGGACCGAAAGGCGAGGCCGTCGCTCACGACCTCTCCCGCCTGCACCTGGTCCGGGAGCTGTTCCGGCTCGACGAAGACGAGGAAAAAAGCTGACATGAAGCTCAGGCTCGGAACCCGCCGGAGCGCCCTGGCCTTGGCGCAGTCCGGGATGATGGCCCGCGCCCTGGAGGAGCGCCACCCCGGGCTGACCGTGGAGCTGGTCCCCATGGTCACCACCGGAGACGTGGTCAAGGGAGACCTGGCCGAGGTCGGCGGCAAGGGCCTCTTCACCCAGGAGCTGGAGAGCGGCCTCCTCGACGGCTCGCTCGACCTCGCGGTCCACAGCATGAAGGACCTCCCCGTCTCCCTGCTCGGCGGCCTGGTCGTGGCCGCCCACCCCGAGCGCGCCGACCCGCGCGACGCCCTGGTCAGCGAGGCCGCCGAGGATCTCGACGGCCTCCCCCGGGGAGCCGTCGTGCTGACCGGCGCCCTTCGCCGGCGCGCCCAGATCCTCTTACGGAGACCAGACCTGGAGGTGGAGCCGATCCGGGGCAACGTGGACACCCGCCTGCGCAAGTGGCGGGAGCGCAACGCGGGCGGCGTGATCCTCGCCGCCGCCGGCCTGAAGCGCCTGGGCCTCACGGACCTGCCCGTCCACCCGATCTCCGCGGACGTCCTGATCCCCGCGCCGTGCCAGGGCACGCTGGCCCTGGAGGTCCGCGCCGGCAGCCCGGCCGAAGAGCTGGTCCGCGCCCTGGACCACCTCCCCACCGCCCTCGCCGCCCGGGCCGAGCGCCGCGTGGTGGCCGCCTTCGGAGGAGACTGCACGCTGCCGCTCGCCGCTTGGGCGCGGCAGGAGGATGGAGGTCTGCGAATGACCGCGCTCCTCTCCACCCCCGACGGCACGCTCGCGGCCCGCGGCGAGGCCAGCGGCGAGGATCCGGACGAGGTGGCTGCGGCGTGCGTCGAGGAGATGCGGCGGAACGGGGCGGACGAGGTGCTCCGGCGCATCGGCAAATGACCCCTCACCCCCTGTCCCCCTCTCCCATCGCACTCCCACCCTCCCGGGAGAGGGGGGACCCATGCGGGCGCTGGTGGCCGTTCGGAGCGCAGGACGTTCGGAGAGGTTCCCCCTCTCCCGGTGGAAGGGAGGGGATGGGAGAGGGGGCCAGGGGGTGAGGGGCCGCGTCGTCATCACCCGCGCCGAGCACCAGGCCGAAGCTCTCTCCCTGGCCTTCGAGACCGCGGGCTTCCAGGTCGAGCCGCTGCCTCTCCTGGAGATCGTCCCGCCGGCCGATCCGCGCTCCCTGGAGCGGGCCGCCTCCGAGCTGGCTCTGTACGACTGGGTGGTCTTCACCTCCTCGAACGCCGTCGAAGCCTTCCTCCCATTGACCGGCGGCGGCGTGCCTCCGCGGCTGCGGATCGCGGCCGTGGGTCCGGCCACGGCCGAGGCGCTCCGGGGCTGGGAGATCGAGCCTCATCTGACCGCGTCGAAATCCGACGCCGAGGGGCTCGTGGCCGAACTCGGTCCCCTGGTGAGCCGACGCCAGCGCGTGCTCCTGCCCCAGGCGTCCGACGCCCGGCCCGCGCTCCTCGACGGACTGGTCCGGGCCGGGGCTGAGGCCGTGCCAGTGGTGGCTTATGACAAGCGGCTGCCCGAAGACGCTCCGCGGCGGGCGGCCGAGCTGTTCGGCTCGTCCCCGATCGGCTGGGTCACTTTCACCAGCCCGCGGATCGTCCGCCACTTCGCCGGGCTGTTCGGAGCGGACTGGGAGCGGCGGCGGACCGAGCTGCGGGCCGCCTCGATCGGGACGGTGACCAGCGCCGAGCTGCGCCGGAGGGGGATCGAGCCGGCCGCCGAAGCGGTCCGGCCCGGCGATCAGGAGCTGGTGGACGCCGTTCTGGCTGCCCTCAATCCTGGATAGCGACCTTCCACGCGCCGCGGCCGTGGGTGAACGCGAAGAGCGTCCGCGAGCCGCCCGGACCGTCGAGGAACGTCAGCCACTCCGTCACCACGTTGGCGAAGCCGGTGCTCTCCACATTCCAATGGCTACCGCCGTCCGTGGAGACGAAGATCCCGAGATCGGTCCCCAGGTACAGATGCTGGCGGTTCTCCGGGTCCACGGCCAGGATGTGGACCGGCAAGTCCGGCAGCTTGCCGGTGCTCCCATCGCCAATACCGTCGAGCCCTGACCAGGTCTGACCGCCGTCCGTGCTCTTCCAGACGTGGACGCCGCCGAACGTCGAGTAGGTCGCATAGGCCACGTTCGGGTCCACCGGATCGTAGGCGACGGACGACACCCATCCCACCCGGGGCTTCGACTCGCTCCAGGCCGTGCCCGCGCCCGCGCCGAGCGCCGCGGTGGTGCTGGCGATGAGCCCCTCCCGCGTGCCTGCCAGCACCCGGTTCGAGTCGGAGGGCGCGACCGCGAGGGCGCTCACCGACGGCGTCTTGCCCGAGAGCCGGGCGCTCGCCGGGCTCCAGGAGGCCGCGCCGTCGTCCGTGCGCCAGAGCGAATAGCCGCCGGTCCACAGCCGGTCCGGGTCGGACGGGTCCATGGCGAAGGGGGCGATGAACAGGAACTGGCTGAACGGCTCCTGGATGCCGTCGATCGCGAGCCCGAAATCCCCTCCCCCGTTCGTCGACTTCCCCAGCGAGAGATAGACGTAGGAGAGGTAGAGGACGTCGGTGTTCCGGGGATCGATCGCCACGTAGCCGCCGTCGCCCGACTGGAGCGTCTCCCAGCGGCTGCCCGTCGCCTGCCCGCCCCGGACCGTGCCGTTGTCCTGGGTGCCGCCGAAGTAGCGGGAGCCGTCCGGGTACGGGACCCCGTTGTAGAACTGCGTCACCGAGTAGCCGTTGTTGAGGCTCTCCCACTGGATCCGCCCCGAAGCGGGGTTGCAGATGCCGGACTGCGCCGTCACCGTGGCGCCGAGGGCGTCCCGGGTCCGGAACAGCCCGCCGTCGTTGCCCACGAACAGCGTCCTCACCGACGTGCCGTTGTAGCGCGGGTGGAAGGCGAGGACGTGCTGGTCGGCATGGGCATAGTTCGGCGAGCCCGGCTCGGCCCACCAGTACGAGGCCAGCCCCCAGCTCCTGCCTCCGTCGTCCGAGCGGAAGAGGTCCACCCCTCCGGCCCAGACCCTCTCCGGGTTCACCGGATCGA
>DATANP010000698.1:0-11370 GCA_036266195.1 Thermoanaerobaculia bacterium | reverse complement strand
CCGCAGATCGGCTCCGCGCAGGGCGCTCCGCCGAACTGCTCCCACCCTCTCTATGCTCAGCCTCAACCCCGACGGCACCGTTGGATCTATAAGGCCGGGTGCCCGCGCCGGAGCTGCGGCCAGCCGTGGACGGCCGTCCTCCGTTCCTCCGGCGCGCCCACCCAATCTCCCGCCCATCCGCCCATCTGGATTTCCCCCGCCCTCGGGCCCCGCACCGTGCCGTGGTGTATCGAACCTTTCCCCCGCCCTCCGGCCCGGGAGCGGCCCGCCCCTGGCTCCGGCGGGGGCGGCGCAAACGCAGGTTCGGGTACCGGTAAGGGCCCTTACCAGTACCCGACCTGCGCGCCACTCCCCGCCTCCGGGCTGCGCCTTTACATAAGCGGGGCTTATGTCAAACCAGGGGCGGGCAACAACCCGGGCCTCCCAAAGACACGCATTCCCGAAGGGTATCGCCTGCACCGTGCGGGGCCCTCCCCCCCGACTAGGGTCCGGCAGATTGGCTCCGCTGCGCTCCGCCAAACTGCCGAGTTCATCTCGATCCCGCCCACCCGCCCCGCGGCGCCGCGTCTTGTCGCGCTGCGCGCGAGCCGCCCTGACGGGCGTCTCGTGCTCGTCCGCGCCAGCCGCGGCGCCTCCCGCCCGCCCGCGCTCGTCCAAACCTACTTCCCGTGATTGCTTTTCCACGCAGGTTTAAACCAGCAAGTAGGCCCGGCCAACATCGAGCAAACATAAGACCGGCGGGCTTTTGCTCGCTCAGAAAAACGAAACCGGTTTCGTTTTCACTATCGAAGCACTCAGAGAGAGCGAAAAAACGACGCTCCGGAGCTGCCAAGCACCTGCCGGGAGAAGCACTTCCGCGGCGCGACCCGGCCGGAAAGAGCAGTCACCAGAACTACGCTTTTGGTCACTCGGGCCGGACGAGCCCCTGAAGCTCCCCAAGGAGCTGCGCCATCGCAGGACGGACCGCCGCCGCCTTCTTCCTGCGCCGCTCGAGCGGACTGCTCCGGACCAGCACCGCACCCAGCCGATCAACGTCCGCGTGGAGGTACCCCTCGGTCGTGGCAATCGAGCGATGCCGCAGGAGAAGCTGCACCTGCCGGATGTCCATCCCCGCCGCCAGCAGATGCGTGGCCAGACTATGCCGAAGCACATGGGGCGAGATCCGCCGCCCTCCCGCCACGATTCCCACCTCCGCGCATCGCCGCTGCAAGATCTTTCGCACAGCCCCGCGAGTCAGAGGCCGCCCCCACAGGAATCGGCCAGGCGCCCGCGCCGTCAGCCACGCCCCGAGCATTCGAGACACCGGCCGATCGAGCGGCAGCCGGACATCCCCGCCCGCTCCCTTCCCGTGCCGGACCAGGATGCTGAACGTCTGAGTGGCCTCCTGCCACGCCACCCCCTCGGCCTCCAGCGGGCCGATCTCCGAAGCCCGAAGCCCCGCCACGTAGGCGACTCCCAGCAGCACCCGGTCCCGCATCGCCACGAGATCGCGAGGCAGCGCACCCGGCCGGTCTCCCCAGAGCAGCCGCGACACCTCGCCGACGGTGAGCACCTTGATTTCCCGCCGGTAGGGCCGCGGGCCTGACAGCGAGGCGCCGGGGTTCGCCTCAACAATCCCGTGCGCAAGGCACCACTCCCCGAGCGACCGCACCGCCACCACCACGCCCTGCCGCACGCTCTCACCCCGCCCGGCCACATGCAGCCGCCGGAGATGCTTCTCGATGTCCTCCCGGCCGAGCTGCGCAATCGGCTTCCCGACGTCTCTCAAGAGCCGCTCGACGAGCCGCCGATACCTTCGCGCCGTCGCTTCCGTTCGCCCGCGGACGCTGACCAGGAAAGACATCCATCCGTCGAGAAGAGAGACTTGAAGTCTCTCTTTTTCCATTTCGTCGGGAACCTCCAACCCCTGTGAATTCTTGAGTTTACTCCCGGCTTCCAGGGTGCCTTCGATTTGGTCTCTTGCGCTCATGGAATCAACCTGCTCGCGAAGACGGGCGAAGTCAAGATGCCGAAACGAACCGATCAAGAGCAGCGAGCCAAGGGCGGACGGCCCAAGGGCAAACCCCTGTCCGCGAAAGAGCGTGCGCAGCGGCGCGCCGCCGCGGTGAAGACCGGCGAGCACGCCACCACCGCGCTCGGTCAGGCCCTGCCGCCCTGCAAGCCCGCCGTCTGCCCGAACGACGGCAAGGGAACCTGCGACGTCAAGCGCGCCGTGGAGTCCCGCGGGGCCGGACTCTCGGCCTGCCTCGTATCTCTCGGCCATCAGGACACCATGGAGAAGTACCTCGCGGCGATCGAGCGCGGCGACCTGAACGGACTCGCCGAGCTCGCCGCCACCTCCATGGCCGGCCAGCTCGCGCTGGCCCACGGCGAGCTCTCCCTCCTGATGAACGAGGGACTCGTCGTCCAGGTGCCGGTCGTCGGCCGCAACGCCGACGGCGACCTCGAGGTCATCGCCGAGCGCCCGGTCGAGAACCCCCGCGCGGCGAACACCTTCCAGCTTCTGCGCCAGCTCGGCCATACCGCCACCGACCAGGCCATCACGCCGAAATCGAGCGGAGAGCGCGAGCGCGATCAAGGGCTCGGCCTCGCCGGCAGGGCCGCCTGGGTGAGCCAGATGCGGAAAGGCTTGGCAGGGGAGGGCGAGGACTCCGATGCATAGCGTCGAGCTGCTGCACCCCGCTCTGCCGGAGCTGATCGATGCTCTGCTCAGGCGGAATCGCTGGTCCTGGCAGTCCCTGGAGCGCGGCGACCTCAAGCTCGGCGATCAGGTCCTCGACGTCGATCGGCTTCAGTGGTGGCTCCTCAACGCCGACCCCGTTCTCTGGGTCGAAACGAATTTGGTCAACAAGCCGGAGGACGGCGGCGGCCTCTGGCAGCTCTTCCCATACCAGCGGCCCTCGCTCCGATTCCGCGGCCACGTCGTCCACCAGGACGGCGCCGAGGTCGGCAAGAGCCGGGAGATCGTCGGCCTTCTGCTCTGGGGCTGTCTCGCCGCCGAGCGCGGGAGCGTCCTGGTCGGCTCCGCGCTCGACGGCGACCTGGACGAGATCTGGGAAGAGGTCGAGTGGCAACTCAGCGCCAACCCCTTTCTTGCCGACTCGCTGCGAGGCAGGACCACCAAGCCCTACCGCCGGCTGACCTGGCGCAACGGCCTGCGCGTCCTCTTCCGGCCCGCAGGTCACGACGGCCGCGCCTACCGAGGCATCCACGTTAGAGGCTGGCTCCTGCACGACGAGGCCGCCAAGGTCGTCAATCCGAGGAGCTGGAGCGAGTTCTGGCGCGCTGCCAAGCCGGGGTGCGAGATCCGGATCTACTCCGTGCCCACCGGCGACCGTCAATGCACCTTCCAGCGCATCGCCGACAACGCCGTTCCCGCGGAGTCGGTCGTGCTCGGCGACACCCCCAAGCTGGTCGTCGAACAGCTCCTGCGCCCCACCGCCGCGGCCAGCCCCGAAGGCACTCGCGCCCTCGCTCGTGACCTCGGCGGGCGCGTCTGGGTTCGTTTTCACTGGCCCAAGACGATCATGCCGCACCCGTTCTGGAGCGAAGAGCGCCGCCAGGAGTTCGTCGGCTTCTACGGCGGTCCGGACGAGCCGGGCTACGTCCACAACGTCCTCGGCCTGCCCGGCGATCCCGAGTACTCGCTCTTCCCCGAGCGCCTGCTCAAGCCGGCTCTGACCTGGATCCCGGACTACCTCTCGATCTCCTTCCGCTGGGACAGCCGAGCCGGCCAGCTCGACGGCCTCTCCCGCCGCCTGAACCCCTCCTATCCCTGGGGTGACGAGAACCAGGAGGACACTTCCGAGCCCCCGACTATCGGTAAACAGCCTGCGCAACGTCCCCCCTCTCCCGGCGGGGGGTGGGAGGGAGATGGGAGAGGGGGCCAGGGGGTGAGGTTCTTCGACCCCGAGGAAGCCGAAGGCAATGCCGACGCCCTGCAGCCCTATCTCACCGTCCTCCAGGACACCCTGGACATCTCCGGCTGGGACCGCTGGGACGCCGACCGCCGCCGGGAAGCCATCACCGACCTCGCCCGCTTCTTCGTCCGCACACTCCCCGGCGACCTCACCGCCGGCGTGGACGTCGGCTCCGCCACCGTCACCGAAATCCTCTTCGAGCGAAGGAACGGCTTGTCCGACTCGCTGGTCCTCCGCCTCCACCTGACCGGCTGGAACTGGTACGCGCAGCGCGATTTCATCCTCGCCCTCGACGCCATCCTGCACCCGGCCGGCGGCTGGGGCTTCGACGCTACCGGCGTCGGCCGCGTCCTGGTGGACCTCCTGGCGCCCGAGCTTGGAGACCGCCTGAGCGGCTACGTCTTCAACCGCTCGACGCCGGCGATCGACCCCACGAACGGAGAAGCTCAGCTCGATCCGGCCTCGGGCAGGGAAGTCCTCATCTCCTACAAGGAGCTGGGCACGCAACTGATCGAGCGCCGCCTCCACGGTCGCGGCCTTGAGCTTCCCTTCGACCCCGAGGTCCGTCACCTCCTCGCCAATCACACCTACTCGCAGTCCGGCGACACCCGCCGATTCTCCAAGCACAACGACCACCTGGTCGATGCCCTGCGCGTCGCCGAGCTGCGCAAGCTCACCGCCGATTGGGTGGACGTTGCTCCACCCCTGCGGCACGCAACCCCCGCCGGAAGCGCCATCGCTTCCCTGGACATCCTGAGAAACCTATGAGCAGTGCCCCCGATCGCTCCCTCTCCGAGCAGCTCTTTGCCGAGCTGGTTCTCACAGCCCTGGCGGCCGAGCGCCGGCTCCGTCCCTACGTGGGTGAGCTCGCGGCCGATCCCATGCTCTTCCGCGGGTTCGGCACGTTTGGACGGTGGCAGGAAATCCCGCACCCGTCGCGCTTCGTGCGCGAGCGATCGGAAGACGGAGACCGCCTGGGCGAGCTGTACACCCGGATGATCGAAACGGACGCGAACATGGCGGCCCTCTGGGAAAAGCGAGTGAAAGCAGTCCTCGCGCTGCCGCGCTATATCCGCGCCGCCAACTCGACGCCCCTCGCTGAGGAGATCGCCCGCTTCGTACAGGCCGCGCTTTCCCTGATCCCGCTCCGCGTCGTCCCGATCTCCAACATCCTCGAAGCGGTCATCAAGGGCGTTGCCATCAACGAGATCCTCTGGGAGCAGGCGACTCGCGGCCCCTTGGCCGGAGCGTGGCTGCCGGTCGATGTGATCGACCGTCCCATGTGGCGGTTCGGATGGTCGGCAGTGGACAGGTCCCTCCACGTCGTCGCTCATCCGGGACGCATCGATCCCATGCCCGCGCCGCCGATGAAGTTCCAGGTTCTGTCTTACGGAACCCGGGACAATCCCTGGGGCCGGGCGCTACTCGATCGCCTGTACTGGGTCTGGTTTCTGAAGCGGCACGCCTCGAAGTACTGGGCAATCTTCGTCGAGCGCTTTGCGCAGCCCCTCACGAAGGGGACCTATCCCTTCAAGCCCGGTCAGGACCTCATCAACAAGGAGAACGAGGACCGCCTCCTCGCGATCCTCAACAGCATCCGGACCGGCTCATCCATCGCGCTGCCCGAGGGCCTCGACATCAGCTTTCTCGAAGCCTCTCGGGGAGGCGATGCGAGCTACTCCTCGTTCGTCTCCTGGCTCGAAAGAGCGGAAGCGCTCCTGATGCTCGGCGAGGTCGATACCAGCGGCCTCGCCAAAGGCGCCGGCTCGTTCGCCAAGGCGCTGATCTCGAACGAGGTCCGCCTTGAAACCGTCCAGCATGACGCGCACCTCCTGGGTTCCTTCGAGTCCGACACCCTGGTCCGCTGGCTGGTGCTTCTCAACTTCGGCCCCGACGCACCCATCCCGAAATCCGTCTACGACTTTTCCGATGCCGCCGATCGCAGCCAGCGCATGCAGGGCATCGCCAGGTCCTTGAACGACGGAGTTTCCGTCCCCCTGGGCTACTACCGCATGACCATGCGGGTTCCAGCCCCCCTCGACCACGAACCCGTAGTCGAGCCACCCACGAAAAAGGCTTCCCTCCCTCCCGCGGAAAGGGAGAGCGCCCCCTCCTCCGAAGAGAGCAAGGGGACGGGAGAGGGAGAGCCGGAATGAGGACCTCGATGACTCCCCGAATCATCACCGGCTCCGTCCTCTGGACCCCGGGCGCCGAACATGTTCTCGACCTGTCTGCCGGAAAGGCTCCGGTCCTGGAGTTCCCTGCGCTCGTTCCCGTCGATCTCACCGAGAGCCACGGGATCAACATCACCCTGCAACGCCTCATCGAGATGGCCGGCGCCTACGACCCTGCCGTCGAGATGGCAAGCCTCAACCTCGACCACAACTGGGGCGGCCCCTCCCTCGGCTGGTGCGAGCGCGTCTGGCTCCAGGACGCCGCGCTCTGGGTGCGCTACATCGACCTCGACCCCGCGACCGTCGAGCTGATCCGCAGCAAGCGCTACACCCGCAGGTCCGCCGAGATCGCGCTCAGCCATCCGGTCACCGGCGGCTGGTACTTCACCGGCTGTGCCCTCCTGGGCAACGCCCGCCCCGCAATCCCCGGCCTTCCGCCCGTGACCCTCTGCCGTCCCCAGTACGTGCTCACCGTCAGAAAGGAGACCACCGTGCCCGAAGATGATGCGCCGTCGCCGGCGACCCCGCCGCCGGACCCTCCAACCGCGTCCGACCCGTCTGCCCCCTCCGGACACTCCGAGCTGGCCGCCCTGCGAGCCCAGGTCGCCGAAGGCGCCCAGGCCCTCTCGACGCTCCTCCGGCAGCGCGCCGAGCTCGACGCCGACCGCCGCCTCGCCCAACTCGGCGCCCGCGTCACGCCCGCCATGGCGAAGCTCGCCCGGCCGCTCCTCGTCGAGCTGCTCGCCGACCGCAACCCCGCCACCGTCAAGCTGCAAGCCGATCCGGCGAAGCCAGCCGTCGATGTGTCGATCGCTGACCAGATCCTTCAGATCCTCGCCGCCGTTCCCGCCGTCGAAGCCCTGACCGCCGGCCGCATGGCCGACCCGGCCAGTACCGACCCTGCCGCGCGCCAGCCAGGCGCTCTCACGCCCGACCGCGAAGCCGAACTCGAGCAGAAGTACCGCTTCAGCGCGAGCTGGGGCTTCCGCTCCAACTGACACGAGAGACCCCGGAGATCACCATGCCACCGCTCACCGCCGACGCCCATCGCATGCACTCGGTCCATCAGCCGCAGTTCCTGCCCTTTCCCGTGAAGGGAGGCGCCCGCCTCTACCTCAACGCCATCGCCTGCACGGACTCCGACGGCTTTGCCGTGCCCGGAGAAGACACCCTCGGCCTCCGCGCCCAGGGCGTCGCCTGGAAACCGTTCGACAACACCGACGGCGCCGACGGCACCCTGGGCGACACCTTCAACGGCTTCGGCGCCGCCCGCTACGTCGAGGTCGATTGCCAGGGCGAGTGGGAATTCGCCTTCACGGGCCCCGTCCCGAAGCCCGGCGACAAGGCCTTCGTCGTGGACGACGACACCGTTTCCACCGTCACCTTCGAATCCATCCTCCTCGGCAAATTCACCCGCCCGGGCTCGCCCGGCAAGTGGTTCGTCGACATCGAGCGGCGCCCATAACAGGGGATCAATGGAGAAGCCATGCTCAGCGATCTCAAATCAATTGCCGTCAAGGCGACGCCCATTGCCCTGGACGTCTACGACAAGACCGATCCCACGACCCTGCTGCCCCTCGTGGCCGTCGTGGTCTCCGACTCCTCTCTGGCCGAGGAAGTCAACCTCGAATGGGCCGCGGTCTTCCCCGAGCTGCGCAAGTGGATCGGCGACCGCGTAGCCCAGCAGGGCTTCGCCGGCCGGCTCAAGATCCGCCCGGAGCTGTACGAAGTCACCCTCGACTTCGACTCCATCGACATCGAGCGCGGCACAGCCCTCCTGCAGGCGACGGAGAAGGCTACCCGCATCGGCCGCGCCTTCGCCATCGGCAAGGTCCTCCTGGCCTATCGCGTCCTGCGCGAGAACCTCCTGACCTACGACGGTCAGGATTTCTTCTCCGACGCCCACCAGCATCCGGACGGCACCCTGGCCTCCAACCTGGTTTACACCATACGTCTCAATCCATTCGCCCCGACCGTCGACGATGCGCGCAAAGAGCTGGTCATGGCCGTGGACCGGCTCATGGCCAACTCCATCCTCCGCGACGAGCTGGTGCGCAGCGAGGACATGCGCAAGGGCCTCGTGGTCTTCGTCCGTTCCCAGGCCGTCTGGTCGGCCTACGAAAAGCTGCGCACCGAAAAGAGCTTCGGCGCCGATCCCAACCTCTGGCAGGGGGCGTTCGAGCTGGTCCGCGACTTCAAGCCCAAGCTCTACACCGAGACCATGGTTGACATCGTTCTCGCCACCCCCAACGGCCCAAGGCCCGCGATCTTCGTGGTCTCGCGCGAGCCTCAAGGTCTCAAGTTCGATCAATCCAAAGAGTTTGCGTCGCGTTACATCCCGTTCGGCATGGATGCCATGTACGGCGTCACACCGGCGTTCTGGCAAACCGCCGTGCGGGTTCTTCAACAACCGGAGTAACCAAAGGAGAGTCAAGATGAAACTGTACAAGATCCGTGTCACCGCCGAAATCCTGGAGACCGCCCGCGAGACCCGCCGCGTCAACGTGGACAGCCACGTGCTGACGTTCGGGCGCCAGCCGGCCTACATCCGGGCGGTCAAGCTGCCCCCGCAGCTCGCCGACGATCCCTACCTGCGGATCGAGGCCGTGGACACCCCACCGCCGGGCGTCCCGATCATCGACCTCAAATCGGAGCGCGTCCAGGAGCCCGCGGCCGAGACGCCGCCCGGCCCCGAGACCGATCTCAAGTCGGAGCGCGTCCAGGAACCGACGGCCGAAGCGTTCCCCGGCGACGAAACCGACCTCAAGTCGGAACGCGTCCAGGAGCCCACGGCTGCTGCTGCGCCGGTGTACGCGGCGCCGTCGCGCCGGAAGCGCGGCTGATGCCCACCCGCCCGGCGTCGACCTCGGCGCCGGGCTGGTCTTTTCCCCCAGGAGACCGCGATGCAAGTCAATCTCACCCTCACCCCCGGCTACCGCCTGAAGATCTCGCGAGCCTCCCGCATGAGCGAGCTCGTGGATCGCGCCATCACCGGCCTGGCCGCCCTCGGAGGAAGTGCCGCCTTCCTGGAGATCCTCCGCCGCTGGCTCCAGCGCCGGCAGGAGAAGCGCCAGGAGCAGCTCCAACTCGACGTCCGCATCATGGAAGAGGGCCACGCCCTGCGCCAGGAGGCCTACCAGCGCGAGCGAGAGGCCCTGAAGGCCCTCGCCGAGGAGCGCGAGCGCCGCCACAAGGCCGAGCTTCTTGCCCTGGAAGCCCAGATGCAGGCCAAGCTCGAAGCCCTCACCCGGGTCAACGAAGCTCTCGCCCGGGACTTGGACCGCCACCGCAGTGAGGCATAGCTTGGCGGCGGTTCTCGGGCGCTGTTTATCAACTCGCACCTCCCAGTTCCCGCTGAACTAGCTCGAACATGGTTTTGCTCCCACTTCCCATTGCAACTACAAAAAGACCAGGGCGGGCCAGATCCTTCGCCTCTGAAGGTCCAGGTTCACCTGCCAAGCACGACAGTTCTGAGTACAGGTAGAGGAAGGCGGCAGAGGGGTGATCAGAGTTCTTGAGCTTCTCCGAAAACTTGCAGTAGGACTCATCGCGTGCAGGGTCGTGATGAAAGAGATGAGCAAAAGATCCCTCAAGCACCGCGCGATGCTCCGATAGATCGGCCTTGCTAAGGAAGATCGCGAGGAAACCAGCCGCCAAGAGGAAGTAGATATGGAAAAACTCGCGGCGGGTTAGCTGTCGTGCATCAGCCCGCATGATCTTTCCCTTACCGGCATCTGGTCCAAGAAGTTGGTCCACTACAAGGACCGAGGCGACCACGACGCTGAGAAGAACAGCGCGCTCGAAAGATGGCAACTCCCGGACCCTCTGATGAAGCGTCTGCACAAGAGGAACATGCTCGGTGTTCCAGTGTCGGTACCGACCCGTTGCCACGTTCCTTAGATATCGAAGCAGATTCATGTAAAGGTTCCGCCAAACTTTGCCGTCCGCTCAATCGGCGGGTTCGGCCGCCGCTCCACGACGTAAGCGCACCCCTTCTGGTACACCTTTTACGATGAACCTTCCATCCTCTAGGTAAGTCGGAAGTGCTTCGGGCAGCGGATGCACAAATGAGAACTGGTAGTGGACCTTGCGGCGCGGCTTAAGCACGCAGCACTTTTTGTATTTCCTCTTGGAGCCACATGGACACGGCGCGTTGCGGCTCGTGCCGGGAAAGCCCTCTCGCGCGATCAAAAGTTCCTCCCGCTCTACACTCCACTCATGCCACGGAGAGGCTAAGCCAGCGGTTACGTAGTGAACGGGCCCGTAGTCATAGGAGATATCGTCGCTAAACAGAACCGAGTACTTCTGAACAGGTTTTTCTACGATTGATATCTCAAGAGCCTCGATGTCGTTTAAGACGCGACAGCACATCTCGCCCTTATATATTTCTCCAAGTTCATGCTCACAACCGCCTGTGAGTCGAAAAGCCTCACCACAAATCGAACAAGTTGCCCTACGGACGACCATACCGGGGCTCGCAAACCAGCGATATGGATAAAGAGATTGGAACTGGGCGGTCGCAGTCTCCATATGGCGCAAGCCGAACTCATCGTCGGGCAGCATGTAGTGGCGTGCGAGTTGATGTAGTGCGATCTCAACTCGCTCGAAGAGGCACCATGCCTCATAAAAATCATTACACTTGAGCTGAAGGAATGCGTCTATGAAGTGATCTTGCGTAGAGGCGATTGTCTCAAGGCACCACGCAGCTGTGGCGCTGTCTTCACGGCCTTCGGCAACATAGATCGACTTGGCTGACGAAAGTGAATCATGCCAAGACTGTTCGATCAGTAAGTCTACACGCGACCGATAATCACGAAGAACTTCTAGCAGCGGCTGAAGCTCCGGTGCGGTAACGATGGCTCGGTGGAGATCATCGTTCTTCCTCATGCTGGCGTCCTATGGTTTTGGTCATTCCGGCCCGCATTAGCTCCTCAAACGTGTCCGCTGGCCCGTCATAGTCGAGAGCACTGCAGGAACCGTCGCGTTTTTCTAGCAGCAGGCGGCACCGAACTGTCGAGTCCCGGCGCTCGCGGGCGTCCCGGAGTCTATTGGAAATGTAGTCCCCAAGTATGCGCACCAACAGTGGAGCAGCAACGGTGGTGGCGAGGATAACGCCGAGGTCGAGGAGTTCACCATGCAGCACTACGAGCGCGATCTCGTCCGTTTCGGTGGCCACCTCTACGCTCGAAGAATTAGGCAAATTTGCCCTCAGAAAGCGGAAGACTTCCCTAGCGGGTGAGGCAAACGCCGGACCATTCGGTGGCTCGGCCACCCGC
>DATANP010000697.1:0-5467 GCA_036266195.1 Thermoanaerobaculia bacterium | reverse complement strand
AGGGCACCTGGCAACGCTCCAGGGCACCTGGCAACGGCGTGGGGAACCTGGCATTGCATCGGGGGACCTGACATTGCGCCGGAGAAGGTGACATTGCGCTGGAGAACCTGGCACGGCCTTCAGACCGCCGACTTGAGCTTCCGGGGCTCGACGTTCCAGTCGTGATCGGCCCGGATCAGGCCGAAGGTGTAGGTCGGGCTGTGGACCGTGAAGGCGCGCGGCAGGCGGCGCTGGTCGTAGATGTGGAGACCGGCGCCGTCGAGCAGGAAGACGTAGAGCGTGAACTCCCCCTTGACCAGCGGCAGCTTGGGGATGCTCAGGCGGACCCGGTAGTGCCGCTCGCCGGTGAGCGGCGGCAGGCCGTCCACGTGCGTGGCGAACGAGCAGACCTCGATCTCGTCCGAGCGGTTGATGCCGACGCCGACATGGAAGGCCAGGCCCGGGTCCTCGGTCTGCCACTCGACCTCCAGCTCCCACGGCTGGCCGTTCTCGTACCGCGGCCCGGTCTCCAGGCGGGCCGACGCGATCCGGGCCGGGCCGCGGGGGGCGGCCTCCCCTTGGACTGGAGCCTCGTGCGGCGCGGCCGCGCTCTTCGCCACCAGGAAGTTCTCGTACTCGCGGATGACCTCCTCCGACGGGCCGAGCGCCTCGGGCCGGCCGTTGCGCAGCCAGAGCGCCCGCTGACAGAAGGAGGAGACGTAGTACATGGCGTGCGAGCAGAACAGCAGCGTGCCGCCCCCCTCCACGAACTGGAGCAGGCGGTCCATGCACTTCTTCTGGAAGTAGCCGTCGCCCACGGACAGCGCCTCGTCGATGATCAGCACGTCCGGCTCCACCTGGGTGGCGATCGAGAAGCCGAGGCGCATCGCCATGCCGGTCGAGTAGGTCTTGACCGGCTGCTCGATGAAGTCGCCGAGCTCGCTGAAGCCGATGATGTCCGGCATCTTGCGCCGCAGCTCGTCCTCCCCCAGGCCGAGCATGGCGGCGTTGAGCACGATGTTCTGGCGGCCGGTGAAGTCGGGGTGGAAGCCGGAGCCCAGCTCCAGGATCGAGGCGATCTTGCCCTCGACCCGGAAGGCGCCGGAGGTCGGCATGGTGATCCCGGCCAGGATCTTGAGCAGCGTGCTCTTGCCCGCGCCGTTCTCGCCCACGATCGCCAGACCCTCGCCGCGCGGGATCGCGAAGCTCACCGACTCCAGGGCGCGGAACTCGCGGTGGCGCGTCTGCCGGAAGACCGCCTCGCGCAGACGGTCCCAGGGCGTGGCGTACACCCGGTACACCTTGGTCAGCGCTTCAGCCTCGACCGCGTTCCACATCCGGCGATTCTATCCCGGCGCAACGCGGTGTTCCACGCAGCGCGGGGCCGGAGTTTCCCCGCGGCCCCGCTCTGCCGGCCTCAGAAGATCCGCAAGCTGAAAAGCTGCGGAAGCGGGTTGGCCGTCCGGGTCAACCGGACCTCGACGACGTATGCGCTGTTGGCGAAGTTGATCGACCCTGCGGGGAAGGTGCAGGCCACGCACGTCGGCGAGGTGGCGTCGACGCTGGCGACACCGCAGATGACGGTGAAGGTATTGGTGCAGCGGTTCACCTGGTAGAGAGTGGCGGAGACCGAGCTTGACGCCGCGATGTCGAAGTAGGTCATCTCCAGCGTGGTCCAGGGCGGCACGTCGGTGAAGCCGCCGCCCAGGGTGTTGGTGACGTTGTAGCGCGCCACCACGGTGCCCGTCGCCGCCCCCAGGAAGGTCAGATTGTTGGTGTTGAAGGCGTAGATCGGGAGGGATGCCTCATCGATGGCCCCGGTGGAACCGACGGCGGTCCAGACTCCGGTCTGAGCCGCCAGGGGAAGGGCAGTGAGGAGCAACGCGACAGCGGCGCAACGAACGACGACTCTTCTCATGAACGCTTCCTCCTTGAGGTTGAACGAGTACCTCTAAAGGATGAATGTGCGCAATGAAGAATAATCGTGACAGCGGCGCTTGACTCTGGCTGCTGGCGGCCGGCTAAGGGCCCTGAAACGGGAACGCCTCCGGCAGTCGGACGACCTCGAACAGCACCGCGACCAGCTCCTTGTGCTCGCCGGCCCGGTTCGGGTTGTAGTACTCCCAGACCATCCGGCCGTCGCGCGTCACCTCCAGGGCCCGGCCGTTCTCCGACTCCGTGATCAGCGTGTTGCCGTTCGGCAGCCGCTGGCAGGAGCCGAGCGTCTTCGAGAACAGATCCTTCTCATATCGCCAGACGACCTCCCCCGTCTTCGTATCGACCTCGATCACCCGGGATTTCTCCCCGCCCGGGCCCCGGTTGTCGAATACCAGGAGGTTGCCGTCGTCGAGGAAGGTCGGCTGGTGCTGGCGCCGCCAGTTCCCGGTCTTCGCCCAGACGATCTCCCCTCGGTCCGGATCGAGCACGGCGATCGTGTCCAGCTTGAGCACCGAGAGCAGCACGTTGCCCGCGCGGAACGCCGGGTCCCGGTCGGCGAAACGGCCGTCGAGGACCTCCAGCGTGTTGGTGTGGAAGATGTCTCCGAAGTGCTCCATCTTTCCGAGGAGCGGGGCGAAGCGGGAGCGCTCGAAGGCTTCGAGGATCGAGAACCGCCGCTCCACCTCGCCGTCCGGGCTGAGGACGGTGACGAAGTCCTCGAGGATCCCTTCCATGGAGTTGATCCGCGGGAGGATCTTGCCGTCGCGGTCGAGCACCCAGATGCGGCCGTCCGCCATCACCTGGAGATCGTGGTGGAAACCGCCGCGCCGCGCCCAGAGCACGTGCGAGCGGGCGTCGAGCTTCACGATCCCGAGCCCCTCGTAGATGCCGAGCAGGTCGCCGTTTGGGAACAGCCAGGCGCGGCGCCAGTACTCCAGCTTCGCCATCTCGGGGTCCTTGGCGAGGTCGGGCCAGAGGCGGCGCAGCGGCTGGCGCCAGCGGTGGAGGATCCTGCCGTCGCGGTCCATGAGCACGGCCTCGGCCGCGTGGCCCGAGAGCACCAGGTTCAGGCCGGGTGCGACCGCCGCCGCGTCGCGCACGACGACCGTCGGACGATCCTCAGCCGGCTTGTAGCCCTGGAGATACGGCAGGGCACGGACATCCGCCGCTTCCTCTCGGGCCGTCCGCCATTTGCCCTCCGAAGGATTCGCGGGCGCCGCGGCGGGCAAGGGAGATTCCTTGCTGGCCGGGCAACCGAGCAGCAGAAAAGAAAGAACCGCCAGGGCGAACCCTGGCGGTCTTTCGGGGAGCGGGCGATTCCGGAGCAGGCTTATTGGGCCTGACCCTGGACGTACGCCGGGTCGTTCGTCTTGTTGTTCACCACCTGCGCGGCCGCGAGGACCTTGCCGGCGATGACCTTCACCTGGACGGTGAAGCCTCCGCCCGGCGCGCCGGTGGCCGGCAGGGCGTGCTGCGACGGGCTGAACTGGCGCAGCTTGCCGCCGCCGAGCAGGACGCCGCTGACGCGGCCGAGCTCGGTGCCGTCCAGGGCCCGGTAGATGATGTCGTACTTCGCCTGCTGGTTGCCCGGGTTGAAGATCCAGTACGTGGTGCGGTTGTCGGCGTCCTGCCGCAGGCCGACCAGGTAGTGGGCCTCGCCGGCCTCGGCCGCGTCGGCGTCGGTGAATGCCGCCATGAACTGGCCGAAGCGCATGCTCGGGTTGGCGTTGTTGTAGCTCTCGCCCTGGACGATCGGGAAGACACTGTTCAGCGAGTCGCTCGCGAGAGTGACGACGCCGACCGAGTCCTTGATGTTCCACTTCGAGGCGATCAGGTTCTCCAGGCGCTGGGTCTCACCCGGCTGCAGCGAGACCTTGACCGGCGTCGTCGGGTCGTTGAGGCCCGCCTTGGTGAAGGTGACGTCGGTCAGGGCGACCTGGGTGCCGGTGTTGGCCAGCACGATGTCGGTCTGCCAGAGGCTGTTGTTGAGGCCCGGGGTGCTGAGCGCACCGACCAGGTAGAGCTTCGACGTGCTCGAGTTGCCCACGCCGAGGAAGGACGGGTCGTCGGAGGCGGTGCGCACGTTGGCGCCGTACGGGAAGATCTGGCCGCCGTTGACGGTCTCGATCTCGACCCGGTAGTCGTCCTGCGTGTTGATGCCGAACTGGGTCCGGATCTCGGCCGGCTGGAACTGCTTGAGACCGTAGCTGGACAGCTTCAGCTCGGCGCTCGGGGTGCCGATCGGATGGCCCAGGGCGTCGTAGAACTTCAGCTTGTAGGAGGCCGGAGCGTTGTTCGGGTTGGTCAGGCCGAAGTAGGCCTCGCGCTCGCCGTTGTCGTTCAGGCCGACCAGGTACTGCATGCGGGTGCCGGTGGTCGCGGCGGCCGCCTCCTGGTTGAACACGAAGCCCGGCACGGTCTGGCCGAACTGCGAGCCGTCCTTGTAGGTCGTGTTGAAGGAGGTCATCACCGGGTCGGCGTCACCCTTCGTCCGGGTCACCGTCACGAAGCCGACGATGTTCTCCCAGTTGAAGAGCTCCTTGAGCACGTCGGCCACGTACAGGGTGGCGCCCGGCGCGATCGTGCGCGTGGCCTTCGGCGGATTGGTCTCCGGCAGGCCGCGCTTGCGGAACTCGAGGACGATCTCCATCGGGATCGTGCCCGGGTTGTGGACGTAGAGGTCGCTCGACTGCTCGAGCGTGCCGCGGCTCTGGGCGATCCAGGGCAGCACGATCGTGTTGCTCTTCGGCGGCTCGGGGTCGCCGACGATGTTGAACGTGCGGGTGATGCTCGCCGTGGTGCCGCTGCTGCGGCCGATCGTATAGACCACGTTGTAGCTGCCGGCCTTGGTGAACGTGTGGGTCACGTTCTTGCCGGTGGCCGTGCCGCCGTCGCCGAAGTTCCACGACCAGGTCGTCGGGTTGCCCTGGCTGACGTCGTCGAACGACATCGACTGGCCCGGCTTGCCGGTGCAGACGTTGAGGCCGCCCTCGTTGATGCAGCTCGCGCTGGTGGTGAAACCGGGCAGGAGCGGCGCCTCGCCGGTGGTGACCACGACGGTCTTCACGAGCGAGCTCTCGCAGAAGGGTGCCGGCGGGCAACTGCTGCCGGCCTTGGTCACGGTGAGCTGGACGCGGTAGCTGCCCGGGGCGGTGTAGGTGTGGGTGAGCGTGGCGCCGGTGCCGAAGCCGGTGCCGTCGCCGAAGTCCCAGGTGTAGCCCGTCGGAGCGCCGGTGGAGGCCGCGCCGTTGAAGCTCACCGCCTGGTTGGCCACCGGGGCGGCCGGGGTGTAGCTCCAGTCGGCCTTGAGCGTCGTCGGCTGCGGATTCGGATCACCGTTGCTAATCACGACCGACTTGCTGCCGGTGGCGTTGGCGCAGCCGCTGTTCGTCACCGAGACGGTCTTGTTGCCGGCGGTCGTCCAGGAGATGGTCACCTGGGAGGCGGTGCCGCCGGTGATGGTCGCGCCGGTGGCGGTCCAGTTCCAGGTCGCGCTCGGGGTGCAGTTCGACTCGCTGGCCTTGAAGGTCAGGACGTCGTTGGGCTTGCC
>DATANP010000696.1:0-11865 GCA_036266195.1 Thermoanaerobaculia bacterium | reverse complement strand
CGCAGCCTGCGTCAGCCCAGCAGACCCGGAGGGCTGACCTGAAACCGGCCCAGCCGGTCGAGCTTTCGGTGTTCCTGGCGTCGCTGTCGGGCAAGCCGATCATGGCAAGCTCGGAGCAGCCCAAACCCAAGCCCAACTACTACTGCCCGTCGAACTTCTGCTATCTGCTCAGGCAGGAGTGCGCCGCCGACTGCGCTCCCTGCGGCTCGGTTGTGGCCTGCTACGCCTACGTGTGCGACGGACTCTGCTCCTGCTCGTGCTAGCCGGTGAGCACGGGACCTTGCCCAGGCAACGCGGTGCCGTAGAGAGCGTCGCCCCGGTGCGGCCGCGCTGGACCACGAACCGGATAGGCGCCGGGAGCGGCGGCAGGGTGCTTTCGAGCGCCGGGAGCTACCGGAAGATGCCCGTCTTGCGCTCGGCGGTGCCGGTGTCGCCGCCGCCCATGAGGCGCTGGTTGAGCTCCTTGATGCGCTCCATCAGCTTGTCGATCTTCTCCTGGGCTTCCTGGCGCAGGCGGTTGTAGTCGCCGCGCAGGCGCTCGCGGTCCTGGGCCATCTCCTGGAGACGGCCGCGCAGCTCCTCCGCCTGCTCGTCGCGCTGGCGGATGGCCACGTGCAGGCCGGCGATCTGCTCTTCCTTCTCCTGCATGCGGATGCGGATCTTCTCTTCCTGCTCCTCGTAAAGCCGCTTGAACTCCTGCAGTTCGAGGATGGCGGCGAAGTCGGCCGTGCTGGGCATGTCTCCTACTCCTTTCTCCTCGATGTTCGGAAACATCTTGCGGAGCTTGAGGGAAAGATCTTCCGGGTCGGGCGACTGGCGCATCGCCTCCGGGTAGGAAATTGTACCGTGCGCGAGGAGCGCCAGCAGCGACTGGTTGATCGACTGCATCCGGTAGTAACCGACCGACGACTCCAGCTCCTCGTGCAGAGAGCTGGTCTCCCCGTTCTCGATCATCTTCGAGATCTTGGGAGACGCCCGCATGATCTCCAGCGCCGCGACCAGGCCCTTGCCGTCCTGACGCTCGACCAGCTTCATGGTCACCACGGCCTTGAGCACCTGCGCGAGCTGGGTGCGGATCTGCCCCTGCTGGTTCGAGGGGAAGGCGTCCAGGATGCGGTCCACGGTCTGCGGCGCGCTGTTGGTGTGCAGGGTCGAGAACACCAGGTGGCCCGTCTCGGCCGCGGTGATCACGGTCGAGATGGTCTCCAGGTCGCGCATCTCGCCGACCATGATGACGTCCGGGTCCTGCCGCATGGCGTTGCGCAGGGCCTCGGAGAAGCTGGTGGTGTCCGTCCCCACCTCGCGCTGGGAGATCGAGGCCACGTCGTCCGTGAACAGGAACTCCATCGGGTCCTCGATGGTGATGACGTGCACCGGCCGGCGGGTGGCGATGTAGCGGATCAGCGCCGCGAGGGTGGTCGACTTGCCGCTGCCGGTCGGTCCCGTGACCAGGACCAGGCCCATGGGCATGTCGGCGAAGTCGAGGAGCACCGGCGGCAGCTCCAGGTCGTCGATGCTCTTGATCTGGTACGGGATGCGCCGGAAGGAGGCCGCCACGGTGCCGCGCTGCATGTAGATGTTGCCGCGGAACCGCGCCAGGCCGCGCACGCCGTAGCCGATGTCCACCGAGAGCTTCTCTTCCAGCTTCGCCTTCTGGCGCGGCGTGAGGATGCCCAGGAGCATCTCGTTCAGCTCCTCGGGCTTGAGCGGCTCAGCCTCCAGGGGCATCAGCCGTCCGGTGATGCGCAGAAGGGGCGGCCGGGTCGGCTTCAGATGAAGGTCCGACGCACCCTTATCGGTCATGAACTTCAGGAGCCGGTCTAGGTCCATTGTGCCAATCGCTTTGAGGGGAGCGATCTTAGTACAAAAGGAGGAAAGGATAAAGGACCCAGGGGACATCAAGGACTGCAGGGACCAAAGACTTTGGTCCTTCGCGTCCTTGCAGTCCTTTGGGGCCTTAGAAGTCCAGCTTCCGGGAGAGGGCCCCCTCCAGCTCCAGCAGAGCCTGCTTCATGGGCAGCCCGCCGGCGTAGCCGGTGAGCGAGCCGTCGGCTCCCAGGACCCGGTGGCAGGGGATGATCACGCCGATCGGGTTGTCGTGGTTGGCCCGGCCCACCGCCCGGATGGCCGTGGGGCGGCCGATCGCCCGGGCCTGGGCGCCGTAGGAGCGGGTCTCGCCATAGGGGATGGCTCGCAGCGCGTCCCAGCAGAGGCGCTGGAACTCGGTACCCTGCGGGTCGAGCGGCAGGTCGAAGTCCCGCCGCCGGCCGGCCAGATACTCGTCGAGCTGGCGGCGGACCTCCGGGAGCGGGGCCGCCCCGGGGTCGTGGACGGCGTCCGGCCACCAGCGCAGACGGGACGCCTCGGACTTTTCCCGGTCCGGGGTGTGCCCGAGCCAGACGAGGCGTCCATGGCGGGCCACGGCCAGAACCCAGCCGAGGGCGTCCTGGAAGAGGTCGTAGGAGATCATCGAAGCTCCTTCTCCCTCTCCCCCGCTTCGGGGGAGAGGGCCGGGGAGAGGGGGCACGGGATCAATACTTTCTCATCAGTCCTACAACCACCCCCTGGACGCGCACATCCCTGGCCGGCACCCGGATGGGCTGCATGGTCGGGTTGGCCGGCTGGAGGCGGACCGTGTTGCCTTCCGGGTAGAAGCGCTTGAGCGTGGCGTCGTCGCCGATCAGGGCCACGACCATCTCGCCCGGCTCGGCGATATCGCGGCGCAGCACGATCACGAAGTCGCCGTCGTGGATGCCCTCGTCGATCATCGAGTCGCCCACCACCCGCAGCACGTAGTGGTCGCCGCCCCGGGCGCTCAGCAGGTGCCCCGGCACCACCACCCGGTCGCTGCCGGACAGCGCCTCGATCGGCCGCCCCGCGGCGATCCGTCCGAAGAAGGGCAGGTCGCGCTCGTTCCCCTCGCCGCCCGGAATGGCCCGGATCAGCTCGATGCCCCGCTTCTGGTTCCAGTCGCGGCGCAGGAACCCCTTCTCCTGGAGCAGCTTCAGATGCTTGTAGGCGGTCCCGTACGACGAGAAGCCGAACCGGTCGCAGATCTCTCTATGGGTCGGAGCGATTCCGCGGTCCCGGCGGTACTCCTGAATGTACTCGAGGATTTCCTTCTGACGTTCGGTCAGGTAGCTCATGGGCGATAGCATAGGCGGTAACTACGCGTAATGCAAGCCCCTCACCCCCTGGCCCCCTCTCCCATCCCCTCCCACCCTTCCGGGAGAGGGGGAAACGTATCCGAAAATCTGCCGCTCCGCTCGCCTCGAACGCCGGCATGCGTCCCCCCTCTCCCGGTGGTGGGAGGGGATGGGAGAGGGGGCAGGGGGGTGAGGGGTTGACGCTCCCGAACCCCCTCCATACACTGCCCGGATGACCCTGACCGCCTCCGAGCCTGCCACCGCGTTACAGCACGAGCTACCCTTCGAGCGGGCTACCCTGTCCAACGGGCTGCGCGTCGTTCTCCATCCGGACCGCAGCCTCCCCCTGGTCGCGGTCAACCTCTGGTACCACGTCGGCTCGAAGAACGAGCGGCCCGGCCGCACCGGTTTCGCCCATCTGTTCGAGCACATGCTCTTCCAGGGCAGCCAGCACGTGGCCACCAACGACCACTTCCGCCACCTCCAGCAGGTCGGCGGCGTGGCCAACGGCTCCACCTGGTTCGACCGCACCAACTACTACGAGACCCTGCCCGCCCATCATCTCGACCTCGGGCTGTGGCTCGAATCCGACCGCATGGGCTTCCTCCTGCCCGCGCTCACCCAGGAGACCCTCGACACCCAGCGCGAGGTGGTCATGAACGAGCGCCGGCAGCGGGTCGACAACCAGCCCTACGGCCGCGCCTCCGAGCGCATCCACGAGCTGCTCTACCCGGCCGACCACCCCTATCACTGGCCGGTGATCGGCTACATGGACGACATCGCCGCCGCCACCCTGGAGGACGTGCGGCAGTTCTTCCGCACCTACTACGCGCCGAACAACGCGGTTCTCACCCTGGCCGGCGACATCGATCCGGACGAGGCCCTGCGCCGCGTCGAGGCCTGGTTCGGCGAGATCCCGGCCGGCCCGCCGGTGCCGCCCGTCTCCGCCCCCCTCTCCCCTCTGGGCGGCGAGCGCCGCGACGTGCTGGAGGACGACGTCCGCCTGCCCCGCGTCTACATCGCGTTCCGCGGTCCGGCCTACGGCCGGCGCGACTGGTACGCGGGCGACATGCTGGCCGGCGTGCTCTCCGGCGGCAAGTCGAGCGCCCTCTATCGCGATCTGGTCTACGAGCGGCAGATCGCGCAGGACGTGGGCGCCTGGATCAGCCCCTATGAAGAGGTCTCGACCTTCATGATCGTGTCCACGGTCCGCCCCGGCGTCGAGGCCGCGACCCTGGAGTCGGCGATCCTGGAGCACCTGGACCGCGCCGCGCTGGAGCCGCCCCCGGCCGCGGACTTCGAGCGCTCGCGCCACCGCATGCTGACCGAGTTCTACAGCGGCCTCCAGAAGCTCGACAACCGGGCCGACCTCTTCTCCCAGTTCACGACCTACTTCGATGACCCCGGCGGCGTGGCGCGCGAGGCCGACCGCTACCTCGAGATCGAGCCGGGCGAGCTGACCGAATACGCCGCCGCTCACTGGTCCGCGGACCAGCGCGTGGTCGTCACCGTGGTGCCACGGGCCTCCTGATGCCGGCACTTCACGTCGACCGCACCGCGCCGCCCGCGCCCGGCGAGCTTCGCGCCTTCCGCTTCCCGCCCTTCGTGCGCCGGGTGCTGCCGGGCGACCTCACGGTCTACGCCGCCCGCGTGGCCGGCGTCCCCCTGGTCAGCCTGGAGCTGGTAGCCCGGGCCGGCGGACAGCACGATCTGATATCGCCGATACCAAAAGCCGGCCTCTCGACCTTCACGGCCTCTCTGCTCGACGAGGGGAGCGCCCAACGCGACGCCCTGGAGATCGCCGCCTGGGTCGAGCGCCTGGGCGGTTATCTCTACACCGCCGCGGACTGGGACTCCGGCTACGTGGCCGCCGCCCTGCTCGCCGAGCACACGGCGGCGGGCCTCGACCTGCTGGCCGAGGTCACGCTCACCCCGACCTTCCCGGAGAAGGAGATCGAGCGCATCCGCAGCCAGCGCTTGGCCGAGCTGCTGCGGCGTGCCTACGATCCGTCCTCTCAGGCCGACGACAAGCTGAACGAGGTGATCTACGCCGGCACCCCCTATGCCTGGCCGCTCATCGGCCGCGAGGACACGGTGAAGTCCCTGGTGCGGGACGACGTGGTCGCCTTCTACCAGAGCCACTACTCGCTCGCGGGCTCAACCGTGATCGCGGTCGGCGACCTCGATCCCGAGGAGCTGATCCGCGGCGTGGAGCGCACCCTGGCCCCGCGCCCCGGCCAGCCGCCGGCGCCCGAGGGTCCCGAGATCCGGCCGGTGCCGCTCGGCGGCATCACGATTCACATCGTGGACCGTCCCGGCGCCTCCCAGACCGAGCTGCGCCTCGGCCACGCGGGCGTGACGCGGAAGGACCCCGACTACTTGGCGCTCGCGATCCTGAACATGCTGCTCGGCGGCAAGTTCACGAGCCGGATCAACCTGAACTTGCGGGAGCGCCACGGCTACACCTATGGCGCCTCCAGCCGGTTCACGGGCCGCCTGGGCCCGGGCCCGTTCGTGGTGGACGCCGCGGTCTCCACGGTCAACGCCGGCGCCGCGGCGCAGGAGGTGCTCGGCGAGCTGCGGCGCATCCGGGAGGAGCCGATGGAACCTCACGAGATGCACGAGACCGTGAGCTACATGATGGGGGTCTACCCGTACACCCTCCAGACCATCGGCGACGTGGCCAAGCGCCTGGAGGTACTCGCGGTCTACGGCCTGCCGGACGACTACTACGACGGCTACACCGAGCGCCTGGCCGCAGCCACCCGCGAGCAGCTCCTGGCAGCGGCGCAGCGCCACATCGACCCCGAGCGCATCGCGATCGTGGCCGTGGGCCCGGCCGACGAGCTCGTGCCGCAGCTCGAAGGATTAGGCGAGGTGACGGTCCACCGGCGCGCCTAGTTCACCGCGAACTCGACGTCACCCGACTGGCTCACCCGGATCTCGAGGGTCCGGAAGCCTCCGCCCGGCAGACTGAAGGCCTTGGACCTCCCGGGCTTCCCATCGGGGACGACGAGAGCCCGCAGCTCGGTGTTGCCGGCGGGGACCTCGAAAATCCTGCTCGTGTTGAACCCTTTCGCCCTGCGCAGGATGCCTCCGCGCTCGCCCCGGAACGGCTGGCTGACGAACCGTTTGTTCTTCTCACCGTCGACGATGACCGTGACCATTGGCAGCTCGGAGGTAATGGCGATCCGGAGCCGGGACGGCAGGTTCTCGGTCGATGGAGCCTGCGGTTCCGGCGTCGGGCTGGGCTCAGGCGGTGGAGTGACGCCGGCCACCTGCGGGCGCGTGGGCGTCGGTGTGGGAGTTGTCCTGGGCCTGGCCTGGCGCAGGCGGGCCAGACTCTTTTCGGAGTCGCTCCTGATCTGGTTGGCCTCGGCGTTCGAAGCGTCGATCGCGAGCACGGAGTCGGCGGACTTCATGGCATCCGCGTAGCGCTCATCCCCGAACGCCTCCTTCGCGCTCTCCAGATAGGCGGCGATCTGACCGCTCCGGCTGAGCGTCTGGACGTAATCGTTGTACTGCAGGCCGATCTCCTGCAGACGCCGGGTGACCCTCGCCTTCTCCTGCTCGTTCGGCGCGATCTCGAGCGCCCGTGAGAGGGACTGCATGGCCCCCGCGTAGTTCAGCTCCTTGAGCCGCGTCTCTCCCTCCTGGAGGAGCCCGTTGAAGCGCTCGAGCTGCGCCTGGGCCGGCGGAGTGACGGCCGCCGCCGTCTGGTCCGGCCTGGACCACGACGTCCCCAGCTTCATCGCCGCCACGCCGAGGACCACGACGATCGCTCCGAGCAACGCGTACAGTCCGACCTTCTTCAGGGAGAGCGGCGCCTTCGGGGTCTTTCCCCGGGAGGGTGCCTGGACGGGCGCCGCCGGGCGGACCGCGGCTCCGTTCGGCGAGGCCGCCGTGGTCGTGCCGCCGCCCGGCGGAGCAGGGGGCGGAGGCGGCATGCCAGGGCCGGTCGAGGGCGCCCAGGAGGCGATGCTCAGCGTCTCGTTGAGGTCGTCGCGCGAGCCCGTGAGCACCCGCCGGAGATCCTCGGCCAGATCCTTCGCCCGCTGATAGCGGCGGGCCGGGTCCTTCTCCAGCGCGCGGTCGAGGATCGGCTCCAGCCCGGGCGGCATGTCCCTGGCGTAGTCGCGCGGCGGCGTGAACTGGTCGTACACGATGCGATGGCTGACCACCGTCAGGTTCTCGCCCTGGAACGGCTTGTGCCGGGTCAGCATCTCGTAGAGCACCACCCCGAGGGCGAACAGATCGGCGCGGTGGTCGACCTCCTTGCCCTGGATCTGCTCCGGCGCCATGTAGTTCGGCGTGCCGAGGAGCTGCCCCTCCTGCGTCAGGTTCGAGGTGTCCAGCCGGGCGATGCCGAAGTCCGTGATCTTCACCCGGTTGTCGGCCGTGATCAGGATGTTCGCCGGCTTCACGTCGCGGTGGATCACCCGGTGCGCGTGCGCGTAGTCGAGCGCCTCCGCCACCTGGCCGATGATGTCCACCACGAACCCGAGGCTGAGCACCTGGTCGCTCTGGAGCATGGCCTTGAGGGTCGTCCCCCGGACGTACTCCATGGCGATGAAGGCCATCCCCTCCTCGGTCTGCTCGACCACGTCGTGGATCGTGACGATGTTGGGATGGCTGAGGATGCCGGCGCTCTGCGCCTCGCGCATGAAGCGCACCCGGAACTGCTCCATCTCGTGGTCTTTGACCGAGTAGCCGATGCGGAAGGTCTTGAGCGCGACGAGGCGGCCGATCAGCGGGTCGCGGGCGAGATACACCACCCCCATGGCTCCCTTGCCGATCTCATCGACGATCTCGTAACGGCCGAGCTTGGGCGGTGTCAACGGTAGCATGGCTCGTAGTTTCGCAAGCCGGATGATTTTAGGCCGCCCCCCTTCCCAGGTCAAACCCCGAGGTCGAACCCGGTCGAGGATAAATCCAGGACATGGCGAGGTTTACGCGGGATTTCCGGCGGGGGTTGCCGGCGCGGGCCTCATGGTATATTTACGCCCCCTGATACTCTTTCCCGTCGAAGGAGGCTCGATCGATGCAGGCAATGCAAGTGGATAGTCCGGACAAGATCCGCAACGTCGCCGTTGCCGGACACAATGATACCGGGAAGACCACGCTGGTCAGCGCGCTGCTGTATGCCGGTGGTGTGACAACCCGGATGCATCGGGTGGAAGACAAGAACACCTTGACGGACTTCGATCCGGAAGAGCAGGAGCGCGGCATCTCGATCGGCCTCGCCCCCGCCTTTGTCCCCTGGCGCCAGCACAAGATCAACCTCCTCGACTGCCCCGGCTACGGCATCTTCTTCACCGAGGCCAAGCAGGGCATGCGCGCCGCCGACTCGGTCCTCCTCTGCATCAACACCGTGGCCGGCGTCCAGGTCAACACCGAGCGCACCTGGAAGTTCGCCGAGGAGATCGGCCTCCCGGTCATGATCCACCTGACCAAGATGGACCGCGAGCGCGCCGACTTCCAGCGCGCCCTGGACGGCCTGCACAAATCCTTCGGCCGCATGGTCCTGCCGATCCAGATGCCGATCGGCAGCGAGTCCGGCTTCGAGGGCGTGGTGGACCTCGTGAAGCAGAAGGCCTACCGCTTCACCCGCGACGGCAGCGGCAAGGCCGAGGCCGTGGACATCCCGGCCAACCTCGCAGGCGACGTCGAGACCTTCCGCGCCCAGCTCATGGAGGCCGTGGCCGAGACCGACGACTCGCTGATGGAGGGCTTCTTCGAGACCGGCGCCCTGGCCCAGGAGGATTTCGAGGCCGGCCTGCGCCGCGCCGTGGCGAGCCGCCAGATCTTCCCCCTGACCGTCTCCTGCTGCAGCCACGGCGTCGCCCCCTCGGCGCTGCTCGACGCGATGATCGACATCCTCCCCTCCCCGGCCGATCGCACCTTCCCGGCCCACACCCTGGGCGGCGAGGAGGTCGAGCTCAAGGGCGACCCGAACGGCCCGCTGGCCGTGCTCGTGTTCAAGACCCTCTCCGACCCGTTCACCGGCAAGATCTCGCTGCTCCGCGTCGTCTCCGGCACCCTGCCGACCGACACCGCGGAGTACAACAGCCGCGCCGAGGAGATGGAGAAGATGGGCCATCTCATGGTCGCCCAGGGCAAGCAGACGGCGCACGTGCCGAAGCTGATCGCGGGCGACATCGGCGGCGTGGCCAAGCTCAAGTCCACGATCACCGGCGACACGCTCTGCGCCAAGGACCGGCCGGTCAAGGTGGACTGGATCAAGGTGCCCGAGGCGGCCATGGCCTTCGCGGTCGAGCCCAAGTCGAAGGGCGACGAAGAGAAGATCGGCGAGGCGCTGGCCCGGCTCATGGACGAGGATCTCGATTTGCACGCCGGCCGCGACCCCGACACCCACGAGCACCTGATCTCGGGCACCGGCCAGGAGCACATCGAGATCGCGGTCGCCAAGCTCAAGCGGCGCTACCACGTGGAGGTCATCCTTCACCAGCCGAAGGTGCCGTACCGCGAGACCATCATGAAGCCCGCCGACGGCCACGGCCGGCACAAGAAGCAGACCGGCGGGCGCGGCCAGTTCGCGGACTGCAAGATCAAGATCGAGCCGCTGCCGCGCGGCGACGACTTCAGCTTCGCGGACGAGATCTTCGGCGGCGCGATCCCGCACAACTACCGGCCGGCGGTCGAGAAGGGCATCCAGGACGCCCGGCGCCGCGGCTACCTGGCCGGCTTCCCGGTGGTGGACTTCAAGGTCCGCCTGCTGGACGGCCAGTACCACGACGTCGACTCCTCGGAAATGGCGTTCAAGATCGCCGGCTCGCTGGCCTTCAAGGACGCCATGGCCAAGGCCTCGCCCACCATCCTCGAGCCGATCATGAAGGTCGAGATCAACACCAGCGAGGAGTTCACGGGCGACGTGATGGGCGACCTGTCGCACCGCCGCGGCCGGCCTCAGGGCATGGACGCGGTCAACGGCTCGCAGATCATCAAGGCCCTGGTGCCGATGTCCGAGATGCTCGAATACGCCCGCGTGCTGCGCGCCATGACCCAGGGCCGGTCGAGCTTCCACATGGAGTTCTCGCACTACGAAGAGGTGCCGCGGCCGGTCCAGGAGAAGCTCGTGGCCCAGGCCAAGAAGCACCAGGAGGAAGAGCACGAGTGAGCCTCGCGCCTCCGAACCATATGGAGATGAAACCTTGATTCAAGCCAGCCACTTGCGATCCGGCATGTGCATCCTCTTCGAGGGGGATGTCTGCCGGATCATGGAAGCCAAGCACGTGACGCCGGGCAACCTGCGCGGCTTCGTGCAGGCCCGCATGCGCAGCCTGAAAAGCGGCAACAGCTTCGACCACCGCTTCGGCTCGACCGAGAAGGTGGAGCGCGCCATCCTCGACACCCACCCGATGGAGTACCTGTACTCCGACCCGTCGGGCCACCACTTCATGAACCAGGAGACCTACGACCAGGTCACCCTGGACGACGAGACCCTCGGCGACACGCTGCTCTACCTGCTGCCGAACACGGTGATCTCGGTCGACTTCCACGACGAGAACCCGGTGGGCATCGAGCTGCCGAACACGGTGACGCTGGAGGTGGTGGACACGGAGCCGAGCATGAAGGGCGCCACGGCGAGCGCATCGTACAAGCCGGCCAAGATGGAGACCGGCCTCACGGTCATGGTGCCGCCGTTCATCGAGGTGGGCACCAGGATCATCATCGACACCCGCGAAAACAAGTATCTCAGCCGCGCGTGAGCCCTGATCTCCTCGTCCTCGGCCTCACCTGGTTCGTGGTCTTTCTGTTTTCGACCACGCTCCATGAGGCCGGGCACGCCTGGGCGGCCCAAAAGCTCGGCGACTCCACCGCCTACGAAGGGGGTCAGGTCAGCCTGAACCCCCTGCCGCACATCCAGCGGGAGCCGGTGGGCATGATCCTGGTGCCGATCGCCACCTTCATCATGTCCATCAAGAGTGGCCGCCCCTGGATGATGGGCTGGGCGAGCGCGCCCTACGATCCGGTCTGGGCGCACCGCTATCCGAAGCACGCCGCGCTGATGGCCATGGCCGGTCCGGCGGGCAACCTGCTGCTGGTGGTGATCTCCGGCCTGATCCTGCGCGTCGGCATGGGCCGCGGGATCTACGAGCCCTACCCCATGTGGATCTACGGCTTCAAGTACGAGCGCCTGGTGGAAGCCACCCAGCCGCACAGCTTCGCGGACGCGGCGATCACGCCGCTCTCGATCCTCTTCTCGGTGAACCTGCTCCTCTTCCTCTTCAACCTGCTCCCGCTCCCGCCGCTCGACGGCAGCGCCGTGCTCCCCGCCTTCATGAGCAACGAGACCGCGGCGCGCTACAACGCCTTCCTCCGCCAGCCGATGATGTCGCTCATCGGCCTCGTCGTCGCCTGGAACGTCTTCCCCTACGTCTTCCGCCCGGTCCTCGACGTGGCGCTCCGCCTCCTCTTCGGCTGAGACCGCGGCGCCGAGTGCGACAGGATCGTCGCCGAGATGCTCTCTTCTTCCTGAACGAACCCCTGCCCTTCCTGAAAGAGTCGCCGAAGGCCCTGAACAGACCTGCGCGCTTCCTGAAAGAGTCGCCGAAGGCCCTGAACCGACCTGCGCGCTTCCTGTCGGAGCAGGCGGTCTTCCTGAAGCGTTCCCGGCGCCGCCTGTGCGAGTCGGTGAGGCCCCTGCAAGGATCTGTGCGTCTCCTGTCCGAGTCTCTGCGTCGCCTGCTCCGGTCCG
>DATANP010000695.1:0-7775 GCA_036266195.1 Thermoanaerobaculia bacterium | reverse complement strand
TTCTCGCGCGCCGACAAGGCCGTCCTCTCGCATGCCGTCACCCTCGCCCTCGCCGCCGGCCGCGGCGCGAAGGTGCTGCTGTTCCACATCGTCGAGTCGGGCGGCGCCCGGATCATGGGGGTCGACCTGGGCGACAGCGAGGCGCGCGAGGACCAGGTGCGCCTGGAGCTCTGCGCCGCCGAGCTGGCGGAGCATGACGTGGAGGCCGAGACCGGGCTCGGCTTCGGAGAGCCCGCCGACGAGCTGGCGCGTCTCGTGGAGCAGAACGGTCCCGACCTCATCCTCATGGGCAGCCACGGCCATCACCGCATGGGCGATCTCGTCCACGGCACCTCGGTGGAGCGCCTGCGCCACCAGGTGCGCATTCCGGTGATGGTGATCCCGGCTGCCGACTGAGCATCACTCGATCGTAGTTATTCGATTGTAATCATGGCCCGCATGGCGCCGCAGCCCTGCCGGGTCGGGAAGTCGGCCACGACGCGGTTCAGGCCCAGGTAGACGTAGTAGCCCTCGGCCGGATTGTTCGTATCCGGGAGAGCGAACAGCTTCTTGAGGTTGGGCATCTCCAGGACGTTGTACGGCGGCGCCCAGGCCACCCGCTGGTTGGAGACCTCGAACTTCATGGCGCCGTCGTTGAGCTCCAGGTTCTCCTGCGCCAGCTCGTTGTCATTGACGCCGTTCGTCCGGTTGGTGGCGACCCAGAGGATCTGCTGGTTGATCCAGAGCTCCGCGTTGTTCAGGGTCGTGCCGGCGTCGCCGCCGTAGCCGTCGTTGGTGGGGGAGTCAGCGAGGTGGACGGTCCAGGCGATCGGCTTGTCCCACTCCACCACGATCGACGCCTCGCTGCAGTTCCGCAGGTCGAGTCTCACCACGGCCGCGTACCAGCCGGAGCAGGACGGGTTCTGGGACGGGGCCAGGGCGAGCACGCTCATGGACGCCGGGGGCGTGGTGAGCTGCTGGCCTTTCTCCAGGTCGATCACGAACGTGCCGCCAGGGCATTGCGCCCGGGCTGCGCCGGCTCCGGACAGAAGAATGGCCAGCATCAGTACAACCTTCGCATCTCGCATTGGGGCACCTCCTTGTAGAGGTTGTTTAAGTAGTGCAAGAAGTGTGCGCGGCTGCCTGGGTTCCCGGCGATTCGGGAAGGGTTCCTGGCGCTCCGGGGAGGGTCCCGGGTGATTTGGGAAGGGTCCCGGGCAATCCGGGGAGGGTTCCGGGAGCTCCGGGAGGGGTTCCGGGAGTTTTCGGGAAGGGTTCCCGGCGATCCGGGAAGGGTTCCCGGCGATCCGGGAAGGATTCCCGGCAATCCGGGAAGGGTCCCCGGCGTTCCGGGAAGGGTTCCCAGCGCGCCGCGGAGGCTCCCGGATGAGCCGGGGACACTCCCGGCGAACTCTCGGCTGGTCAGAAAGCCAGCCGGTAGCCGGGCTGGCCCGCCGGGTAGCGCGCCTCGTAGTTCCAGTCGCGTTGCAGGCCGGAGTCGTCCCAGACCCCTGTCTCCCGGGTGCGGTAGTTGAAGTGGAGGCGCGACTCCCGGCGGGTGGTGAGGATGCGGGCCACGGTCTCGCGGTGGGGGTGGTGATAGCCATGGCTGCCGTTGCTGGAGAAGAGGAAGTCCCGGCAGTCCAGGAGAGAGAGGAATCCGGGTCCGTTGTTGGCGCGGGCGCCGTGGTGGGGGATCTTGCAGGCGTCCACCTGGAGCCGTCTCTGCCCGGTCTGCCGGAGGAGACGGCGGATGCTGCTTTCGAGGACCGGGGAGAAGGCATCGGCGCCGAGAAGGAGGGTCTTGCCCTCGTACTCGGCGAGCAGGGCGATGCTGCTGCCGTTAGCCGCGCTGTCGTCCGGCTCGAATGGCTGCTCGGCCAGCTCTTCGACGTCGATCCTCTCCGGTCCGAGCGCGTCAGGCTGAAACCGGGGTCTAGCCTGCAAGTAGGCCATGGCGGCTTCGGTGTCGCCGGCCTCGAAGGCTTCCAGCTCCCTTTCCCAGGCAATCCTCAGGTCGGCAAGGCGCTCCCGGGTCGGAGAGAGAAGCGTCAGCTTGAGCCCGCCCGGCAGCTCGATCCGGGGCAGGTCGCCCGAGTCCGGGAGGACCACCGCGCCGCCGTTCCAGCTCCGGTTCCAGTTGAACCCGCGTTTCTCCAGGATGGCCGCGAACATCTCTCCATGGAGGGCACCCATGGCATCCGGGGGATTCAGGTGCTTCCAGCCGTTGAACCAGACGTCGCCGAAACGTTTGGGGTCGATCTCCTGCAGGAGCGGAATGGCTCCGAGGATGTGGTCGGCGTCGATGTGGGTCAGGACGAGCAGCTCGAACTTGATCTCCGGCCGGTCGCGCAGCCGGTCGGCGAGCTCGCGGTAGGTCGACCGGAGGCCGCAGTCCACCAGGACCCGGTGAGGATCGGCAGGATCGCCATACTCGATCCAGAGACAGTCGCCGTGCTCGGCCGGGAGCATTTCGATGGCAAGCATGGTCAGACGGACTTCGGCTTGGATTGGATGAGCCGGTCCTGATAGCGCTTCTGAAGCTCTACGTAATAAGCCACCAACCTTGCAGGGTCGTGATCGAAGCGGGCAGAGATCCGGTGTCGAATCTCCCGGATCTCATCGATGACCGGATCGGATGTCGGTTTGGTCTGTTTCATTGTCATCGACCGTTATGCGGCGTAGAACCTCAAACGCAATATCCCTCGTCAACACCCAGTCCGCATCCCCATAGGCGGTGAGACCGAGGGCCATGGGGGTCTGGGTGGCGACGAGCTTCTGGCGGAGGCGGAGCATGACCTCTCCGAAGGTGCGATCGCCGGAGGCCGACATCTCATCCAGCAGGTCGACCAGCGTTGCGGTGGCCGGCGAGGCGTGTCGGCCGAGGATCATGGCGATGGTGCTCACCACCAGGGCCGCGCCCCGGTCCCGGAAACGGCTCACCGGGCTGTCGAAGCTGATCCGGGTGAGGTTCGTCTCGCATCCCATGAGCAGCACGATCGGATAAGGGCCGTCCGGCAGCTTGCGGACCACCTCGTCCCAGATGTTCACCGAGGGCAGGCGCTCATCCTCGCCGATCGCCAGGATCTCGAAGCCGTCTCTGCGTTCATGATGGGGCAGGAGCACGAGCAGGCCCGGCAGATCGGAGGCGATGTGCTGCTCCCACTCGGGCCAAGTAGTGGCCAGCACGGAAGCTCCGCGCGCCTTCAGCTTCGCGAGGAGACTGGTGACGGCATCCTTCCTCTCCCCGGACGCCCTGCTGCTGGCCGCCAGGAGGGAGGTCTTCGAGAGGGGAAGGCGACTGCGTCCGCGGGCCGGCTCGGCACCGATCTCGAAGTCCTTGCCGATGCGGTCTTGGTCCTCTGGCAGGTGCGAGTGACGCTCGATGACCCGGCTCAGGCCCCAGAAGCCCAACGGGCAGATGGTGTTCCTCTTGTCGGACGGACAGGCTCCCGAGCAGTCGCCGGCCTCCAGGGCGGCCAAGGCATGCGGGCAGAGCCCGGCCGGCGGCTCGGGCGGCCGGAAGCGGTACAGGAATTCGATCGGCAGGAAGGCTCCGGCCTTGGCCGAGGTGATGTGGATGCGCCGGGCATCGGCGAGCCGGTCCAACCGGCTGTGCCGCTGGAGATGGTCATGGACCGCGGCGCCGACCTGCGCGAGGGATCGAAGCAACTCGACAGAGCCAGGGCTCTCCAGGCCGGCATAGCGGTCTGAGTCTTTGGCGATGGCGGAGATCTGCCCGTCGAGGAACTCGGTAAGCTTACCGATCCGGCCGTCGTCCAGGGCGAGAGCCACCGTCCGGTCCTCCGACGAGGCGGTCAGGTGGGGCGTCTCTCCGGCAAGGACGAGCGCAAGATCGAAGGGGCTCCGGTCCGCAAGGTTTTCGAGGTCTCTCCGGGGCGCGGCGTCGATCCGGAACGACCACTGCTGGCTGCGCCGGCCCACCATGGCTTGCAGAAGACCCGTCTGGAGCACACGGTTGGCGTGGAGGATCGTGATGCGGGCGGAAATCGCCCCCACGCCTTGCGGAACCGTGAAGGTGAAGGCGACCGGCTGGCTGCTGCCCCGGGGAGGCAGCCAAAGGCTCCGGACCTGCGGCTCGGGGCAGACCTGGGACTCCCAAAAAAGCACGGCGAGCCGGTGGCCTTCAGGGTCGGAGTCCTCCGGCAGAGGAAAGGGTTTCTCGACGCTCTGCCAAGCCCGGTCAGGCAGACCCACACGGACCAAGGCGGTGTAGGTCCTTGCCTGGTTGTGGAGCCGGGCCTGGAGGAAGCGTGGCCGGGGAACGAAAGTCAAACCGAGAGGGTCTGCCTTAAGCACCGTCCCAACAGAAAACGTCTCCCTCGTCATGACGATCTGAATGATGTCCGCTCCAACCTCCGGTCGCGAGAGCTGCTCCTCGATCCAGCGGGAAGATACCGGGCCACTTGACTCAATATAGATCGGGACCCCTCGACCGCCAGCTTCCAGAAAGGAGAACCAAGCTTCCGCCAGAGTCCGGGCATCGATATCCGTTGGCCGAAACCGCCACATCTGCCGGCGCTGGAAGCTCCTCCAGATCGCGTCGGCCAACCGGTCTACCGGCCAGGAGGAGTCCGCATCCGGCGGCAGCATGCCGAGCGCCGCCAAGCCGCACGCGAAGTCTGCCTCGGAAAGTTCGATCCCCCAGTTCCCGAACCGCTCCCGCATTAACGGCGCTCTCCTCTTTTAGGCTCTCGTGAGTATATCGCCCGCCTCACGATAGATCGCCCTGGTTCGGATTGTCGGGATCCAGAGACAGTCGCCGTGCTCGGCTGGGAGCATCTCAATGGCGAGCACCGGCGGCCTCGTGCGGAGGAGCACCCTCCGGAGGGGGTGCAGGCGCGTAGCCCCGGGTTTCAACCGGTTTCAACCCGGGGCTGAGAGGCCGAATCTCCGGTTCGAGCCCCTTCAGGGGCGACGGCAGGGTGCACGGGAGCGACGAGGCCGCCCCGCCTGCCTCGGGTTTCAACCTGGTTTCAACCCGAGGCTACGCACCTGCGCCTCCTGCGGAGGCGCGCTCCCTGGTCAGCACCCAGTCCGCATCGCCATAAGCCGTAAGGCCGAGGGCCATGGGGGTCTGAGTGGCGACGAGCTTCTGGCGGAGGCGGAGCATGACCTCTCCAAAGGTGCTGTTGCCTTCGTGGGCCGCTTCGTCGAGCAGCTCCACGAGGCGGGCGGCGGCCGGCGAGGCCTGGCGGCCCAGGACGGTCGCGATGGTGCTCACCACCACGGCGGCTCCCTTGTCCCGGAAGCGGGTGACGAAGTTGTCGAAGGCGATCCGGGCCAGGTTCGTCTCGCAGCCGAGAAGGAGAAGGATGGGATAGGGGCCGCTCGGCTGGCGGACATGGTCGACGCGCACCAGCTCGGACCGGAGCCGGTCGCCCTGGCCGATCTCGAGGATCTCTTCGTCCGGGCTCTGCTCGTGGTGGGGGAGGAGGACGAGGAGCGACGGCGAGTCCTCGCTGACCTCGGAGGCCCAGGCCTTCCAGGAGGTGGCCCGGCTCGCGGGACCCCGCTTCTGGAGAGCCTCGAACAGCTCGTCCACGGCGGTGGCTTTCACCTCGGTGGCCCGGCCACTGGCGGCGAGAAGGGAGGTCCCCGAGACCGGCAGCGGGCTTCTCTGTCTCACGGGTTCAGGTTGGAGGAGGAAGTCGCCGTCGATCTGGTTGTCCTCTCTCCTGTGGGCGTGGCGCTCGATGATCCGGCTGAGACCCCAGAAGCCCAGGGGGCAGATGTTCTGCCGGCGGTCTACGGAACAATCGCCCGCGCATTCTCCCCTCTGGAGCGCCTCGGCTGCGCGCGGACAGAGACCCGCCGTGTCGTCCGGCGGCTCGAAGCTGTAGAGCAGCTCGACGGGAAAGAACGATCCGACCCGGGCCGCAGTGATGTGGATGCGTTTCGCGTTGGCAAGGGCCGCCAGACCGGTGTGCTCGCAGAGGGTTTCATGAACCTCGCCCCCCTTCTGCGCCAGGATCCGGAGAAGCTCCACCGATCCGGGGCTGTCGAGCTGCGCGTAGCTGTCGGGGTCGTTGGCGGCGCTGGAGATCTGCCGGGTGAGGAACCGGGTCAGGTCGTCCAACTGGCCGTCGTCCAGATGGAGGAGCGCGGCGCTGCCTTCTGCCGCAGCTGTAATCCCGTCTCCTTCGACCAGCGCCGCGTCGAAGACCGTGCGGCCGGACAGGCTCTCGAGGTCCCTCCGCGGCGCGGCGTCGATCCGGAACGTCCAATTGAGGCCCCGGCCGACCTCGGCTTCCAGGAGCCCTGTCTGAAGCACGCGGTTGGCGTGGAGGATCGTGACGCGGGCGGAGATGGTGCTCAAGCCCCTCGGAATCTCGAAGGTGAAGGAGACCGGCTGGCTGCTCCCCCGGGGAGGCAGCCAGAGGCTGCGGACCTGCGGCTCGGGACAGACCCGGGGTTCCGAGAAGAGCACGGTGAGCTGATGGCCGTCGGGGTCGGAGTCCTCCGGCAAGGGGAAGGATTTCTCGACGCTCCGCCACTCCTCGTCGGGCAGGCCCACCCGGATCGAGACGGTGCAGACCTCGGGCTCTCTCTGGAGCTGAGCCTGGAGGAATCGTGGCCGGGGACCGGGCTCGCTGACTTCCTCGCGAGTGTCAACGGCATAGGACCCAAGTCCCTTGGTTAGCTCCCGGTTTGGCTTCGCCCCGCTCATCAGGATCTGGACAGGGCCCGCTCCGACCTCCGGCCGCGAGAGCTGTCCCTCGATCCAGTAGGGATCTACCGGACCTGGAGACTCGATGTGGATCGGAGTCCCTCGGCCGCCGGCATCCAGGAAGGAGAGCCAGGTCTCGGCCAGGGTCCGGGCGTCGATCTCCGTCGGCCGGAGCTGCCACCCTCGTCGGCGCTGGAAGCTCCGCAGGAGCGCATCCGCCAGCCGGTCCACCGGCCAGGAAGGCTCCGCTTCCGGAGGCAGCATGCCGAGCGCCGCCAGGGCGCACGCGAAGTCCGCGTCGGAAAGCTCGATCCCCCAGTTCCCGAACTGCTCCCGCATCGAAACCTCGTGGTAGATTGCCCCCAGTATTCCGGAGGTCCCTGATGTATCTGAGAGAGACACCGTTCCGGCTCGGTCTGGTTATTGTCCTCGCTTTCTGCTCCCGCATCCAGGCCCAGACGCCCCCGCCCTTCCGCGTCGACAGCCCTGACGAAGCGCAGGAATTCTTCCGCCTCAAGCGCGTCCCGGCGGGCCAGGCGGCCATCCCGGTCGAGCGCTATTTCACGGCCCTGGAACGGATGCGGGTCATGCCGCAGCGCTCCTCCGCGCGCAACGAGGCCCTGCCCTCCCGGGCCGAGCTGGCCGGGCGCGGTCTCTCCTATACGGCTGAGGCGCAGACCCTCGGCTCCTGGACCCAGCTCGGGCCGGGGAACGTGGGCGGCAGGACCCGGGCCCTGGTGATCGACCCGGTCAATCCGAAAAACATGTACGCGGCCGGCGTGGCCGGCGGCGTCTGGAAGTCGGTCGACGGCGGACAGAGCTGGAAGGCGCTGGACGACCTCATGGCCAACCTGGCGGTGTCCACGCTGGTCCTCGATCCCAAGGACCCGAAGGTCCTCTATGCCGGCACGGGCGAGGGGTACTTCAACGGCGACGGCGTGCGCGGAGCCGGGGTGTTCCGGTCTGCCAATGGCGGCGCCACCTGGGCCCGGCTCGCGGCCACGGCCGATTTCCACTACGTCAACGACCTGGCGGTGAGCGCGAAGGACCCGCGGCGGATCTATGCCGCGACCCGGACCGGGGTCTGGCGCTCGCTCAATTCCGG
>DATANP010000694.1:0-23705 GCA_036266195.1 Thermoanaerobaculia bacterium | reverse complement strand
GCTTGGACGTAGGTTTCATGGCGGCGGCATGTTATCAGCCGCCGATCCCCAGCTTCTTCATCTGCCGCTGGAGACCGCGCTTGGAGACTTCCAGCTCCTCGACCATGGCGTCGAGGTCGCCGCCGCAGCGCTCGAAGCTGGCCTCGATCTCCTCCCGGCCCAGGTCCACGGCCTTGCGGATGCTCGGGCTGCGGTCGATCCGGTCGTAGAGCGACGGCCGCGAGATGCCGAGCGCCGCCGCGGTCGGCTGCAGGCGCCAGCGGTTGGCGCGCAGGGCGGCCAGCAGCTCGTCCTCGCGCACGTCCTCGGGCCTCCGCCAAGCCTGCCGCGCAGGGCTCGCGGGAACCGCGGCGATCTCGGGCCCGGAGTCCTCTTTGGGGACCGGGCTCGCGTCCTGGAACAGCCTTTCGACGGCCGGCCCCATCGGCACCTCGGGCAGGTCGCGGCCGGCGATCACGAGCTGGCGCACCACGTTGCGGAGCTGGCGGACATTGCCCGGCCAGTCATGGGCAGCGAGGCGCGCGACCAGGCCGGCGGGGATCCAGAGGCGCTCTTCGTGCGAGATGGCGAGCCGCCCGGTCTCGCCGACCTCCGCCAGCTCCTGGCGCAGGAAGTGGAGGAAGAGGCGGCCGAAGTCCTCGCGCCGGGCGCGCAGCGGCGGCAGGAAGATCTCGTAGCCGGTCAGGCGGTGGAGCAGCGGTGTCCGGAAGCGCCCGGCTGCGGCCGCGGATTCGAGGTCGGCGTCGGTGGCGGCGATCAGGCGCACGTCCACGGTCTGCGGCTCGCCGCCTCCGACCGGCTGGATCTCGCCGGTCTCGAGAGCCCGCAGAAGGAGGATCTGGACCTCGGCCGGGGTCTCGCCGATCTCGTCGAGGAACAGGGTGCCGCTGTCGGCCCGGCTGAAGTAGCCCGCCCGCTTCTGGTCCGCGCCGGTGAAGGCGCCGCGCGCCGCTCCGAACAGCTCGGCGGCGGCCAGGGTGGGCGGTACCGCGCCCATGTTCACGGCGAGATAGGGCCGATTCCGGCGGCGCCCGGCGTCGTGCAGGGCGCGGGCGACCAGCTCCTTGCCGGTGCCGGTCTCGCCGCGCAGGAGCACGGCCACATCAAGGTCGGCCACCCGCCGGATCTCCTGGCGCAGGCGCATCATGGGCGCGCTCTCGCCGACCAGGCCGTACGAGGGGAGATCCGTGGGGCCAGGCGCGCTTTCAAGCCGCGACAGGAGGAGGACCACCCGGTTGGCCAGGAGGAGGACGACGCCGCGGTCGACGTCCGCGGCCGGGATGTCGTGGACGGTGCCGATCGACTGGCCATCCACGGAGATGCGGGTGCCACTCTCGCCCGGGAAGAGGCGGATGGAGCCGCGCTCGGAACCGGGCGCCAAACGGACGGGACGGCGGCTGATGTAGGGGTCGCCGAGCGGGTGTTCCCGGAGCTGATCCTTGGGCGGGCCGACCTGGGAGAAGGACGGCTCGGCACGGGAGAGCCCCTCTTCGCCGCCTGCGAGCAGGGCGGACAGGGGGGCGCGCTCGCCGATGCGCTCCACGTCCGGATGGTAGAGGACGGTCAGCCCCGGCACCAGGAAGCTCGCCGCCGGTTGCCAGGTGGCGCTGCCAGTCCGGGTCTCGATCTGCAGCCGGCGCTGCAGATCCTTGGAGTCGTCCATGGCGCGCAGTGTAAACAACCGGGCGGCCGGAAACCAGGGCTCCCCGGGCGTGCTACGATACGCGCCCGGTCAGACGCCTCTCCTTTCAACGACCTTCACGGGACGGCCATGACGAACGAGCTGCTCTTCGGTCTCTATGTGTTCGTGCTGGCGGGCTTCCTCGGCCACCACGTCATCCACCGGGTTCCGCCGCTGCTGCACACGCCGCTGATGGCGGGCACCAACGCAATCTCCGGCATCTCACTGGTCGGATCCCTGGTCGCGGCGGGCGGCGGCTTCGGCACGCTCAGCACGATCCTCGGATTCATCGCGGTGACCTGCGCCACGATCAATACGGTGGGCGGGTTCCTGATCACGGACCGCATGCTCCGCATGTTCAAGACGCGGCGCGCAGACCGCGTCAAGAAATCATGAGCGCGCACGTCATCACCCCCCTGTCGTATCTGATCGCGTCGGTCTGCTTCATCCTGGCGCTCCAGGCCCTGTCCTCGCCCACGCACGCGCGGCGGGGCAACGCCATCGGCGCCTTCGGCATGCTGGTCGCGGTCGTCGGCACGCTGATGCTCCACGACATCACGGTCGAGGAGACGCATCGCATCCTGACCTTCAAGTGGATCATCCCGGCCCTGATCCTGGGCTCGCTGATCGGCGCGGCCATGTCGATCTGGATCCCGATGACGAAGATGCCGGAGCGGATCGCGCTCTCGCACTCGTTCGGCGGCCTGGCGGCGGCGCTGGTCGGAATCGCGGAGTACCGGCACCTCACGAGCCTGGGGCTGATGACGCAGTTCACGATGGGCGCCCTGGGGCTCGAGGTGTTCCTCGGCTTCCTGACGTTCACCGGCAGCCTCATGGCGTTCGGCAAGCTCCAGGGCATCCTCCCCGGCTCGCCGATCACCTACAAGGGGCAGAACGCGTCGAACATCCTGATGTTCTTGGGCGCCCTGGTGCTCCTCGTCCTGGTGGTCCTCGACCCGACCCGCAGCGCGCTGTTCTACTTCATGGGGGTGCTCGGCTTCATCGTCGGCATCCTGTTCGTGATCCCGATCGGCGGCGCCGACATGCCGGTGGTGATCTCGCTGCTCAACTCCTACGCCGGCCTCGCCGCGGCGTCCACCGGCTTCGCCCTGAACAACTACGTGCTGATCATCGCCGGCGCCCTCGACGGCACGTCCGGCTTCCTGCTCTCGCTCAAGATGAGCCAGGCGATGAACCGGTCGTTCACGAACGTGCTGTTCGGCGCCTTCGGCAAGGTGGAGGAGGCCGCTCCGGGAGCCGCCGGCGCGCCGGCCGGCGCGGCGAGCTACAACCAGGCCACGGTCGAGGAGGCCGTGCAGGTGCTCGAAGCCGCGCAGTCGCTGATCGTGGTCCCGGGCTACGGCATGGCGGTCTCCCAGGCGCAGCACACGGTGCGCGAGCTCGCCCAGATCCTCGAAGGACGCGGCGCCACGGTCAAGTACGCGATCCACCCGGTGGCCGGCCGCATGCCGGGCCACATGAACGTGCTCCTGGCCGAGGCCAACGTGCCCTACGACCAGCTCTTCGACCTCGACGACATCAACGACGAGTTCGCCCGCACGGACGCGGTGCTCGTGGTCGGAGCCAACGACGTGGTGAACCCGGCCGCCAAGAGCAACCCGGGCAGCCCGATCTACGGCATGCCGGTCTTCAACGTCGAGCAGGCGCGCGCCGTGATCGTGCTCAAGCGCAGCTTCAACCCCGGCTTCGCGGGCATCGAGAACGACCTCTTCGGCAAGCCGAACACCATGATGGTCCTCGGCGATGCCAAGAAGACACTCCGCGAGATGACGACGGCGCTCAAGGGGGAGTAGGGTCCGGACGACATCCCTGCCGGCGAAGGATGACGGGGATCGGGAACCGTGCTATCCTTGGAGCATGAAACCCGTCGCCCTCCGTGCCCACTTCGACGGTGAGCACATCCGGTTGGATGAGCCGTTCGAGCTTCAGCCCGGCACACCGGTAACGGTGATGGTCCTGGGCGATGATCCGGAACGTGCCGATTGGCTGCGCCTCTCGCAGCAGGGTCTGGCGGAAGCTTACGGCGACGACGAGCCCGAGTACCCTCTGAGTCTGGTCAAGGAGCCCAATCCGGACTATGAGGGAGGGTGACGTCGTCATCGCGCAGGTACAACAGGCTGATCAGCAGAGAAAAAACCGGCCTGCGGTTGTATTGAGAAAGCTGCCGTTCCAGGATGACCTTCTGGTCTGCGGCATCAGTTCCCGTCTTCACCTGCGCATCCCGGGCTTCGACGAGATGATCTCGCCGGCTGACGCGCTCACTGGATCACGGCGTGAGACCTCGGGATCACCGGCGGAAAACAAGGGACCGTGCGACGAGCACCTCAGATGTAGCCGAGCGACTTGAGCGTCCGGAGCTGCTCCGAGCCCAGCGCTCCCCCCTCCTTCCCTCGCGGGAACTTCTTCGCCAGCGCCTGGTGCTCGCGGAAGGTGCTCTCCAGGATCGCGGTGTACTTCTTCACCAGGTCGGGCCGCTCCTTGTGGAGGCTCTTCAGACACCAGGTGTCGTTCCACAGGTCGTAGACCAGGAAGGGCGGATCGCCTTTCTCTTCATCGGGGGCCTTCTTCCAGATCTCCAAGGAGGCGCCCCAGCGGCCGTCCACAATCTCGACGACCGCGTGCGGATCGCCGGTCTTCACGTTGAGGCTCAGCTCGTCGATCACCACCGGCCGCGGCTTCCAGCCCGGCTGGCCGAGGAGCAGGGGCGCCAGCGACTGGCCCTGGAGATAGTCCGGCTTCGCGTCGCCAGACTGCCCGGTGAGGTCGAGCACGGTCGGCATCAGGTCGATGAGCGACACGGGGTCACGGAAGCGCTGGCCGGGCTTGATCTTCCGCGGCCAGGTCACGACCAGCGGCACCCGCGTCAGGTAGGGGTTGATGTAGGGCACCCGCTGGAAGGGATCCCAGGCGTCGAAGTAGCCGAGGCCGGGCCAGTCGCCGTGGTCGGCGTAGACGATCAGGATCGTGTTTTCCCACTCGCCCGTGGCCTTGAGGCGATCCACGAGCGCGCCGAGTTGGAGATCGGCGTAGGCCATGGCCTCGTCGAAGGAGCCGCGGACGCCCTGGAAGTAGGCCTTGCGGTCGATGCCGGCCTTTTCGAAGACCGCGCCCGGCGCGCGGAGCCCCCAGGATCTCCCTGAAACACCATTGGCCACCGCCAGCCCGCGCTCCATGTCGGTGAAGGCCGCCCGCTCCGTGGCACTAAGAAAGGTGCCAGCCACCGGCGCCTCGGGCTCCCATGGCCAGTGGACGTCGGTCACCTGGAAATGGACCCACCAGGGCCGGCCGGGGTAGGCCTCGCGCCAGCGCCAGAAGGCGCGCTGAAGCTCCTCGGAGGAGGCCGAATTCGAGCCCGAGATGGTCTCGACCATATTGTCCACACCCCGATCGAGACTGCTCAGGCTCCCGCACCAGGCGTTCGAGGTAAACACGCCGGTCTGATAGCCGCCGGCGTGGAGGATCTCCGCCATGGTGGCGGCCTTCGGAGGCAGCGGGTCGTCCGGGTACCGGAAGCCGCCGAGCACGCTATGGTGGAGGCCGGTCATGAAGGAGGTCGTGGACGGCTTGGACCAGGAGGAGTTGCTGTACGCCTTCTCGAACAGGGCGCCCTCGGCCGCGAGGCGCTCCAGGTTCGGGGTGGTCCGCCGGTTGTAGCCGTAGGCACTCATGTACTCGGCGCCGCCGGCATCGATCACATAAAGAACGACGTTGGGAGGGCGGTCCGCCCGGGTTTCGCCGCTGAGGGTCGGAGCAGACCAGAGAGCCACGCTGCCGGCCTTCCCGGGCTCCGTGACAGCCTCGAGAGTCAGGGTGACAGTCCGGCCGGCGTGGCGCGAGAGGTCGATGGACCGCTGGGCCCAGGTCCATTTTTTGGAATACCGTTCCTCGAAAAGCGTGTCCTTTTCGGCCAGGACGCGGAAGGTGATTGGAGGATCTCCGCGAAGCACGCCGAGCCCGACGTCGAGGCGCCCGCCCGCGGGGACCCGCACACGCCAGGAGAGCTTGCCGGGGGCGTGGGTATAGAGAGACCGGCGATAGAGGGCGTCGCGAGGCTCGGTGATCCGGCCCGCGGGAGCCTCGGAGTAGCGGGCCTCCTTGGGCACGAGGGCGATCGAAAGGATTTCCAGCACCGCGGGGGCGCGGGAGCTGACCATCAATCCAAGCTCCCGCAGCGGCTCTTCCCGATTCTGCCAACCCGCCCAGTCGGCGCGCAGGAGATATTCATGGACGGCGCCGTCGCCGATGATCGCCACCGAATCTCCCTGAAGCTCGAACGGGCCGTTCTCGACGTCCTCCGCCTGGTGCCGGAGGTTGAAGCCGAGCGTGAGCGTCCCCACTTCGCCGGAGCTGCGGGCGCGCACGATCAGATAGGACCAGTCCTCCCGGTTCCAGCCGGGCAGCTCGATCAGGATGCCGCCGAGGAGAGAACGCCGGCGGCGGTTCGCTTCCGTGAGGGAGACCCGGAGAGCGCCGTCCGCCTGGGTGACGGAGGCCGGAGCCGACCAGGGGACCAGAGGCACGAGCGCCTTCCAGGCCGATTGCGGCCGGTCGAATTTCCATTCGACGGCCTTCGGCAGCTCCTTCGGCACCGCCGAGCCTTCGATCCTCGCCTCGGACAGGTGCTCTTCCAGGTGGAGAGGGACGGCGGCGGAGAGAAGGGTGGACGGAGCGGAGCCGTCCCGACCGCAGCCGCAGGCGAGAAGAATCAGGGCGATCGCCGCCAGACGGCGCACCTGCATGGGAGCCTCCTTTCGGATGGCTCCAGGCTAGCACGCTAGAATGTCGCCGCCATGGATTGCCGTGCCGGCTGCGCCGCCTGCTGTATCGCGCTCTCGATCTCGACCCCGATCCCCGGGCTGCCGAACGGCAAGCCCGCCGGGGTCCGGTGTCCACAGCTCACGGCCGACCACCGGTGCAGGCTGTTCGGCCAGCCGGAGCGGCCGCCGGTCTGCGTCCAGCTCCGGCCGAACGAGGAGATGTGCGGAACGTCGGGGCGCGAGGCCTACGTCTACCTCGCCCGGCTGGAGCGTCTCACGGCTCCGGGCCGGACCTGAGATGCTCTTCCGGGACCACGACATCTTCCCTCCTCCGGAGCGGGCGACGCCGGACGGGATCCTCGCCGTCGGCGGCAGGCCGGAGCCCGACCTCCTCCTCGCCGCCTACAGCCGCGGCATCTTTCCCTGGCCTCACGAGGGTTTCCCGCTCCTCTGGTTCTGCCCCGATCCGCGCTTCGTGCTCATCCCGGCCGAGGCCCACGTCGGCCGGTCGCTGCGCAAGGTCTTGCGCAGAGGGACTTTCGAGGTGCGCGCGGACACGGCCTTCCGCCAGGTCATCCGCGCCTGCGCCCGGAAGAAGAGGCCGGGCCAGGACGGCACGTGGATCAACCGCGACATGATCCGCGGCTACACCGCTCTCCATGAGCGTGGCTTCGCGCACTCGATCGAAGCCTGGCAGGCCGGCCGGCTCGTCGGCGGGCTCTACGGCATCTCCCTGGGAGCGGTCTTCTATGGCGAGTCGATGTTCGCGGAGGTGCCGGATGCCTCGAAGGTGGCATTCGCGACGCTGCTCGGAAACCTGATCCGTTGGCAGTTCGACCTGGTGGACTGCCAGACCTACACGGATCACCTGGAATCGTTCGGAGCCGAGGAATGGCCGCGCGACGAGTTCCTCGCCGCCCTGGAGGATGCGCTCCAGGCGCCGACCCGGATGGGACCGTGGCGCCTGGATCTCGGGCCTGCCGAGGCAGAGGAGGAGATCGCGGCGGCTCAGCGCCGGCAGACGTCGGACTCGGGGTAGCGCGCCACCCGCTCCAGCTCGGCGTCGGGCATCTGGGCCAGGAACGGCGTCTTGCGGAAGGAGGCGGTCACCAGCTCGCGGTTCAGGTCCCGGGTGTAGGGGACCAGGAGCTTCGCCACGTCGCCCTGGACATCGGCGTCCAGGTCGAGGACACGGACCGGCGTGGAGCAGGAGAAATCGACGGTCTTCAGATCGAGGGAACGGATCTTCCGCTGGTCGCGGGTGCGGAAGTGGACGCGGCCCCGATCCACCTCGTAGACGATGCTCCACTGCGTGTAGCCCGGCTGGGCCACCTGGTCGAGGGTCTCGAAGGCGTAGGCCACCGGGTCGGCGCCCTTCGCTTCGAACGCGCCGACTCTCCTGGCCGCCCGGGCGAAGCGGTTCAGCGAGCCGATGCCGGCCGGCACGTCGCCGCCCTGCTTCCGCGCGTACGTCAAGGATTCGGCGTACGTGCTGTTGGCGAGCGCCGCCATGGGAAGATCCTTGCCGGTGTGAGCCACCATTCGGCCGTTCAGGAACTCGACGGTGGCGACCTGTCCCTTCCGGTCGGCGACCAGGTAGTGGATGGGAGTCTGGCTGTTGATCCGCAGCCCCTTCTCGGACGCCAGGACCTCGGCCACGGTCGCATGGTTGTCGAGCTGGTACTGGATCCATTGCAGGACGTCCACGGCCGGCCGGGCGTCCGCGGCGGGATAGCGGCTGCCTTCCAGCCACATCAGCTCGATGGTCAGTCCGGCCTCGTTGATCCCCCCGGACGGGAAGTCGCGGCCGTACTGGTTGAAGGTGACGCTGCCGTGCTTCGACTCCCATCGAGCCGGCCGCGGGTCGCCATTGGCATCCGCAGTCCGGGCCACGCCGCGCTTGTTGACGACCAGCATGCCGTCGCCGACGTTCCAGTCATAGTTCTTGCCAAACACGATCCGTCCCTCGTTGCGCAGGCAGAACGTCGTGCAGGCCGGTGCCGGGAGCGCCGAGGCCAGGGTCAGGACAAGGGCGGCGAGGATGGGCAGGCATCGGATCTTCATTCGTACCTCTACCCTCTTTTGAACGGTTTCGAGGCCGAAATGTTCCGCAGAGGGCCTTGAAAAGGGCCGGAACGGGGTCTACACTGATTGAAAGACCAAGTTGTTCAAGGCGAAGAGGTTCTGCGCGCGCGGCGCGGTGGGCTTAGCCTCGCTCGGCCGGCACGGAAATGACGCTCAACCCGTCCACGTGCCGGAAGTTGCGCACGTTGTGCGTGATGAGGGGCACTCCGTGCCAGATCGCGGCGGCGGCAACCCACGCATCTGCCTCGGAGATGGGCCAGCCCTTCTTCGACATGATCCTCGCCCACGTCCAGCACATCCCGTCGTCACAAGGGAGCACTACGTAATCTCTCAGGTGAGACCTGAGGGCCAAGATCCTGGCTTCCCCAGCCCGGTCGGTGCCCTCGCCACCTCGCGACGGCATCCTCAAACCCATCGTCGATCTCGTCCACGGGCCAGCCGCCGAGCAGCGACTCAAAATCCTTGACAGGACGCACCCCCTGCATCCTGGCCAACTCCTCGATGGTGTACCTGCCGTAAAAGTCGCCCGAGTATCGGGGCTCTGTTTGATGCTTTGCCACAGCCATCAGGAAGCCTCCTTCCGCTCCTTCAAATCCTAGCAGGTGTTCCGGCGAAGCGCAACAGCGTTACCGACACAGAGTCACCAGGACTCCTGAAATCTCCGGATCATCGCCTCCAGACGATCCAGGCCGCGCCGCGCGGGACGACGCGATAAGCTTATTTCCCGTCCGTCAACCTTGACTTGCCGCAGATAACGTTACCGGCAGCCTGATAACGTTATCGTGTCGCTGACAGCCTTGTCTTGTCATCCGACAAGCTTGTTCTGCCTCCGCTAAGCTTGTCGGGCTCCTGCTAACGTTATCGGGCGGCGGATAAGCTTGCTGCGCCATAGATAAGCCTGAAGTCCCTCCCGACAAGCTTGTTTTGCCTCCGATAAGCCCTGGCGGCCTCCCGCTAACGCTACCGGGCGGCGGATAAGCTTGCCGCGCCATGGATAAGCCTGGGATCTCTCCCGATAAGCTTGTTTTGTCTCCGATAAGGTTGTCGGGTCTCCCGCTAACGTTACCAAGCGGCGGATAACGTTGTCGCCTCTCCGACAAACGGAGCGACGGCCAAAGCGGATATCATCGGCCCTGTCATGCCGATCCGCCGCTTTCTTGCCGCCCTCCTTCTGCTCGCCGGGTCCCGCGCCTCCGCGGACATCGACCCGGTTCTCTTCCAGGACCTTCACTGGCGCCTGCTCGGCCCGTTCCGCGGCGGGCGCGTCCTCGCGGTGACCGGAATCCCGGGCCAGCCGGAGCACTTCTTCTTCGGGAGCGTCAACGGCGGCGTGTGGGAGACCCTGGACGCCGGACGCACCTGGAAGCCGATCTTCGACGGCCAGCTCATCGGCTCGATCGGCGCGATCGCGGTGGCCCCCTCGGACCCGCGGGTGATCTACGTGGGCTCGGGCGAGGCCGACATGCGGTCCGACATCGCTCAGGGCAACGGCATGTACAAGTCCCTGGACGGTGGCCGGACGTGGACGCACATCGGTCTCGCCGACTCACAGCAGATCGGCCGCGTGCTGGTCCACCCGGACAACTCCGACCTTGTCTACGTCGCGGCGCTGGGCCACCCCTATGGCCCGAACGCCGAACGCGGCGTGTTCCGCTCGCGGGATGGGGGCAAGACCTGGCAGAAGGTGCTCGGAAAGGATGACAACACCGGCGCCATCGATCTCGCGTTCGAGCCCGGCAGACCGGACGTGATCTATGCCGCCCTGTGGCAGACACGGCGCCCACCCTGGAACGTCTACCCGCCTTCGAACGGTCCGGGCAGCGGTCTTTATAAATCGACCGATGGCGGCGACACCTGGGCCCAGCTCCGCACGGGCCTGCCCGCCGATCCCGGACGAATTGGTATCGCGGTGGCACCGAGCCAGCCGCAGCGCGTGTATGCCATGGTGGATGCGAAGGAGGGTGGGCTCTATCGGTCAGACGACGCCGGAGCCACCTGGACACGCGCGAGCAGTGACAAACGCATCTGGAGCCGCGGCTGGTATTTCGGCGGCATCACGGTCGAGCCTCGCAATCCGGACATCATCTACTCGTGCAATGTCAACCTTTATCGGTCAAAGGACGGCGGCCGGACGTTCGAGCCCATCCGCGGCGCGCCCGGCGGCGACGATTACCATCAGCTCTGGATCGATCCGCAGAGCCCGGAACGGCGCATCCTCGGCGTCGATCAGGGGACGATCGTTTCGATCAACGGCGGCGAAACCTGGAGCTCCTGGTACAACCAACCGACCGGCCAGTTCTATCACGTGGTCACGGATGATCGATTCCCTTACTGGGTCTATGGTTCGCAGCAGGACTCCGGGGCCGCCGGTGTTCCGAGCCGGACGAACACGTATGACGGCATCAACCTCACTCAGTTTCGCGAGGTGACCGCGGGCGGCGAGAGCGACAACATCGCGCCCGATCCGCGCGACCCGCAGGTCCTGTACGGCGGCCGGGTGGACCGGCTCGACCTGCGCACCGGGCTCACGCGGTCGATCGATCCGACGCTCGGCCATCCCGATCATTACCGCTCGATCTGGACGCTGCCGCTCGTGTTTTCGCGCCGCGATCCGCGCGTGCTCTATTTTTCCTATCAACGGCTGTTCCGCACCGAGGACAGCGGCGAGCACTGGACGGTGATCAGTCCCGATCTCACCCGCGAGAATCCGGGCGTGCCGCGGAACCTCGATCCGGTGAGCGCGGCGAATTTCGACGAGGCCGGCCCGCGCCGCGGTGTGATCTATGCCATCGCGCCGTCGCGGCTGACCGATCACGATCTCTGGGTGGGCACCGATGACGGCCTGATCTGGCGCTCGCGCGACGAGGGCGCGCACTGGACCGACATCACGCCTCGGGAGCTGACGCCGTGGTCCAAGGTCGGCATCCTTGACACCTCCCACTTCGATCCAGAGACCGCGTACGCGGCCGTGGACCGCCACCGGCTCGACGATTTCAAACCTTATATCTATCGCACGCACGATGGCGGCAAAACCTGGAAATGGATCGCCGGCGGCATTCCGGACGGCAGCTTCGTCAACGCAGTGCGGGAGGATGCGGCTCAGCCGGGGCTGCTCTACGCCGGCACCGAAAAGGGTGTGTATTTGTCGTTCGACGATGGCGACCACTGGCAGCCGCTCCAGCTCAACCTGCCGGTCTCGTCGGTCAGAGATCTGGAGGTGCATGGCGATGACCTCGTGGTCGCCACGCATGGCCGGGCCTTCTGGGTGCTGGACGACCTCTCTCCGCTGCGCCAGCTCGCCGCCGATCACCGCATCGAGCCGGCGGCACCCTGGCTGTTCGCGCCCGCGACCGCGGTCCGGATGCGCCCGGCGGGGTTCACCGGCACGCCCATGCCGAAGGAGGAGTCGGCCGCGACCAATCCGCCTTCGGGAGCGTTCATCGATTATGTGCTGGTGGCCGGCGCGAAGTCGGTCTCGGTGGAGATCCGCGACGAACGGGATGAGCTGGTGAGGCGCTACAGCAGCGCCGACGAGGTCCCGAAGCCGGACCTGGCCACCCTGAACACGGCTCCGGAATGGGTGGCGCCGACCATCCCCCTCTCGACCGCTCCGGGCATGCACCGGTTCGTCTGGCCACTGCACTACCCGGCGCCGACCGGGCTTCCAGGACGGCGCGGCGCCGAAGGTGTCTGGGCTCCGCCCGGCAAGTACACCGTGGTGCTGGAGGTCGACGGAGCCCGCCTGGCCCAGCCGCTCACGGTCGCGCCCGATCCCCGCATAAATCTGGCGCCGGAGGCCTACGCCCAGCAGTTCGCGCTGGCGCGCCGGATCGAGGAGGCCCGGGTGTCGGTGGCCACGGCGCTCAAGGAGGCCGGCGACCTCCTCGCCGCCGGCAAGGCCATGGACGCGAAGGCGCGCGTCGAGAAGATCATGGACCCCAAGGTCCCCGGCACGCTGGCCTTCCTGGCCGATGCCCTGGACCGGCTCGCCGGAGCTGTGGACGGCTCGGACCAGGCGCCGTCGCCCGACGCGGTCGCAGGCTTCGAGCAGGCCCGGGCGGGCCTCGACAAGGCCCTGGCGGAGTGGCAGGCGCTGAAGGCGACCGCCGTGAAGTAGACTCGGCGGATGCGAAGCCTGCCCCTCCTCTCGATCCTTGCCGCTCTAACCCTCGCCGCGACGACCGCGCCCGTTGCGGCCGATGAGACCTCACGCCTCCACGACCTCTTCCATCGCGCCTGGGAGGAAGGTCTCAAGGAGAACCCGCTCACCGCCACCTACGTCGGCCGTCACGAGTACGACGACCGCCTGCCCGAAGCCACGGTCGAGGCCCTGGAGCGCCAGACCAAAGGGGCGCAGGAGTATCTCGACGAGCTTGGCCGGATCGACCGGTCGCAGCTCTCCGCCGAGGACCAGGTCAGCGCCGACATCTTCCGGGTGCAGCTCGAGGATGCGATCGCGGACTACCGGCTCGGCGCCTGGCAGATGCCGTTCAACGCGGACTCGGGTTTCCACTCGGATTTCCCGCAGCTCGCGGACCAGATGCCGTTCGACAGCGTCAAGGGCTATGAGAACTACATCGCCCGGCTCCGCGCCTGGCCGCGATACATGAATCAGCAGATCGAGCTGATGCGGATCGGGATCAAGCGCGGCATGACCATGCCGCGGGCGGTGCTCAACGGCTTCGAGAACACCATCACCGCCCATATCGTGAGCGATCCCACGAAGAGCGTGTTCTGGAAGCCCTTCGAGCGCTTCCCCGCCAGCATGCCCGAGACCGAGCGCGAGCGCCTGCGCGCCGAGGCCCGCAAGGCGGTGATGGAAGGGGTCGTCCCGGGTTATAAAACCTTTCTCGACTTCTATCAGAAGGAATACCTGCCGAACGCCCGGAAGACCATCGCCGCCTCCGATCTGCCGGACGGCCCCGCGTTCTACGCGCAGCAGGTGAAGCACTACACGACGCTCGACATCTCCCCGGACGAGATCCACCGCATCGGCCTCGCCGAGGTGGAGCGCATCGACAAGGAGATGAAGGAGGTCATCCGCCAGACCGGCTTCAAGGGCGACTTCGCGGCCTTCCTCCAGTTCCTCCGCACCGACCCGCGGTTCTATGCGAAGACGCCGGAGGATCTCCTCAAGGAGGCGTCCTATATCGCGAAGCAAATCGACGGCAAGCTGCCGTCGCTCTTCGGCAAGCTGCCGCGGACACCCTACACCGTGCAGCCTGTGCCGGAGCACATCGCGCCCAAGTACACCTCGGGCCGCTACGTGGAGGCGCCGGTGGGCAGCACGCAGCCGGGCATCTACTGGGTGAACACCTACAAGCTGGAGAACCGGCCGCTGTACAACCTGGAGGCGCTGACGCTCCACGAGGCGGTCCCGGGCCACCACCTCCAGATCTCGCTGAACAAGGAGCTTTCCGACCTTCCGGAGATCCGCCGCTACTCCTATCTCTCGGCCTTCGGAGAGGGCTGGGGCCTGTATTCGGAGTGGCTCGGCCTGGAAGCCGGCTTCTACAAGGACCCCTACAGCAACTTCGGCCGCCTCACCTACGAGATGTGGCGCGCCTGCCGGCTGGTGGTGGACACCGGCATGCACTCGAAAGGCTGGACGCGCCAGCAGGCCATCGACTACCTGGCTTCGCACACCGCGCTGCCCCTCCACGAGGTGGAGACGGAGATCGACCGTTACATCTCCTGGCCCGGCCAGGCCCTGGCCTACAAGATGGGCGAGCTCAAGATCAAGGAGCTGCGCAAGCGGGCCGAGACCGCGCTCGGCCAGGGCTTCGACGTGCGCGCCTTCCACGACGTGGTGCTGGGCAGCGGCTCAGTGCCGCTGACGGTGTTGGAGAGCAACGTGGATCGTTGGATCGCGGAGCAGACGAAGGTGGGGGCACGGTAAACAGCGCCCCCACCTGTCTGAAGCCTATCTGAAGATTACCGGGCCGCCGGCGAGCCGTTCATCCCCTTGCGCAGCTCGTTGCGCAGGGCTTCGGCCTGGGGGCTGACCGCGGTGGGCACGGCGAGGCCGGTGGTCTCGCCGACCTTCTGGGTCATGAGCAGCGTCAGCAGGTTCTCGATGAGGCTCGAGCCGCCCTGGCCGGCGCCGCCCATCTGGATCTTGGGCACCACGTCCACCTGGGACTTCTCGATGGCCTCGGCGAAGCGGTTCATGACCTCCTGAATGAGCTGGTACTGCGGGCCGCCGTAGGCGCGGACCTGCTCCTCGATGGCCAGGGCCTCGGCCACACCGACGCGGGCGGCGCGGTCGGCCTCGGACTCGGCCAGCAGGCGGATGCGCTTGGCCTCGCCCTCGGCCAGGATGCGGGTCTTCTCCGCCTCGGCCTGGGCCAGGGTCTGGATCTGCGAAGCCTGCTGCTGGGCGCGGGCGTACTCGGCCTTACCCTGGTTCGACTGCACGGCGATGCTGATCTCCGACTCGGTCAGCATGGTCTGCTGGCGGGCGCGGGACTCGGCCTCGCGCAGCTCGCGCTCCTTGACCGACGCGCGCTCCTGCCGGGTGTAGGTCTCGACCTGCTCCTCGGCGATCTGCCGCGAGCGGAGCTGGATGAGGATGTCCTCGATCTGGCCGCCCCCCGCCTTGCCGCTGGTCGGCGTGCCGATCAGCACCTCCTGCAGCTCCAGGTTGTAGACCTCGAACTTTTCCCGCATCTCGACGCCCGACGCCTCCTGGATGGCCGAGCGATCCTGGATGAGCTGGATCAGCGTGCGGGTCTGGCCCACGTTCTTGAAGTAGGCGCTGACCATCGGGTCCAGGGTCTGCTCCACCAGCTTCTTGACGTCGCCGAAGCGCTGGATGACGAGCGGCGCCTTCCGGTAGTCGATGTGGACGACCACCGACAGGGGCAGGCTGGGCTCGAACGCGTCCTTGGTGATCAGGTTCACCTCGGCGAGGTTCTCGTCCAATTGATGGGCGCCGGTCTCGGAGCGGTTCCACTTCAGGATGAAGTTGGTCGTCGGGACCATGATCACCTTGCCCGCGTAGGTATTGAAGGCGTACTTGCCGGGCAGGAGCGGCTCGCACCAGACACCGCGCTCGCCGACGGTCACCAGCTCGCCGTGCTTGTACTCCTTGCCGGATACGTCGGCGCCGGCGTCGCCCGTGTAGGACACGACCACGCCCACGGTGCCCACCTCGACCACGGTCTTCGGGATCAGCTCCTCGGTGGCGAAGAGGCGGTTGATGTAGTACGTGCCTTCCACCAGCACCTGGAGCTGGCGGCCGCGCCGGCCGCCGGCGGCCAGGAAGCGGTCGGGGTCCTGGAAGCTGTTGTGGTACGTCTCCGGTATGGCCGGGTCGCTGCCGACCAGGTGCGCGATGATCTCGCCCGGAGGGAGCGCCGGGCCGTCGTGGACGGTCACGATGCCCACCCGGTCCTCGGTGCCGCGGATGACCACCGGGTTGTAGCCGTTGCGCTCGGCGATCATGTCCTCCATGCGCTTGAACACCTCGAGATCGGTGCCGTCCATCGACAGGAAGTAGAGGCGCTCGGGGGCCAGCACCACGAACAGGGCCAGGTTGATGGCATAGGTGCCCTCGCGCAGGATCATCCTCTGCGGGCCCTTCTGGCCGCCGTTCGCGAGGAAGGCGGCGGCGTTCTGGAAGTCGTTGGCGCGCACGTTCGACGCCAGGGTCTGGGTCGGCGGCAGCGACTGGCCGTCGCGGGCGAACACGTACCCGATCCTGCCCTGGGGGATGGTGACCAGCGGCATCTTGTGGACGCGGTAGTGGAACGGCGCGAGCATGTGCCAGCCGCCGCGCAGGACGTCCGGCTGGAAGCCGGCCTCGCCGCTGAGCGCGATCAGGCCCGAACGGACCGAGCCCTTGCCGCTGATGAGCTTCTCCAGGACACCGATGCGGTTGTTCGGGATGTACACGAGCAGCCGGCTGACGCGGATGAAGAGGATCAGCGCCACGAGGGCGAGGGCGGCATACGACCAAAGGTTCATGGGGTTCTCCGAGAATCGGAAGTTGTGGTTATCGGCGGTTGAATCTCGTCCCCTCCCCGCATCCCATGGCAACGCCCCGCCGACGGCGGTTCCTTGGTTGGGGATGCTTTGTAGGGGGGATACTAATAGATACGGAGGCGGGCCGCGGAAGGTTTTGCGGACGGCTGGCGGTCAGATCCGGCCAGCCGTCCGGGAGGAGAGACTACTACTTCTTCTCGTTGAAGTTGACGAGCGCCTGGGTCTTGCCGTCGCTGGTCGAGACGATGACCGTGGCGCTGCGCTTCTCGTCGTTGCCAGTCGCCGCAAGGTTGATGGTCTTCTGGCCGTTCGCCTCGAAGGAGGTCTTCTCCACCTTGAAACCGGAGCCCTTGAGCTGCGACTCGTAGAAGTTGGCCACCTCGTCGACCGAGTCGGTGGTGGTGACCGTGAACGTGGCGCTCCGGCCCTCGGTCGTGGAGGCGTCCATGACACCCTGGACCTCGCCGCCCGAGTAGGTCGGCACCCAGGAGGGCAGGTTCTGCGGCGCGCCCTGGCCGGCCGTGAAGGTGGCCTGCTCGCCCTTCTCGTTGGTCACCTTGACCGTGCCGCCTTCGCCGTTCTTGGAACCGTCAAAGGTGGTGGTCCCGTCCTTGGTGGTGAAGGTGATCTTGCCGTTCTCGACGTCCTTGGCGTTCATCGTGACGATTTCGCCCGTCTTGGTGTTCTTGATGGTCAGGGTGCCGGCCTTCGAGTCTGAGTCGACGACCTCGAGCTCGGGGTTCGCACGGACAACGGCCTCGGCCACGGCGAGGGTCGGGTTGTCCCCGACCTTCTTCTTGAACCAGTGAACGCCGAACGAAACCGCGGCACCGACCACGAGGGCACAGATCACGGCGAAGATGCCGCAGCCGATGGCGACCTTGGCCATCGGGCTCATCTTGTTCGGAGCGGGCGGTGTCGGCGATAGGGGAGCCGGCGCAGGGGGAGGCGGAGGAGGATTCGGGGTCATTGCGGTTCTCCTGGGAAAAAAGACTGCCTCATTCTAATCTCACTGCGCCTTGATCTCGGTCCAGAGCTCGTCGATGAGTTGGGTGGTGGCGCCCAGGTCCTTGATCAGCTCGCAGCGGTCGAGCACCTCCTCAGGCGGGTAGATCGATGGATCGTTACGGATCTGCGGCGCGATCCGGTCCCAGGCCGCCTTGTTGGCGCCGGCATAGTGAACGCCGTTGACGATCCGGGCGGCGATCTCCGGCTCCAGCACGTAGGAAAGGAAGGCGTACGCCTCCTCCACGTGGCGGGCCTTGGCCGGGACCGCCAGGCTGTCGATCCAGAGGGTCGAGCCCTCCTTCGGCACCACGTAGGCGAAGCGCTTCGGGTCCTTCGCCGCCACCTCCGCCAGCTCGCCGTTCCAGCCGTGCGAGATGTCCACGTCGCCGGCTGCCAGGAGGTTCGCGAAGTCGCTGCTGTTGTAGGTCTTCACCAGCGCCTTCTGCGCCTTGAGCCGGTCCGCCACCTGCCGCAGCACGACCGGGTCGGTCTCGTTGATCGACCGGCCCATCATCTTGAGGACCACCCCGAAAGCCTCGCGCGGGTCGTCCAGCATGAGGATCCGGCCCTTGTAGCGCTCGTCGAACAGGGCCGACCAACTGTCGAGCGGCGCGGCGACCTTCGTCCGGTCGTAGCCGAGGCCGGTGGTGCCCCAGAGGTAGGGGACCGAGTGGGCGTTGCCGGGATCGAACTCCTGGTTCAGGAACCGGGGGGCGAGGTTCTCGAACCCCTGGACGCGGGCCTTATCTAAAGGAAGGAGGAGCTTCTGGGCGGCGAGGATGCGGAGCATGTAGTCGGACGGCGCCACGACGTCATAGTCGGCCACCCCGGACTGGAGCTTCTCCAGGAGGACTTCGTTCGAGTCGTAGGTGTCGACCGTGGCGTGGATGCCGGTGCGGCGCTCGAAGTCAGCCAGCACATCGTCCGGCAGATAGTTGGTCCAGATGTAGATGTTCAGCTTCTTTTCGGCCGGTTTCTCGCCGCCGCAGGCGGCCAGGACGACGAGGAGGACCAGGGCGAGGCGTCTCATGGTTCGTCTCTCCGGGTTTGCAGGAGGCGGTGGGCCAGGACGATCAGGATCACCGTGCCGGCCAGCAGCAGGCTGGACACGGCGTTGACCTCGGGCGTCACGCCGAGCTTGAGCATCGAGTAGATGTGGAGCGGCAGGGTGGTGGCCCCGACGCCCGCCACGAACGAGGTGACCACATAGTCGTCGATCGAGAGGGTGAACACCAGCAGGGCGCTGGCGACCACGCCCGGCAGGATCAGGGGCAGGGTCACGCGCCGGAAGGTCTCGAACGGGCCGGCCCCGAGGTCGCGGGCGGCCTCTTCCAGAGAGGGGTCGAGCCCGGCCAGCCGCGCCCGGACCACGATCGCCACGTAGGAGACGCTGAACACCACGTGCGCGATGACCACGGTCCACAGCGAGAGCCGCAGGCCCACCGCTCCGAAGAACGTCAGGAGCGCCGCCCCCATCACCACCTCCGGCAGGATGACCGGCAGGAAGAGGAGCACTTCGGTCGATCCCTTGCCCCGGAACCGGTGGCGCGCCAGGGCGAGAGCGGCCAGTGTCCCGAGGAGGGTGGCGATGACCGTCGTGAGCCCCGCCACGAGCAGGCTGTTGCGGACCGAGCCGAGAAGCCGCTCGTCCGCGGCCAGGCGGCGGTACCAGTCCAGCGTGAACCCTTCCCAGACCGCCGTCTGCCGGGCCGCGTTGAAGGAGAAGATCACCAGGATGAGGATCGGCAGATAGAGGAAGAGGTAGATCAGGGAGGTGTGGGCCGCCAGCCACCGGCGCGAGGTCATGGCAGCACCTCCTCTCCTCGCCGCCTGGCGAACACCGCGTAGGCGAAGAGGAGGACCAGGACCGCGGCGGTCAGCTCGAAGGCGAGCGCCGAGCCGAACGGCGGGTTGCGCGCCACGGCGAACTGGTTCTGGACGAGGTTTCCGAGCAGCATGCTCCGCGCGCCGCCGAGGAGGTCGGAGACCACGAACTGGCCCAGGCTCGGGATGAAGACCAGGACCACTCCCGCCGCGATGCCGGGAGCGGTGAGAGGAACCGTAACCCGCCAGAACGTGCCCATCCGGCCCGCACCGAGGTCGGATGCGGCTTCGAGGAGGGTCGAATCGAGCTTCTCCAGAGAGGCATAGAGAGGAAGGATCATGAACGGCAGCTCGCCATAGACGAGGCCGATCAGAACCGCCGTCTGCGTGTAGAGCAGCTCCACCGGATGCAGACCCAGGCCCGACAGCGCCAGATTGAGCAGACCCTCGGTCCGCAGCAGGAACATCCAGGCATAGGTCCGGATCAGGAAGCTGGTCCAGAACGGCACGACCACGAGGCCGAGCAGCAGCCCCTTCCAGCGCCGCGGCGCCAGTCTGGCGAGCCAATACGCCGCCGGGTAGCTCACCGCCAGGCAGAGTACGGTGGTCACCACAGCCATCCAGAGCGAGCGCCAGCCGATTCCAAGATAGATACCGCGGAACGACCGGACGTAGTTGGCGAGAAACGCGCCGGAGCCGATGTGCCCGGCCCAGTCCCGGACCGGCGCCACGCCGCCGTAGGTCCCGCGCTCCGCGAAGCTGACGAGCAGCATCAGGACGAGCGGCGCCAGCAGGAAGACGCCGAGCACGATCCAGGTCGGCGAAAGCAGGGCCCAGGCCTTTCTCACCGGATCACCACCTTGTGCCGCTCATCCCAGGACAGCGCCGCGGAGTCGCCGGGCCGAAAGAGGGTGTCCCCCTCACCCGCGTTCTGCTGGATCACGGTATATCTCTCTCCGGAGTCGCCGCGGACGGTCCAGATCGTGATCGCCCCCTGATAGAGGCTTTCCTCGATCGTCACCTTCAATCCTTCCCCGTCCCGCAGAAGCCTCAGCTTCTCCGGCCGGACGACGAAGCGCACCCCGTCCTCCTCAAAGAGGTTCGTCGCGCCGGTGAAGCGGGCCACGAATTCGGTCTCCGGCCTCTCGAAGACCTCGACCGGCGTGCCCACCTGCTCCACCCGGCCCTGGCTCATCACCGCCAGCCGGTCGGAGAGCGCCAGGGCCTCATCCTGGTCGTGGGTGACGAAGAGGAAGGTGATGCCGAGCTGGCGCTGAAGGGCTTTCAGCTCCACCTGGACCTCCTTGCGCAGGTTGGGATCGAGCGCCGCCAGCGGCTCGTCCAGGAGCAGGACCTCGGGCTTGAGGACCAGGGCGCGCGCCAGGGCGACCCGCTGTCTCTGGCCGCCGCTCAACTGGTTCGGCCGGCGCCTCTCCATCCCGGTCAGCCGGACGAGCGCCAGCGCCTCCTCCACCCTCTTCCGATGCCCGGACCGGGGCACGCCCTTGTAGCCGAGGCCGAAGGCCACGTTCTCCTCGACCGTCAGATGGGGGAACAGGGCGTAATGCTGGAAGACGAGGTTGACCGGCCGCCGATGGGCCGGCACCCGGGTCATGTCCTCGCCATGGATGCGGATGGTGCCCGAGGTCGGCGACTCCAGGCCGGCGATCAGGCGCAGGAGCGTAGTCTTGCCGCAGCCGCTCGGCCCGAGGAGAGAGAAGACCTCGCCGCGGCGGATGCCCAGGCTCACGCCGTCCACGGCGGCCACGGATCCGAACTCCCGCCGGACGTCCTCGGTCTCGACGCTCCAATCCATGCCCGCGAATGATACGCGGTCCGAAGCGCCTGTCTCTTTTTCCCCGCCTGCCGCACTCCCTTCTGTAGAGACTGTCCGTCTTTCTTTCGAAAGGAGGAGTCATGAAGCGGGTTCTTATGCTCGGTCTGTTGGCTCTGATGTTGGCGGCCACCGTCGCCCAGGCGACCACCGTCCTCTACGTCCCGGTCAAGAAGTCGATCCAGTTGAGCGACTACGTGCTGGTCGGCAGCGTCACGCGCCTGGAGCCGGCGTACGACGCGGAAGGACAGATCGTCACCCGGGTGCATCTCCTGGTTGAGGAGAGCCTGAAGGGTGACATCCGCAGCGGCGAAGAGTTCATCTTCACCGCCTGGGGCGGCAGCCTCGACGGCATGACCACGGAGACCGTCGGCGAGGCCCGCTACAACCTGGGCGAGAAGGTCATGGTCCAGCTCGAGAGCATCCAGGGCGAGTATCACACCCTGGGCCTCTCCTTCGGCAAGTGGAGCGTGGTGCGGGAGAACGACGGTTCGAGCACCGTGGTGCGCAGCCTGTTCGACCTGAACATGGTCGGGCTCAACGAGGTCCCCGTCACCAAGATGCCGCTCGGCCGGATGCGCGAGATCGCCCGGCAGACCTCCTATTAACGCGAGCTCTTCCGAGACGAGGAAATGCCATGAAGAAAGTTGCCCTGTTCGTCGCGTTCTTCTGCCTCACCTCCGCCGCCTTCGGCTATACCCTCAACGGCCGGAAGTGGTTCAGCTCCGCCGATGCGAAGTTCTATCTCAACAACAGCAACGGCCCGTCCTGCTGCCTGAGCTCGAGCCAGCAGGACAGCATGATCACCTCGGGCATCAACGCCTGGGGCATCGCCAGCAAGGGCGGCTCGACCACCAAGTCGGGCGCCAGGAACGACGGCCAGAACGTCATCTCCTGGGCCAAGCTGGGCGGGACCACCCTCGGCGTCACCAACTACACGACCACCGACCAGAGCCAGAGCCAGGTCTGCAACGGCAACGTCATCTACCGCTTCGTGGAGGTCGACGTCCGTTTCAACAACGCCTATAGCTGGCAGACCTCGTCGGGCTGCTCCAACGGCATCGACCTGAACGGCGTCGCCACGCACGAGTTCGGCCATGCCGTGGGCCTCGGCCACAGCTCGGTCCTCGATGCCACGATGTACCCGTCGGTCGCCTACTGCGACTTCTCGAAGTCGTCGCTCGCCAGCGATGACAAGGCCGGCTACAGCGCCATCTACAGCGGCTGCCGGTAAGTCCCCTTCGCGAGACCTGGAGGCGCCTGCCCTCGATGAGGGAGGCGCCTCTCTGTTTTGGCGATAAGATCCCGGCCCAATGGCGGATCTCGGAACGCAGTTGCCGGTCTGGAGCGCCCTGCCCTTCGCCGGGATCCTGCTGTCCATCGCACTCTTCCCGCTCCTCGCCCCCCAGTTCTGGCACCATCACTACCCGAAGATCTCCCTCCTCTGGGGTCTGCTGCTGATCGTCCCCTTCCTCGGGGTCTACCGGGGAGCGGCCGTCCACGAGGTCCTGCACGTGGCTCTCGCGGACTATCTGCCGTTCCTGATCCTGCTCGGCACGCTGTTCACGATCGGCGGCGGTCTCTACATCCGGGGCTCGCTCCGCGGCACGCCCGGGGTGAACCTCGCGCTCCTGGCGATCGGGACCTTTCTCGCCTCCTGGATCGGCACCACCGGCGCAGCCATGGTCCTGATCCGGCCCCTGCTCCGGGCCAACGCCCACCGGCGGTACAAGACGCACACGGTGGTTTTCTTCATGTTCCTGGTGGCGAACATCGGAGGGTCGCTGACGCCGCTTGGCGATCCGCCGCTCTTCCTCGGCTTCCTGCGCGGGGTGCCGTTCTTCTGGACTTTCAGGCTGTTGAACGAGATGGCCATCGTGGCGGGCCTGGTGCTCGCGATCTACCTGGCCGTCGACTCGCTCCTCTGGCGCCGGGAGGAGCCGGAGGTCCGCGCCTGGAGGCCGGAGCGCCCGGAAAAGCTCGGGATCGAGGGCGCGCACAACCTGCTTCTCCTCGTGGGAGTGCTGGTGGCGGTGATCGTCTCGGGCGTCTGGCACCCGGGCGAGGTCACGGTCCTGGGCGTCCACATCGGCATCCAGAACCTGGTCCGGGACGCGGTGATGGTGGGCCTCCTTCTCGCCTCCTGGCGCACGACCAGCCGGGCGACGCACGAGAAGAACGGCTACACCTGGGGTCCGATCCGCGAGGTGGCAATCCTGTTCGCCGCGATCTTCGCGACGATCATTCCGGTTCTCGCCATGCTCCGCGTGGGGGAGGCGGGCGCCATGGCGAGCCTGATCCGGGCCGTGAAGACGCCGGCGCAGTTCTTCTGGGCGACCGGTCTGCTCTCCTCGTTCCTGGACAACGCGCCGACCTATCTGACCTTCCTGACCACGGCGCTCGGCCGGCTCTATCCGGGCATGCCGGAGCGCGAGGCGATCCAGCACCTGATCGCCCAGCACGACCATTTCCTGATGGCGATCTCGACCGGCGCGGTGTTCATGGGGGC
>DATANP010000693.1:0-1990 GCA_036266195.1 Thermoanaerobaculia bacterium | reverse complement strand
GGCGCCGCCGACGGCCACGCAGACGAAGGCTTGCCAGGGACGGCCGACGAATGCGAAGCCCGCGTAGCCCAGCGTGCTCACGAGATTGCCAGCGATCAGGATCGGCTTCGCGCGGAAATGATCGAGCAGCGCACCCGAGAGGGGCGTGACGAGCGCCGCCGTGCCCATGACCGCCGCCAGCACCAGCCCCGCAGTCGCCGTCGGGAAGCCGCGGGCGTGGTGCAGGTAGATGATCTCGAAGGGAAGGACCAGTCCAGTGCCGAAGTAGTTGACCGCCCTCCCAGCCTGAAGAACGATGACAGGCCCCGACAGGGCCGTCCGCCAGCCGGCGAACACACCAGCGAGAACGGCGGATGCCGCGCGCCCGGCCGATGCGGACGATTCCATCGTCAACCTCCAGGGTCGTTTCCAGCTGCTGCGGCACGATCCGGTGGGCGGATCGTCCGGGCGGTCGGTAGTGCATACACCGCGGCACCGGGAAACTGGGCGCCCGCGAGCCGCCCAGTTCGCGCCGTGGGCGGTGTACATACCGGGCGGAGGGACGACGTGGTGCGGAAGGAAGGTGCGCAGGATGGTGACAGCCGATCTGCTCTCCCGGGCGCGGGCCGGGGATGGCGAGGCTTTCCGGGAGCTGGCCGAGTCGCACCGGCGGGAGCTGCAGGTGCACTGCTACCGGATGCTCGGCTCCTTCGCCGACGCCGAGGACGCCGTCCAGGAGACGATGCTGGCCGCCTGGCAAGGCATCGGCGGATTCACTGAGGAACGCGCCTCGCTGCGCACCTGGCTGTACAAGATCGCCACCAACCGGTGCCTCAACGCGCGCCGCGCGGCGAGCCGGCGCCCGGCCAGGGAGTGGGACATGTCGCAGTTCGAAGCGCCCGTGCCGACCCCGCGCGACGAGGCCGTCTGGCTGCAGCCGTTTCCTGACCAACTCCTCGAGGGCGCCATCGACCGGCCGCTCGGGCCGGAGGCCCGCTACGAGCAGAGCGAAGCGATCTCGCTGGCCTTCGTGACCGCCCTGCAGCTGCTTCCGCCGCGCCAGCTCGCCGTCCTCATCTTGCGCGACGTCCTTGGCTTCCACGCCAGCGAGGTGGCCGGCATGCTGGAGGTGACCGTCCAATCGGTCAACAGCGCCCTGAAACGAGCCCGCGCCAGCCTGCAGCGCCGGCAGCCCGCCGTCGGCCACCAGCCGCCGCCCATCGCAGGCTCGCCCGCCGAGGACGCGATCGTGGCCATGTTCGCCCGCGCCTGGGAGTCGGCCGATCTGGAGGCGCTGGTAGCCCTGCTGACCGACGACGTCTTCATCGCTATGCCGCCGGAGCCGTTCGGATACGAGGGCCGTGACAACGTGGCCCGCTACTGGGCGCGCCAGTTCGTCGCGGGCCGCATGTTCGACCTCGTGCCGACCCGAGCCAACGGCCAGCCCGCGTTCGGAGCCTACCTGCGCGTCCCAGCCGGGATCCGCCACGCGACCGGCTTCTACGTGCTCACCCTGGCCGGCGATCGGATCTCCGGCATGACCCGCTTCGAGGCCAGCGTGCTGCCGTGGTTCGGGCTGCCGCGATCGCTCCCGGCCCGGTGACCAGCCTTGGAGCAGTCATAGTGAGCAGCAGCGATCCTGGCCCGGAAATGCGCCTTCTAATACCAGAGCCTCAGCAAGATCCCCGGCCCATCCGGCGCGGCGGGCCGCACGCAGGCAGCAGGCGGAGCGGCGGCCACAGGCGGTAACCCGGCGACTCCCGGCCCGCTATCGCCAATGGCCGTTCCATTGGGGGCCGACCCCCGATTCCGGTGCGACAGCTCGATCCCGGCTAACCAAGATCGACCCCCGCGAGGAGGACACCATGCATCCAGACATCCTGCGGCAGCTCGCCGCCGAGCGCACCCGGGATCTGATCACCGAGGCCGGTCAGGCGCGGCGGGCCCGTGAAGCCCGCCACGCCCAGCGACGTCGGCTGGCAGCTCACCTGAGGCGGTCAACCCGGCTGGC
>DATANP010000692.1:0-2591 GCA_036266195.1 Thermoanaerobaculia bacterium | reverse complement strand
CCGACGGCAGCTTCGACCTCGTCCATCCTCTCCAGCTCCGCCGCGCCGAGATGTCCGATCTCCCGGACGCGCTCGACCGCCGCATCCTGCCAGTCCTGATCGGCGCCAACCCCGACCCCAACCGTGCCCGCGCCTCGGTCGAAGCCGCGCCCGTGCCGGCGCGCTGGGACGTGTCCTCCGACATCGCCGGCGACCTCCTGCCCCTGCTCTGCGAGACCGGCCGCTGCCGGGTCCGCCGGCTGCCCGGCCGGCGCGGGGGCGGCGGCGTGCTGGCCCTCGACGAGGGTCCGCCCTGGGATCTCTGGCTGGAGGTGCGCGAGAGCAGCAAGGGCGGCTGCTCGGTGACCGGCTCCCTGCGGCGCAACGGCAAGCGCATCCCGCTCGCCGAGCCGCTGCTCCTGTTCCCCTCGGGCTGGATGCTCACCGCCGACCGCGTCTCCCGCCACAACGCCGGCGAAGCATTCAGTTGGATCTCGCTGCTGCGCGGGTCCGGCGCCCTGCGGGTGCAGCCGGAGTGGAAGGCGGACCTCCTGGAGCGCCTGGTCTCGCACCAGCCGCTGCGCCAGATCGAGCTGCCGAAGAGCCTCGCCCTCGAAGAGTCCCGGCCGCCGCTCCGGCCCCACGTGCGCATCACCCAGCCGCTGATCCAGTTCCGCGGCCTGCTCGACGCCGAGGTCACCTTCGCCTACGAGGACCGGGAGATCCCCGCGTTCACGCCCGGCCATACCATCTATATAAAAGACCGGAGGCATCTCCTGGTGCGCGACATCGAGGCCGAACGCCGGGCCCTGGAGCAGCTCGAGCAGCTCGACTTCCGGCCCGGCGACGGTCCGCTGCACCAGATGAAGGTGCCGCAGGGCTGGGCCTCCTCGGCGCTCGTCAAGCTCCTGGCCGAGGGCTGGTCGGTCGAGTTGCACGGCCGGCTCTATCGGCCCCCGGGCCTCTCGCGCCTCTCCGTCTCCTCGGGCCTCGACTGGTTCGACGTGCGCGGCGAGGTGGACTTCGAAGGCGTCAAGGTCCGTCTCCCCCAGGTGCTCGACGCGCTGCGGAAGGGCTCGACCTTCCTGGCGCTGCCCGACGGCAGCGAGGGACTGATTCCGGAGGACTGGGTCAAGCGCCTCGCCGGCCTGGCCGACCTCGGCAACCTCGAAGGCGACCACCTGCGCTTCGAAGCCCAGCAGGCCACACTCCTCGACGCCTGGCTGGCCGACCAGCCCGGCGTCATCTGGGACGAGGCGTTCGAGGCCGCCCGCACCCGCCTGCACAGCTTCGAGGGCATCGTGCCGGCCGACGCGCCGGGCGTCTTCGAAGGCGAGCTGCGCGGCTACCAGCGCGTCGGCCTCGGCTGGCTCTACTTCCTGCGCGAGCTGGGCTTCGGTGGGTGTCTCGCGGACGACATGGGCCTCGGCAAGACCGTGCAGGTGCTCGCCCTGCTCGAAGGCCGCCGCGAGGCGCGCGAGAAGGAGGACCCCCCGCAGACACCGCCGTCTCTCGTCGTGGTGCCGCGCTCGCTGATCTTCAACTGGAAAGCCGAGACCGCGCGCTTCACGCCGAAGATCCGCATCCTCGACCACACCGGCCTCGGCCGGCCGCGGGAGGCGGAAGGCTTCGCGGGCTACGACGTGGTCCTCACCACCTACGGCACCCTGCGCCAGGACATCGAGCTGCTGCGCCAGGTGGAGTTCGACTACCTGGTCCTGGACGAGGCGCAGGCGATCAAGAACGCCTCCAGCCAGACCGCCAAGGCCGCCCGCCTGCTGCGCGGCAAGCACCGGCTGGCCATGAGCGGCACCCCGATCGAAAACCACCTCGGCGAGCTGTGGAGCCTGGTCGAGTTCCTGAACCCCGGCCTGCTCGGCGCCTCGGCGCTCCTCTCCAGCACCTCCGAGATGCGGACGCCCGACGCCGCCACGCGCGAGATGCTGGCCCGGGCGCTCCGGCCGTTCTTCCTGCGCCGCACCAAGGAGCAGGTGGCGCCCGAGCTGCCGGCCAAAATCGAGCAGACCCTCATCTGCGAGCTGCCGGCCGACCAGCGCCGCCTCTACGACGAGTTGCGCGAGCACTACCGCGACGCCCTCGGCGCCAGGATCGGCAGCCAGGGCCTCGGCCGGACCAAGATCCTGGTCCTTGAAGCCCTGCTCCGGCTGCGCCAGGCCGCCTGCCACCCGGGCCTGCTCGACCCCGCGCGCGCCGACGAGCCCTGCGCCAAGCTCGACGTCCTCCTGCCGCAGCTCCGCGAGATCGTGGACGAGGGCCACAAGGCGCTCGTCTTCTCGCAGTTCACGAGCTTCCTGGCCCTGCTGCGCAAGCAGCTCGACGCCGAGGGCATGCCTTACATGTATCTCGACGGCCGCACCCGCGACCGCCAGGAGAAGGTGGACAAGTTCCAGAACGACCCCGAGTGCCCGCTCTTCCTGATCAGCCTGAAGGCGGGCGGCCTGGGGCTCAACCTGACCGCGGCCGACTACGTCTACCTGCTCGACCCGTGGTGGAACCCGGCCGTGGAGGCGCAGGCCATCGACCGCGCCCACCGCATCGGCCAGACCCGGCCCGTGTTCGCGAGCCGCATCGTGGCCAAGGACACGGTCGAG
>DATANP010000691.1:0-7034 GCA_036266195.1 Thermoanaerobaculia bacterium | reverse complement strand
CGCGTACACTTCCCCGCCTTTTCGTGGAGGCCCCGTGTTCATCGCCCTGGTCAGCATCTACATCATCGTCTGCGTCTTCCTGATCCTCGTGGTCCTGCTCCAGCAGGGCAAGGGCGCCGACCTTTCGGTGTTCGGAGGCGGGAGCACGCAGGCCGCCTTCGGGGCCCGCGGCGCGACGACCCTGCTGCACAAGCTGACGGTGGCTTCGTTCGTCGTCTTCATTCTCACCACCCTGCTGATCGGCATCCCTCAGGCTCGCCGCGGCACGGTGATGGGCGACGTTCCGGTGACCAGCGGGAGCCCGACACCGGCTCCGGCGGCCCCGGCAACGCCGACCCCGGGTCAGTCGAAGCGCTGATCCTTGTTGTTTGACAACCTGGTCTGTGCGCGCCGAAGTGGCGGAATTGGTAGACGCGCACGTTTGAGGGGCGTGTGGGGCAACCCGTACCGGTTCGAGTCCGGTCTTCGGCACCATCCCTCCTGAGCACAGACCGGTCATCCTCCTCCTTTCTCTCCAGGCTTCCGGCGACTCCTTGATTTCCGGAGCCGTTGGTGCGACCATGCTCCAAATTCCGCTTGCATGAGGTCCCCCGGGAGTTGGCGGCGCTTTGGCGTTGGTGTACCTCCTGGATTCAGAAAGGAGAGGCAGGCCATGTCACAGCAGGGAACGGTCAAATGGTTCAATAACGCGAAGGGATACGGCTTCATCCAGACCGAGGAGGGTGGCGAGGATGTGTTCGTCCACCACACGGCGATCGTCGCGGAAGGCTTCCGCACCCTGAACCAGGGCGAGAGGGTGAACTTCGAGCTGGTGCAGGGTCCCAAGGGTCTGCTGGCGCGCAACGTCCTGCGGGCCTGAGCCGTTTCGGTGCTCCTCCGTATAGACTATCCATCCTGTCGGAGGAGACGATGAGTGAAACGACCGATGTGACCTTCAAGCCGGAGGCTCCGGCCACCCCGGCCAAGCCCGTCGCAGCCGCCGCGCCGCCGCGGGCCCTGCCGTCCGACGAGGACATCGCGGCCTGGATCCACGGCGCCGACGTGCCCACGCTCGGCGCCGTGTTCGAGGGGATCGACGTCAAGCGCTTCGACGCCCTCGTCATGCAGGTGCGCAAGGAGGAGCTGGTGCCGCAGCACTGGCAGGTGCTGTCGAGCCACGCCGCTCCGGACGACCTGGTGTTCAACCGCCTGCCCGAGGTGGGCCGCCTGCGGGTGCGCTACAAGGACCAGGAGCTGTCGCGCCGGCGGCTGCAACACCTGCGCTACGCCTGGATGGAGATGGGGGGGCGCCGGCTGAACATCTGGACCGTGGCCGACCTGCTGGCGGCCATGCGGCGGATCTACGAGAAGAAGCACCCGGTCGACTGGACCGAGCTCCTGACTGCGATGCGCGACATCTGGCGGGACTCCGACCTGCCGTTCGGCCGCGAGCAGCTCGAGATCCTCTGGGCCTGTCTGGTGCTGATCCGGAAGAATACGAAGAAGTAATAGGGGCGCAGCCATGCTGCGCCCCTACGCAGTTGCTACTGCGGGACGACGGAAGCCTTGGTGATCACGATCGGCTCGACCGGCACGTCGCCGTAGGGGCCCTTGGTGGTGGTCCGAACGCCGACGATCGCGTCGGCCACGTCCATGCCCTCGACCACCTTGCCGAACACCGCGTAGCCCCAGCCCGCCGGGGTCTTGCTCTTGTGGTCGAGCGAGCGGTTGTCCGCCACGTTGATGAACCACTGCGCCGAGGCGCTGTGCGGGTCGCCGGTGCGAGCCATGGCGATCGTGCCGCGCTCGTTGCGCAGCCCGTTGTCGGCCTCGTTCTGGATCGAACCCTTGGTCGGCTTCTGGGTCATGTCCTTGGTGAAGCCGCCGCCCTGGATCATGAAGCCCGGGATCACGCGGTGGAAGATCACGCCGTTGTAGAAGCCCGAGTTGACGTACTGCAGGAAGTTCTCGACCGACTTCGGGGCCTTGTCCGGATAAAGCTCGATGACGATCTTCCCCTTGGTGGTCTCCAGGGCCACCCGGGGGTTGGCGGCATTGGCGGATCCTGCGCCGACAACGGCCAGGGCGAGGACGGCTACGGCTATGCTGAGGTTCATGATGTCGGTTCCTCCTTGTTCGAAATCGCCCGGCATGCTACCACGGCCGGTGGGAGCCGTCCTCGCCGGGGGAGCCTCCAGCCGCATGGGCCGGGACAAGGCGCTCCTGGAGATCGAAGGCGAGACCCTCCTCGCCCGGGCTGCCCGGCGCCTGGGGGAGGTCTGCGAAGAGGTGCTGGTCGCGGATGCCGGCCGGCTCGGAGGAATCCCGGACGGCCCCGGCCGCGGCCCGGTGGCCGGGCTCCTCGGAGCGGCCCGGGCGAGATCCGGCCGGGCTCTCCTGGTGCTGGCCGTGGACCTGCCTTTCGTGCCGGTCCCGCTCCTGGAGGAACTGGCCCGCTCCCAGGCCGACTTGGCGGTCCCGAGCTGGTCCGGGGGAGTGGAACCGCTCTGCGCCTTCTACGGACCGGCGGCGCTGGCCATCCTGGAGGAAAGGGTCGGCCAGGGCGAGCTGAGTCTGTGGAGCCTGCCGGACACCCCGGGGCTCGCGGTGCGCCGGCTCGGCGAGGAAGAGCTGCGGCGGTTCGGCGACCCGGCGCGGATGTTCCTCAATCTGAATCGGCCCGAAGACCTGCCGTAGGCCCGCAGCTCCCGCAGGGGCAAAGCTCCCGCAGGAAATCGAACCGGTAGATCCCGGTGCCGTGGCCGTCCGAGAAGGCCAGGGAGATCGCGTAGTTGCCCACCGGCTTGATGGACTCGACCGTCACCGGCGAGGCCGGCGGCTGATAGCGGATCTTCAGGAAGGTGTGACCCTGGCAGCCGGCGCAGGGGCACCAGCCGCGCAGGTAGTCATACCCGTAGTCGGCGGAATGGCCGTCGCTCCAGGTCAGGCGCAGGCTGCGCTCCTCCGGCAGCCGGCGCACCTCGGTGAGGACGGTGGACATCTCTTGGGCGCTCATCCGGTCCATGATACAACCGCGGTCGGGGGCCCTGCCCCGCATTCAAGGAGAGCCACACCATGCGTAAAGCGATCTTCCTCCTGTCCCTTCTGCTTCTGCCCGTCGTGGCCGAAGCTCAGACACGCCGCTTCGAGCTGACTCCGATGGTCGGCTACCGCTTCAAGGGCGAGTTCACGGCCGACAGCGAGCTGTTCAACCGCAACCTCGACGTCAGCGTGGACGACGGCCCGACGTTCGGAGCCTTCTTCGACATCCCGCTCACCGAGAACTGGCAGCTCGAGATCCTGGCCAACCGCCAGAACAGCTCGTTCATCGTGGACGAGGGCCTGTTCACCCCGGAGACCAACCTGGGCGACGTGACCATCGACTACGTCAACGCCGGCTTCCTCTTCCAGTGGGGCCCGGGCCAGGTGAACGGCTTCGTGTCCGGCGGCATCGGCCTCGCGCGGGTCGATCCGGACTTCCCCGAGGTCTCGGCGGAAAACCGCTTCTCCGGCAACCTCGGCGGCGGCGTGAAGGTCCTGTTCGCGCCCAACATCGGCCTGCGCCTGGAGGGCCGCGGCTACTGGGTCGATCTCGACACCGGCTTCCGTGGCCGGTACGACCGCTTCGACTCCGACGAGGGGCTGTACCAGGGCGAGGCCTCGGCGGGCCTCATCATCGCCTTTTGACCAGGAAGATTGACGAGGAAGAGACGACCATGCCCCGATATCCACGCTTCTCCCCGACGGTCCAGGACATCGCCGGGAACATCTACTCGGCCCTGGCCCACAAGCTCGCCAGCTACAAGGGCGAGGTCTATCCGCTGCACGTCGGGGACACCTGGATGGAGCCGGCGGAAGGCGCCCGCATGGAAGACATCCACGTCTCGGAGTACCCGGGCATGCACCGGTACGCCGCGCCCCAGGGCATGCCGGCGCTGATCGACGCCATCGTCGAGCAGGCCCGGCAGCGCACCGGGGTCCCCACCGAGCGGGAGAACGTGCTCGTCACGACCGGCGCTACCGGCGGCCTCGGGGCGGTGGCCGGGGCCATCCTCTCGCCCGGCGACGAGGTGCTCCAGCTCGCGCCCCACTGGCCGCTCATCACCGGCATCATCCGCTCGTTCCACGGCATTCCGGTGGACGTGCCCTTCTTCGGATCGGCCGACTCGCCGGAGACCGCGGTCGAAGCCGTCCGCGCGAAGAAGACCGACCGCACGGTCGCCCTCTACATCAACACGCCGAGCAACCCGACCGGCCAGACCATCCCGCGCTCCTGGATCGAGGCGCTCGTCGCCTGGGCCGAGAGCGAGGACCTCTGGATCATCGCGGACGAGGTCTACGAGGACTACGTCTACGACGGCGAGCACACCTGGATCCGCCCCCTGGCGCCGGAGCGCACCTTCGCCTCGCACTCCTTCTCCAAGGCCTACGGCATGGCCGGCAACCGCTGCGGCCATGTCCTCGGACCGGCCCGGGCCGTGGACGAGCTGCGGAAGATCGGAATGCACAGCTTCTACAGCACGCCGACCGCGGCCCAGATCGCGGCCCTGCGGGTGCTGCAGGGGCCGGGCGCGGAATGGATCGCGAACGCGCGCAAGCTCTACAAGGAAGCCGGCGACCGCGCGGCGGCCCGCCTCGGCATCGCTCCGCCGCAGGGGAGCACCTTCCTCTTCCTGAACGTCGCGGACCGGCTGGACGAGCGCGGTCTGAACGGATTCCTGGAGGACTGCGTGGATCGCGGCCTGTTCGCGGCGCCGGGCCCGAGCTTCGGACCCTATCCCACGCACATCCGCATCTGCTTCACCGCCGCGCCTCCGGATGTGGTCGATCGCGGCGTCGAGGTTCTGGCTTCCCTGCTGGGGCGCTAGAATCTCCCCAATGCCCGCCGTCGAAGATCCCCGCACCCTGGGAGAGCTGGAGCTCTTCCAGGGGCTGTCGGCCGAGGACCTGACCTTCCTCAACAGCCACCTGCGCTCCTCGATCGTGCCGCCGGGCACGAACTTCATCACCGTGGAGCAGCCGGGCGAGGTGGTCTACGTCATCCTGGAGGGGACGGTGAAGATCTACGTCTCCCACGAGGACGGCCGCGAGGTCATCCTGGCCTTCCTGGGCCGGGGAGACACGGTGGGCGAGATGAGCCTGATCGACAGCTCGGGCCGCTCCGCCAACGTGGTGACCACGGAGAGATCGCGCCTCCTCTGGATGGACCGGACCACGTTCCAGACCTGCCTCAAGACCCTGACCCCACTCGCGAACAACCTGGTCCGTCTCCTCTCGAACCGCCTGCGCTTCGCGAACGAGCAGATCCAGGCCCTCTGCACCCTGGACGTCGCCGGCCGGGTGGCCCGGCAGATCCTCGCCCTGGCCGAGCGCTACGGAAGCCGCGAAGCCGGCGGCCAGGTGACGATCCCCCTCCGCCTCACCCAGAGCGACCTCGGCGAGATCGTTGGAGCCTCTCGCGAGCGGGTGAACCAGGTCATCGTCGAGTTGAAACAGCGCGGCACCATCGCGGTCCAGCCGGACCACCGGATCCGTGTGCTGAGCCGCAAGGATCTGGCCCGGTACTGCCGTTGAGGCTCAGACGGGGCGGAGCTGCTCTTCCACGCTGCGCGTCTTCTCCGTCACTTCAGAGCCCGTGTGAAGAGTGCTCTTCCGCTCGAAGAGCATGACCAGGCACTCCTCCTCGGCGATCGGGTTGTGGCGCACCCCCTTCGGGACCACGAACGCCTCGCCGGCCTTCAGCTCGACCGTCCGGTCTTCCATCTCGATGCGAAGCACGCCCTTCAGGATATAGAAGAGCTCGTCTTCGTCGTCATGGCTGTGCCAGGTCAGCGAGCCGTGCACCTTCGCCACCTTGACGAACGAATCGTCCACCTCGGCGACGACCCGGGGAGACCATAGCTCGGGGAGCCGGCTGGCGATATCCAGTGGTGAGACGACCTTGTCCATAGGAACTCCTTGATCTTGTGACACGGCGCAGGCTCGTGGGAAGGCTGACAAGCTTATCTGCGGCGAAACAACCTTGTTTACCGGTCCACAACCTTGACTTGCCGTGGATAACGTTGTGCTGGCTCCCGCTAACGTTATCTTGCCGCCGACGACCTTGTTCTGGAGGCTGACAAGGTTGTTTTGCCGCAGATAAGCTTGTCGGGCTCCCGATAACGTTAGCGGGCGGTGGATAAGCTTGTCACGCCGTGGATAAGTCGAGCCTCTCTCCCGTCAACCTTGTTTACGGCAGGCAAGTCTGTCCTGTCGCCCGCCAGACTTGTACGGCGCCAGACAAGGTTGTCGCGTCCCCGGTAATCTTACCGGCCCTCGGACAAGTCGACACTGCCTCCGATAAGCTGGACCCGGCTGTCCTCCGAACTTCCTGCCACACGGAGACTTCTTAGGGCGTCTTCAGCCCCGCCACGCTCTCGGCGTGCAGCTTCGTCAGGTACATCGCGGTCGCCGCATGGGTGGCGAGGAGGTTGAACATCTCGAAGTCCACCGGCTCGAAGCCGGTCTTCTGCGGCAGGAGGCGGAAGACCGCGAGCGCTCCCACGACCTTCTCCTCCAGGCGGAGGGGGATGCAGACCGTCAGGTTCGACTCCCTTGGTGTGGGCTGCATGTCCATGCCCTTGCCGGGGAGCCAGATCTCGCCGGTCACCGCGGTGCGGCCGATGATGCCCGAGCCCACCGGCACGGTGGCGTAGGTGACCGGGTCGATGCCGAAGTGGCCGACCAGGCGCAGGGCGGCGCCGTCCGTGCTCATCTCGTAGATCGCCAGCTCCTCGGAGCCGATGAGGTTGATGACGATCTCCTTGATGGCCGAGACGACCTCGGCGCGGTCCAGGGTGCTGTGGAGCTGGTAGCTCGCCACGTAGAGGTTTGCCAGGTTGTTGTTCTGGCTCTCGACCTCGATGTACTGGTTCGAGTACTTGTAGTTGGCCGCCTCGACGTCGGCGAGCTGGCGGCGGAGGTCGGTCTGCTCGTGGTAGATGCGGTCCAGCTCCTCCCGCAACGAGAGGACCTTCTCCTGGAGCGACATCTTCTCGCTCAGGAGCCGGCCCTTC
>DATANP010000690.1:0-13384 GCA_036266195.1 Thermoanaerobaculia bacterium | reverse complement strand
GCACCGCCTCACAAAGGCGCGGAAATACTCCGTGCAGCGGCGCCTCGCCTCATGCTCCCATGGTTCTTCCAACTGCTCGCGCGCGTAGTCCCGCGTCTTGGAATGGATGACATAGCGCTCAAGCTCGTGAGCCTCCTCCAGCAGGGAAACCTCGAGACATTGAAACAAACCTTGCCTGAAGTCATCGAGCGACAACCCCGCAGCGGCCTTGAGCGCATCCTTGCGGATCGAGCTCACGCCGACGAAGAGCGGTGTGACCCGCAGGATCTCGCGCGACGGCTCGGAGATCCCCTCCCAGGCGAATGAAAACAGCGCCCGGAAAATCTTATCCGGATTCCAGCCCGGGCCGTCCAACTCGCGGACGATCTGCTTCAGGTCTACGATCCCTCCCCGCATCAACCCCAGAGCGAGCTTCATCGCCTGCGGATTCCCGCTCGTGACCCGGACCAGCTCATTCAGAGTCCGATCCTCTTCGCCTTCGACAAGCGTCTCGTGCTGCCGCAGGAGCTTCGCCGCGTCCTTGGTTTCCAGCCCCTTGAGGTTCACGGTCCAGGCCGCGATCCGCTCCGGCCTGGACCGGCTGGTGATGAGGGCCTTGCTCGGGTATGGAAGCCGCTCCAGCCAGTCGATCAGATCCGGATCTTCGATCGTTTCAAAGTTGTCGATGATGACCAGGATCTTGTAACACCCAAGGATCTGCCCGATCTCGCTCTCCTTCTCCGTCCTCGACTGGCGCTGGGTGATGTAGATGTTGTTCGTGGTCTTGGCGATCTCATTGAGAACGTCGTCCAGCCACCGCCTCTGGTCGGGCTTGTCCTTGGCGGAGATCCAGACGACATATTCGAAGACCACTTCGTCGGCGTCCGGCGCCCTGCGTCTCTGGGAGCAGTTGAACCCGACCTCCTTCGCAAGGCTCGTCTTGCCGACGCCGGCGAAGCCTTTGATCGAGACCAGGGGATATCTCGAGCGCAGGCCGTCCATCACGCGCTCCCGATCCGCCGCGCGGTCCAACAGGTCCGGCGACCGTGAGGGCAGATTGCCGTTGATGAAGTCAAGGACGAAGAACTGGCGCGCGACAGAGTGCAGCACCGGACTCTCCCGCACGCGGCGAACAAAGCGTTCGAGCCACTGCCGGAGGGCCTGATTGTAGCCTCCGGGTTCTGCATGGAGGCCGATGACCTTGATCTTGCGCCGCTTGAGCTCTTCGACTTCCAGGGTCGTCGGATTGAGCTGCACCGCGAAAAGATTCCTTCGGAACTCCGAGGCCACCCGCTTCACCCGGGATAGGATCATCCTCATATCGATGTCGTTGAAGCTGTAGCCGAGGAAGAGCACGGTCCTGGAGTGCAGGTCCATGCCTAACAGGTTCGCGATCCCCGGATGTTGGCTGAAGTAGTTCTCATAATGTTCGCTGGTGAGAACCCACGAGGCCGGCTGGGCAAGATCGCCGTGCAGCTTCACGATCGATTTCTTGCCGCTGTCCATCAACGCCACGTCCTGATCGGTCACGATGGTGTCGAATTTCAGGTCCCGCTCGCGGAAGGCGTCTTCCAGTAGATTGTCCAGGTTCGTGGTGAAGATCCGGGGGACCGGAAGCTTGATAAGCTCCCGGTGCACCTCGGTCGGTCCGACGCCCGGCTTCTTGAGCGCCTGGCGGACATGATCGGCGAGCGTGATCTGGTCGTTGACGTTGACATAGTACTGCGCGATGTCAAGGAAGGAAGTGGATGGCGGACAGTTGACCTGCCGAGCCAGCGGCTCGACCAGTTCCTCCCAACTCGGCAGGCCGGCGCCGATCGAGAGCCCCGCCCCCACGAAGATGCTCCCGTTTCCTCGCGCGAACTGGTTGATCAGTTGGGACTCGTCCGGGATCTGCTGCGGATCGTCCTGGCGTGGATTCATGAGAACCTCCTCCGACAAGTTGGCGAGACGGCTCTAGGGCATGAACAACTCCAGTCTTGCGGAGTAGACGACGGACCCGCCCGGCTTCAGGACCATCATGCCGGTGTCCACACCTCCCCATTGCGGGCCGAAGGGATCGGCTCGATTGAGCTGCGGCTCCAGCACCACGAAGCCTTTCTCCGGCGGAGCGTAGACCTGGACCGCAGCGACCGGAGGCGAGGCGGCGGTCACGCGCAAGCCAAACGAGCCAGCCGGATCGACGATCTCCGCGACGAGCTCGCCGTTCGATCGATCGAGATCCACGAAGCAGTCGTCCAGGTACAGGTCGCTGAGCGGTCTTCCTCCCGGCATTGTGAAATCATAGGGCGTGCCCGCGACCGGCTCCACCTCGCCGGTGGGCAGCACCTCGTCGTAATTGTTCACCAGGGCACGACCGCGGGCCGGCAGGTGCAGACGCGCCTGCTCGCGCCGGCCGCTGGGGAGATTGAAGTACGGGTGCCAGCCGATGCCCATGGGCAAGGGCTCTTCGCCCGTGTTCCTCGCCGTCACTGTCAGGGTGAACGAATCGCCGGTGAGAACGTTTTCAAATTCCAGCGCGGCATCCGACACCCAGGAACCTCCGAAATCGGCGGCCTGAAGCGAGCCGCGCAGGACGTCCCTTTCCTCCGTGATTTCGCGGCTCACCTCGTCCATCCGCGAAGCCAGGATCAGGCCGTGCATCGCGTACTGTTCAGCCCCCGGCCTCCGTCCACCGGCGTTGGCCGGCAAGCGCACGGACCGTCCTCCGACGTCGGCGCGAATGGTCCTGCGATCGGGAGCCATCTCGCCACGGATGCGGTTCGCAAATGGCACCAGAATGGCCCCTCCGATCAGATAGGACCCGTTGCCGATGAAGCCGCTCGAATCGTCTTCGAGGATTCTGCGGGCTTCCTCCAGGGGCGGCGACGTGAGAAGGTCGAATTCACCTTGCTTCGGCAGATGGGCCGTGACCTGGAGGGTCATCATGCCCCGATCCGGCAGGATCTGGGCGCTCAGGAATGCGGGCTTCCGGGGGTCTGAAGGTAGGGGTCTCCGGAGCGTGACGACCTGTTGGGACATGTTTCTCCTTACTTCTTCTTCGCCAGCCGTTCGACCAGGGCGTGGAGGTGCGCCTGGGCCTCTTCGGTGAACCAGTTGTCCACCAGGAGATCGATCTCCGTGGACAGCCCTTCTTCCATGATGCGGACGAGGTCGGCCCGGGCGGCCTTCCGGGTTCGGGCCAGGGCGATCGGCGGCAGCCTGAGGAGGCCCGAGGCCCATTCGACAGCCCGCTCGATCACCCGGTCCGGCGGGGCCAACTCGTCCACGAAGCCGGCGCGCAGGGCCTCGGCGGAGGGGAGAAGGCGGCCTTCCACGCAGAGCCGTTCGGCCTTGCCGGGCCCCACCAGGCGCGACAGGGCCTGATGGATCGCGAGAGGCATGGGGATGCCCACCAGAACCTCGTTGAGACCGATCAGGAATTCGCCCTCGGCCATGATCCGGTAGTCGCAGAACAGGGCCATGACCGCGCCACCGGCCGGACTGTGGCCGGTGACAGCGGCGGCGATCGGAATCGGCGAAGCCGCGAGCGCGTGCAGCATGCGGTAAAGCTCGCGCCAGAGGATCTCCATGCCCGCTCGGTCCAGCGGCAGGAGGTAGGGCACGTCGAGTCCGCCCGAAAACCGGCCCGGACGGCCGGAGAGGACCATTGCCTTCACGCCTTCTCCCGGAGCGCGGGTCAGCGCCTCGCGCAGCTCGATGATCAGCTCGGGAGTGAGCGCGTTGGCCGGCGGCCGGTCCAGGCGCAGCTCGCGGACCGGACCATGATCGGTCGTTACGATCATTTCTTTCCTCCCGGCGCGGGGAACCCCAGGGCGCGCGCCATCACGAAGTAGGTGGCGTTCTCCTCCATCGTGCCCTGGAAAAGATAGGCCTGCGGCCCGCGGGCGAAGATGGCGACGTCCTCTCCTCCGTGGGTCTCGGAATCGAACGGCACCAGCGACTGCTGCTTGAAGTCGTCCGCCGTGGTGTCGACCCCGGTCAGGTCGGGGCGCTCTCCGGACACAGCCCCGGGGCCGTTGATGTAGCCCAGAGTCGTGTACGGCTTGCCGTCCTTGCCCTTGGCCGGACCGGAAGCCGGCAGGCCGGTGGCGTCGTCGTTGGTCACCACGAGGCCCAGGATCGGATTGCCCCGGGTCGGGTAGCCGACCATGGTAAAGGTGTGGCTGTGGTCGGCGGTGACGATGATCAGGGTGTCATCCCCAACCAGCTCGGTGGCGCGCTGCACCGCCCGGGAAAGCTCGACGGCATCGGTCAGCGCCCGTTTCGCGTTGCCCGCGTGATGGCCGTGATCGATCCGGCCGGCCTCGACCATGAGAAAGAAACCTTTCGGGCTGCGCTTCAGGATGCGGATGGCCTTCTCGGTCATCTGGGTGAGCGAGGGCTCGCCCGCGGTGTCCTTGGCGCGGTCGAGCTCGTACTCCATGTGCGAGCGCTCGAACAGGCCGAGCACCGGGCCGGTGGTGGCGGGATCGATCGCATCGAAACCTTTCTGATCGTAGACGAAGGCGCCGCCGCGGCCGGTCCATTCGTTCACGAGGTTGCGGCTCTTGCGTTCGCCGGTCTTGCCCGCGTCCTCGGGGTCGGCGTCGGCCGTGGTGAGGAACTTGGAGCGTCCGCCGCCCATGGCGACCTCCAGGCCCCGGCTCGCCTTGCCGTTCATCTTCGTGTCCCGGAGGTGGAAGTCCAGGAGCTGGCGCGCGATGTCCGGGTAGTCCACGGCCGCGGCCTGCGGACTGAGGTCGGCGTCGGCCTCCCAGTCCCGGTAGGGGGTATGGGCATAGCAGGCGCCGGGCGTGGCATGGGTGATGCGGGCGGTCGAGACCACGCCGGTCCACAGGCCGTTCTCCTCGGCCTGCTCGAGAATGGTTTTCAAACGGTTCTCGGGCTTCGCCGCGCCGACCGGATCGGGACCGAGCACGTTCGGCGCGATCGACAGGGTGCCGTCGTTCGCCTTGCTGCCGGTGACGATCGAGGTCATGGTCGGCGCCGAGTCGGACGTCTGCTGGTTGGCCTGATAGGTCTTCGAATGGGCCAGGTAGGGGAACCTCTCGAAGCTGAGCTTGTTCTCCTCGCCCTTCATGCCGCGCATCTGGCCGTCGTAGATGCGGGCGGCGGTGATCGTGGTCACGCCCATGCCGTCGCCGATGAACAGGATGACGTTCTTGGCCTTGCGCTTGTTCGGCTTGAGGCGGGCGTTGGCCTCCACGTCCGCGCGTCCGCGGGCGAAGAAGGTCTCCTTGGTTTCGGCCGGCGTCTGCGCCGTCGCCGGGACAGCCGGGGTGGTCAGGACGGCGCAGAGCAAGGCTGCTACGCCGGATCGGAAGCTCTTCATGATCGGTCTCCCTCCAGTTCGAGGGAGAAGCCTATCGCTACGGAGTGCTCGGCGCCACCGTCAGCACGTCTCCCGCCGAGTAGGCCGTGAACTCCGGGGCGTACATGGACTGGAGCGTCGCCGGTCCGGTCCGGAAGACGCCGGCCATGTTGGCCCTCAGCCGGTATTTCAGGGTGTACTCGCCCGTGGGCAGCCAGTCGAAGAAGAAGTTGGTCCCGCTGTCCCGGACCTCCTCATAATGACCGAGGATCTCCCACTTGTAGCCCGACGTCACGATGCCCGGCTCCAGACCCGCGGGCCGGGGGTCGCGCAGGTGGACGTACTCCGCGGAAGAGCGGCTGGTGATCGTGAGCTGGACCTCCACCTCGTCGCCGGGCTTGAGCACGGCTCCCTCCTCCAGCGGCTTGAGGACGAAGCTTTCGCCCGTCCCGGCGCGCAGGAAGTAACGGCGGGTCACGCCGAAGAGGTCGCCGCGGGCTTCCTTGGGCAGCTCCTCGGTCGAGAAGTGCCAGGTGGCGGAGGCGAACATCAGGTTGGGACCGCGGTTCTCGACCACGATCCGCGAGGAGGTCTCCGGGTCGATCTTCTCCCCGGGCAGCACGACCTGATTGTGCTTGCCCGTGTAGCGATCGGGCTCGAACACGAAGGCCGTGGTCTGGCCTCCGACCTGGACCGCGGCCTCTTCGCGGACGGCGAGCGTGCCTTCCGATTCGAGGTAGTGGACGAGGGCGTAGAGCACCTCGGCCGTGGCGCGGGTGGATTTCCAGTGGTTGAGTTGCTTGTTGAGGAACAGCCACTGCACGAGGCCGTGGCGCCGCGGGTCCTTGGGCGAGATCTCCATCAGGGCCAGAAGCGCAAAGGCGTGGGTCTCGATGGTGTCGTTGTACCAGAGCCACGCGTGCGACTCGGGCGCCCAGAAGGTGCCTTCGTCCTCGGTGGTCTTCGCAAGGTCCATGACGGCGCCGAAGACCAGCCGGGCGTCCGCGGGCCGATCCATCCGCTTCAGGGTCAGAGCCAGGAGGACCTTGAGATAGCCGGACAGCTCGCGCCAATGGGCGAAACTGTCGTCGAGGATCTCCTTGCGCTCCTTGGGAGTGAGGCCGTCCGCGCCCATCCAGGACGGGTCAGGATAGGCCGAGGCCACGTAGTTGAGGAAGACCAGCAGCTCCCGATTTTCGTCCCTGGGCTTCATTTCCTTTCGGTAATACCCGGAGATGTAGCTCCAGCCGTTTTCGATCATCTCCCGCGGCACGTCGATGCCGGACTCCGTGGCCTTGGCGAAGCCGTAGAGAAGATAAAGGGTCATGTAGGGCGATGGCGGGCTGCCAGGCCACCAGGGGAAACCGCCGTCGGAGAGCTGGGCCTGCTGGAGCTTCATCAAGGCCTCGTCGCGCTGGGCGCGGGCCACGCGCTCGTCGAGAACGTTGATCAATGGATCTTTCGTCTTCCCGCCCTGCGCCGTCTCCAGCCAGGGAGTCTCTTCCAGGGCCATCTTGCGGTTCGGGTCCACCGCATCCCAGGTTTCGAACTCGGTCTCGCGCTTCGAGAAATCCTTGGCCATGGCGGCCACGGCGGGGTATTGATCGAACAGCCGCGTGACGATGCCGGTCGAGAGGAACCGGTTGAGCGTCTGCTCCGTGCATTCGTAAGGATAATTGACGAGATAGGGCAGCGCCGCGAGCACGCCCTGGAAGAGCTGCGCGTCGAGGGTGACGACGAGTTGCTCATCAATCCGGGTCGCATCCGGCTTCGTCATGTCGTCGAAGCGCATCTCCCGGGTCTTTCCACCCTTGAGCGAGACGAAGCGCGACTGGGCCAGGTGCATGCGGGCCGGCAGCACGGGCAGCTCCCGCAGCTCGCCATCGCTCGTCTTGCCGGCCACGGCCGTGATCTTGAAGGCCACGGAGCCGACTCCGGGCGGCGTGGTCAGAGGGAAGCGCACGGTGGCGCCGCTGCCGGCCTCGGCGGTGAACCGGGCCCGCGGCGCTCCGACTCCGAAGTCGGCGAGGCGGCTCTTGTCCGTGCCGGGCTCCAGGATGTCGATCACGACCTCCCCGCTCAAGGTCTCCTCGGAGGCGTTGTTGACCACCACCTGCAGCTCGGCGCGATCGCCTTCACGCAGGAAGCGCGGCAGGTAGGGCCTGACCATGAGGTCCTTGACGGTCCGCACCTCCTTCTTGAGCGAGCCGGCGCGGAGATCCTTCGTGACGGCCTGGACCCAGAAGCTCCAGGAGGTCACGGAGTCCGGGACGGTGAACTCGATCGCTGCGGTCCCATCCTTGTCCGTGAGGAGGTGCGGCTCCCAGAAGGCGGTTTCGGCGAACTGGCTCCGCAGCTCGACAGACTGGCTGGCCTGACCGGATTCGTTTCCTCCGACGTTGATCCGGTCCATGAGAACCCCTGGCGTCGCCTTGAGGACCGTCCAGGGATCTCTCGCCGTGGGGGGCGGTGGCGGTGGCGGCGCTGGAGCCCCTCCGACCACACCTCCTTCGACGCCACCCTGGGCTTCCATGGGCGCCGCCGTGGCAAGCATGGGCACCTCGGGATAACGCCTGTACGCCCCCACGTACCGCAACTCGTCCTGCTTCAGACCGGATCCCGGAAAGCGGCGCTGCAGCCCGGTCCCGCCGACCCAGCCGGCGAAGTTCTGGCCCAGGTTCGACATGGCCGCGGGCGCCCCGACGAGGTTCGGATAGAGACTGAGAGGGTCCGGCGGCACGTGCGGCGCGAAGACATCGAGGCTGCGGTCGTACATGGAGGCGAGCAGCTCGGCTGCCTCGGCCATGGCGGCTTCGGTGGTCTTCCCCTCGGCGGGACGGATCTTCACGGTCCAGGTCTCGCGCCCGCCGGGCCGAATGCGGTCGCGGAAGGTCGCGGTCTCGATCTCCAGGCGACGGTCGTCCCACGGGATCCAGACGTCGGCCGTCTGCTCGACCAGTTGGAAATCGCGGACGGTGCTCAGCTTCAGGCTGAATCCGCCGCGGTCCTCCCGTCCGATCGGGATTTCGATCAGGTTGGAATCGCGGCCCATCCGCAGCGGGGTCTCTTTCACCAGACGTCCGCCGCGCCAGGTCTCCAGCCGGACGATCTGGTCCGAAAAACCGGAGTGGGCCAGCACGCGGACTCGGCCGCCGGGATGGGCCTCGGAAGAGTCCACCAGGAGGAGCGCCGGCAGGGCGAGGTCCGTCTCCGATCCGCCGACGACCAGCTCCAGCGTGGTCCAGAAGGTCTCGCCGGACTCGTCGGCCGTTTCGTAGCGCAGCCGGTAAGCGCCGGGCTTCAGAGCGGGCAGGGTCAGCTCGGCTTCGCCGTCCTTGCGGTGGTGCAGGGTACCGGAGGCGATCTCCGGTCCGTCCTCCCAGCGCGCCATCTCGGCCTTGGGGTCGTACCCCGGCTGCGCCCGGGACCGGAGGCGGTCTCCCTCGGTCACGACGCCCTCTTCCCGGATGGGCACGGGCAGGTCGGCGGGCGCGAGCGTCTCGGCCGGCTGCTTCAGGGAGACCAGGGTCCAGGTGCCCTCTCCGGCGCGGCCGATCCCGTCCAGGTCCCGGCGCTGGATCGTGACGGCACCGGGCTCCCCGGCGACCAGGAGCGGGCTCTTCGGACGGATCTCGGCTTCGATCGAAACCCAGCCGAGCCGGAAAGAGCGCTCCGCCGTGCGCGTCTCGCCGCCTTCGTCGGTCAGGTCGGCGGTGACCCGGTAGCGGTAGGTCAGTTGCCGGACGTCCTGGCCCTTTGGATCGCCGGGATCGGGCGTGAACGTCATCGTGAAGCGGCCGTCGGCATCCGGCATGGCGGTGCCGGTGGCGACCGTCTCCTCGCTGGACGGGCTGCCGTAGAAGCTCCACCAGGAGAACGACTGCCGGACGACCCGCCAGGTGACCTCGCCGTGGGTGACGGGCAGACCGAAGTAGTACCGGCCCTCGCCCGTGAACGTGGCCGGGCGGCCGAGTCGCAGCGGCTCCGCGGGGTCCTGGAGAGTGACCTCGAACGTCGGCCTCTTGTACTCCTCCACCTGGATCGGGGCCGCACCCCGGCGCGAGGTCTCCACCCGCCACCCTCCCAGCGGACGGCCCGGAGGGACCACGAATTCGCCGGAGGCCGTGCCGAAGTCGTTCGTGCGGACCGTGAGCGAATCCACGGCCTGGTTGTTGGGATCGATGAGCGAAACGGTGAGCGAAATGTCCGTGGCCTGCCGCGGCTCCTGCCCCTGGTTGCGATAGGCGAGGATCTTCCAGAGCACCTTCTGGTTCGGCCGGTAGATGCTCCGGTCGGTGAAGACGATGGAGCGCACGTCCCCCTCCGCCGCGGGCTCTTCCTGGAGATAGCTCTGGAGGAAGCCGATCCGATCGCCCTGGCGCGCGAGCAGGGCATACCCTCGAGACTTGTCCGGATTGAAGCGGACCCTCCCCTGTCCGTCGGTGGTGCCGGTCTTCTTCTTCCCGCGGCTCTCCCAGCCTTCGACGCTGTACAGGCTCACGCTCGCGCCCGCGACCGGCTCGCCGCGCTCGCCGTCGAGAGCGATCACTTCCAGGCCCTTGCCGTCGCGCGGGTTGCGCGCGAGGACCACCAGGCCGCCCAGGACGAGCGGCGCGCTGACGATCACGTTTTCCTTCTCGTCGAAGTCCTCCCGGGCCGAAGCCATCAGGAGGTAGGCGCCGGGGCGGTCGATCGGCGGCGTGAGATAGGTGTCGTGGACCTGGTAGTCGGGCGTGGCCGGCAGCTCGGCCTTCCAGGTGAAGGCGGGCTTGTTGTTCTTGATGAAGACGTCGCCGCGGTTGGGGAGCATCGGTCCGATCCCGCCCAGGCGCTTCTCCATGTCGAGCGCATAGGCGCGGAACCAGAGGGCCGGGATGTTCCTGTGAGAGACGTCGATCGAGCGCCGGGCCAGCCCGTCCGTGGCCGTGACGGTCACCCGGTACTCGGGGGTCTCGATCGCGCCGAGGATGGCCTCGCACGCCCTGGCGCCGGGGCTCCCGGGATAGGCCGCGGCACCTTCGCTGGCCAGCTCATGGGCTTCGACCCGCTCTCCCTCACTCTCGTGAAGCCCGGCGAGCTCGGCCATGCCCATGGACCACCAGGAGACCTTCCGGTACTCCGGGAGCACGGCGGCCAGCTCCTTCTCCAGCGCCTCCCAGTCCGTCCCTCCGGCGTGCTGCCGCAGCCGGCGCATCCGCTCCAGCCGGGCCTCCAGGGCGCCGCCGAGGGTCCCCTCGGACCGGTGCCAGCGCTCCAGGTCGGCAAGGACCGCCATGGCCCGGAGGAGAGGATGGACCTCGGGATTCGCGAGCTGGTCGGGAGCCGGATCGTTCTCGCCGCGGAAGACCGCCGCCAGGTCGAAATGGCCCGTGGCGTTCTCCTGCCGGGGCGACCAGTAGCTGGTATCGGCGAGGAGGTCCACCCAGAGATAGGACAGCGTGTCGCGGAGGGTGCCGCGGACGTCCTTGGGATAGTTGTTCGGCTCCAGGAAGTCGGAGAGCCCGGCGACCGGCACGCTGCCGAGAGCCTCACGGTCCTTCCAGACGTCGAGGTAGGCCTGGGAGGCGGCCTCGAACACCTGGCTGCCGGTCCATTTGCTCAGATCCGCCGGGTCCTTGGACTGGATCGCCTCGCGGTCCCAGATCTCCCAGCGGTAGTTGTCGTAATAGGTCTTCAGCGCCTGGGCATAGAACAGCGAGAGGACGGCCCGCTCACGCCGCCCCTTGGGCCACGGCTGGGACTTGAGGAACCGGACCGCCTCCTCGGGCTCGGCGATGTTGACCCGGAGCTGGGCGCCGCGGACCAGCCCGCGCATCCACGAGTCGTCGCCGGCCTCGCGGAGTACCGGCAGAAGCTCGTCGAGACGGGCCGAGGCCTCCTGGAGCTTGAGCTCCGAAATGAGCCGGTCGATCTCCTTCCAAGCCGCCTGGTCGGTCACCCGCGGAGGCTCCTTTCCCATCGATGGTATCGCGAAGAGCAGCAGGACGAGGGCGGCGAACACAGTTCGGGCTTGGCGCATGGCTCGGCTCATATCCGTTAGACACGGGTCGGACGTTGGCGGAAACTATCGTTTCACATCCGCCGCCCGCAGGGGGAGCCGGGTCGAGACGAGCAGGCCGAGAAGGACGAACCCGGCGCCGTAGAGCAGCGCCTTCCGGTTGCCCTCGACCGTGGCGGCGCGGCGGGCTTCGGACATCTCCCCGCGCGTTCCGGGGGGCAGTTGGTCGAACAGTGCCTCGCCTCCGAAGGCGAGGTTGGAGGCCTGCCGGCGGAGAGTGGTCTCGATCCGCGGCTTGTCCGGGCCTGGAATCCGCGGGCTCGAAGCGACCGCCTCCTCGAGGCTCCCCATGATCGACGTCAGGAGCACGGCGCCCAGGATGGCCGCTCCGAGCGCGGAGCCGATCTGCCGGAAGGTGTTCGTGACGCCCGAGGCCTCGCCCGCTTCCTCCACCGCTACCGAGGAGAGCGTCAGGTTGTTGATCTGCGACAGCACCAGTCCCAGGCCGATGCCGTAGAGCGCCAGCCCCGGGATCAGGTAGACCAGAGGCGTATTCACGCCGAGCGCCCCGTACAGGGCGAGCAGGGCGACGACGTTCACGATCAACCCCGCCTGGACCAGCCGCTTGGCAGGGATCTTCTTCGACAGCACCGCCGCGCTCGGCGAGACCACGAAGAGCAGGGCCGGCATGGGCAGAAGCGTCAGCCCGGTGTGGAAGGCGTCGAGGTTCCGGACCGATTGCAGGAACACGGGCAGCGAAAAGATGATGCCATTCTGCGCCAGCATCATGGTCCCCGTGACCGAGGCGCCCGCCACGAAGGTCCGGTTGCGAAAGATTTTCATCGACACGATCGGCGTGCCGCCGCGGCGCTCGACTCGCACCTCCCACCAGGCGAAAACCGCAAGGATCAGGATTCCGAACAGGATCGCGAACGGCACGAACGAAAGCCCACCGAGTGGAATCACAAACGGCCGTGTCGCATGAATCCATCCATAGGACGACGATTCGATGATGCCGAACACGATCGAAAGGAGCCCGACCGCCGAGAGCAGGACGCCGAGCCAGTCGATCGTCTTGCGGCCGGTCACCGGCTCGTCGCCGATCACCACCGAGCCGAGCAGCAGGATCGCGACCACGCCGACGTTGATCCGGAACCCCCAGCGCCAACTGAAATGTGTCGTAAGAAACCCGCCGAGGATCGGCCCGATCGCCGAGGCCGCCGCGGCCACGCCTCCCCAGATGCCAAACGCGATCGCTCGATCATGGCCGCGGTACTTGGCCATCAGAAGCGACGCGGTCGCCGGCATCATCATGGCGGCGCCGATCCCTTCGATGATCGATTCGCCGAGGATCAGAGTCGGCACCGACTGACTGATCGAAGCGATGAAGGAGCCAACGGCGAAGAGGATCGCGCCGAGCTTGAACATCCGCTTGCGGCCAAAGAGATCGCCCAACCGGCCGCCGGTTACCGTGAGCGCCGCGAGGGTCAGCGAATAGGCCGAGATAACCCACTGGAGGCTCTGGAGCGTCGTGTTCAGCTCGCGGATGAGCGTTTCGAGCGAGACGTTGAGCAGCGTGGTGTCGATGATGACGATCGCCAGCGCCAGGGAGAGCACGAGCAGGCTCCCCCATTTGCGCAAGCCGGTGGTAGGAGGAGAGGGGTCGCGCAGAGCCATCTCTCTCGACGAAGCAAGGCGCGGGCCATCTACTCGGGAACCACCGCCACGCGGAACCCGATCAGCTTGTCGCGCAGGGTCGGAAACTCGCCGAGGCGCGCGGCGCAGCGGTTCTCGGTCGGGGTGCCCAGGTACGAGCCGCCCAGCAGCACGCGGGCTCCGGGGCTCGCGGGATCCTCGCGGCGGGCCCGCTCCTCGGGCTTGGAGGGATAGGGATAGCCCGCGAACAGGCTCCGGGTCCACTCCCAGACGTTGCCTCCCATCTCCTCGCAGCCGTAGGGGCTCGCGCCGGACGGGAAGCAGCCGACCGCGCTCGTCTCGCCGATCCCGGTCTCCCTCTGATTGGCGCGGTTCGAATCCATCTGGTTGCCCCAGGGGAAGAGGCGCGCCGGCTGGCGGTTGTCTTCCAGGCCGGG
>DATANP010000689.1:0-5950 GCA_036266195.1 Thermoanaerobaculia bacterium | reverse complement strand
CGGGTGTGCTGTCTCGTCAGGGTAAGTATGGAGAAGCCGAGAGTCTTCTTCGTCAGTCGCTAGAGGTCTTGGAGAAGTCGCTAGGCGTGTGGCACCCCGACTATGGCGTGTTGCTGCACTCGCTTGCGGGTGTGCTGTCGAGTCAGGGTAAGTATGGAGAAGCCGAGAGTCTTTTTCGTCAGTCGCTGGAGGTCGATGAGAAGTCGCTAGGCGTGTGGCACCCCTCTCTCTATCCAACCTTGACGAATCTTGCGAGTGTGCTCGCTGAGCAAAGTAGGGCAGAAGAAGGTGAACCGGTTCTCCAGCGTGCGCTTAAGATTGCCGTGCGAGCTCATGGACCCTCTCACCCTGACGTGGCCCAAGTCCTGAACATGCTCGCACAACTCCAAGCGGTGTTGGGACGATCCGAGGCGCCGGAAACGGCTCGGTTGGCTCTGGCTACCGTGATGGCAACTCTCGGAGTCGAGCATCCTATAACCCAGCAAGTGGCGCCTATCCTTCAGGGGATCGCCTCTGGAGGGGGCACGGACGCCAACTCGGAGATCGCCTCCTTTGCCAGTCAGATCCGAAATGGTGCCATCGCAGCACTCCGCGGCGAGATCGGCCGTGATGCGCTGATCGGCGCGATCGAGGAAACCGTCGCGCAGGTCCCCGAAGGCGAGGAGGACGGATCGGCTTTGGCCGATCTTGCTCTCTACCTGCGCGCGATCTTGGCTCTCCTCCGGGGCGAGCCGGTGCCGAAAGTCCCTTCTGCCTACTCGGAGCATATGGCGGCGATCGAGGCGGCGCGGGGTTGAGAGAAGACCCCGCCACGGCCCTCCCCAGCTTCGCAGGAGAGGGCGCCCCCTCCCTCCCGGCAGAGAGAGCCAGGCAGAGAGCGGAGATCGGGTACCGGATTGCCGGAGGCCGTCAGATCATTCTGAAAGGGGAAGAAAAAAAGAGGGGCAGCCGGAGGAAATTGGACCGCCCCTGAATTCGGGTTGAAGGAGGTTGGTAGCCTCTTCTATATATAGTTGCCGCAGCCCCCCCCTTTTTTGACAAAATCTCCAAAAAAAGTTCGAGAAATTTTTTTGGACGCTCCCGGACCCCCCTCCGTACACCTCTTGTGACCCGCCGAAACTTCCTCCGCTGGAGCGCCGCGACCGGCCTGGGAGCCGCCGGGATCGTGGCCTATACGTTCGAGGTCGAGCCCCACTGGGTGACGGTGGAGGAGCGGGACCTTCCGGTGGCGGGCCTGCCTCCGGCCCTCGCCGGTGCCCGGCTCGTGCAGATCAGCGACCTGCACGTCGGTCTCCGGGTGAGCGACGAGTATCTGGTCCACTGCCTGGAGAAGGTGGGAACCCTCCGGCCGGACGTCCTGGTGTTCACCGGCGACTTCCTCACCTACAGCCACGAGCGCGGGGACGCCCAGTACGGGCAGCTCCGCGACGTGCTCGCCCATCTGCCGCAGGGACGGCTGGCGACCCTGGGCATCCTGGGCAACCACGACTACGGCCGGGCCTGGTCCGAGCCTGCCGTGGCCGCCCGGGTCCAGCAGGTGGCGGAGCGCGCCGGGGTGCGGGTGCTGCGGAACGCCTGCGCTACGGTCGAGGGGCTCGACTTCGTGGGGGTGGACGACCTCTGGTCCGGGCTGGCCGATCCGGTTGCTGCCCTGAGCTGCCGCAGTGATCGGAGGGGTGAGGCCGCGGTCGTGCTCTGCCACAATCCGGACACCCTGGACGTGCGGCCCTGGGCCGGATACCAGGGTTGGATCCTCGCCGGTCACACGCACGGCGGCCAGTGCAAGCCGCCGTTCCTGCCGGCGCCGCTCGTGCCGGTCCGCAACCGGCGCTATGTCGCGGGGGAGGTCGATCTGGCCGACGGGCGCCGGCTGTACGTCAACCGCGGCCTCGGCCATCTCCTCCAGGTGCGGTTCAACGCGCGGCCCGAGATCACCAGCTTCACGCTGCGGTTGGCCTGAACCTCTGGGATAGAGTTCCCGTAAACAGTGGAGGAGGACGACGGGTGATCTCGAGCGACGAGCTTCTGGCGGCCCCGGAGCGGCACGCGGCCAGCGCCCGGAACGTGCTGATCCTGAGCGCGCTGGCCACGCTCGTGCTCTACAACGTGCCGTTCCTCGGCCGCATCCTCGCCCGGCCGCTCGTGCTGCTCTCGACCGTGGCGCACGAGATGGGCCACGGCCTCACCGCGCTGATGCTCGGCGGACGGTTCCAGAAGTTCCAGATGTGGGCCAGCGGCGCCGGCCTCACGGAGGTCGATCTCACCGGCTTCGGCCGCGTCCGCCAGGGGCTGACGCTGGCCGGCGGGCTGGTCGGGCCGTCCGTGGCCGCGGCGGTCTGCTTCTTCCTGGGGCGGACCACCCAGGGCGCCCGCGCCTGCCTGATCGGCCTGGGGGTGTTCCTCCTCCTGGTCGAGATCTTTCTGGTCCGCAACGTGTTCGGCTTCGTGTTCGTCGGCCTGCTGGTGGCGGCGTGCTTCCTCGCCGCCCGGCTGCCTCCGGACCGGGCCCAACTCGCGGTCATCTTCGTGGGGGTCCAACTTGCCCTGTCGGTCTTTTCGCGGGCGGACTACCTGTTCACGCGCGGAGCCGTGAACCCCTCGGGGTCCTTTCCGTCGGACGTGATGCAGATGCAGCGGCTCCTCTTCCTGCCGTACTGGTTCTGGGGTGCCCTGTGCGGCGCCGTGTCGGTGGCGGTGCTGGTTTGGGGTGTGGCGCTCTTCTGGCGGAAGTAAACTACCCGGCGTTTTGGAACCCGCTGCTCGCCCTCCGCGCCGCCTTCCGGGGCTCGCCATGGTCGGCTTCGTGCTGGCCGGGGCCGGGCTGCGCCTGTGGAACCTGCGCGACCAGGTCATGGGCGGCGACGAGCTGCACGCGGTCCGCGCCGTAGCCGAGCACCCGGCGGGCGAGATCGTCACCCGGTACTCGCTGGTCGATTACTCGCTGCCGATCACCGCCTTCCACCGCCTGCTGCTCGACTGGGGGGTGTCGCTCTCGGAGCTGGACTTCCGGCTGCCGGCGATCCTCTGCGGGCTGCTCGCGATGGTCCTCCTGCCGCGGGCGTTCAGCGGCCGGGTGGAGCGCTTCCCGGCCGAGCTCTACGGCTGGCTCGTGGCGTTTTCGCCGCTCTTCGTGCTCTACAGCCGCATCGCCCGGTCGTACATGCCCATGGTCCTGCTCTCCTTCCTGGCGGTCATGGCGTTCGAGCGGTGGTGGAGCGGCGGCGGGCGGCGAGCGGGTATCTCCTATGTGGTCTTCGGCGCGCTGGCGATCTGGGTCCATCTCGGGGCCGGGCCGATCGTGGCCTCGCCGTTCCTGTTCGCGCTGGGCGACCTGATCCGAACGCGGGCTTGGCGGCGGTTGCGCGAGCTGGTGGCGATCGGGCTCGCGATCGTGGCCGCGATGGCGCTCTACCTGGTGCCGGCCGGGCCCTCGCTGCTGCGGCTGGTGGGGAACAAGCACCGGGAGATCGACATCCCGTGGCGCACGGCCGCCAACGTGCTCCTCCTGGAGGCGGGCACCCGGTCGTGGGTGCTGGTAGCCCTGTTCTGGGCCGCGGCGCTGACCGGCCTCTTTCTGCTGCTGCGGCGCCATCCGCGGCTCGGGCTGTTCACGCTGACGGTGACCCTCGGGCACCTGGCCGGCATCCTGGTGCTCTCGCCGCTTGGGCTCAACCTGCCGATCGTGCTCAACCGCTATCTCCTGCCGGTGCTGCCGTTCGTGCTCCTCTGGGTGGCGGTGGCGTTGGGCCGGACCTGGATTCCACGGAGCGGCTTGCTCGGCATGGGGCTCCAGCGCAGCGCGTCGCGGTTCTTCATCGCCTTCCTGCTCTGGACCGGGCCGTTCCTCACGCCGGGCTACCGCGAAAGCTCGTTCATGCACCACAACGACTTCGTGGGGTTCTACCACCCGCTGTCCACGATCCCGGACGAGGCGATGCCCGGGATCTATTCGCAGCCCCTGAAGGGTCCGGTGCTCGAGGTGCCGTGGTCCACAGTCTGGGAGCAGAACCGGACCTTCTACATCTACCAGCGCAAGCATGGGGAGAGGGTGATGGTCGGGGCTCCGTTCGACATCCCCCGGCAGCAGGGGTTCGACTTCCGCAACGAGGTGGAGCCCGAGCCGGCCGCGATCCTGGCGAGCCCGGCGCGGACGCTGATCGTCCATCTGCGCATCCCCTGGGAGGAGGACCGGGTGGTCATCCCGGGCCGGCCGTTCACGCGGCCGATGCCCCCCGGTCTGCGCAAGGTCTACCGGCGGATCGGCGAGAAGCTCGCCGCCCGGCTGGACGCCGAGTGGGGGCAGGCCGACTACTCGGACAACCTGGTGCGCGCCTGGGACCTGGAGCGGGTCCGCGGGAGCCGGAAGAAGTGAGCCGCCGGGCGGTTGTCCTCTTGGTCGTCCTCGGCGCCTTCCTCCTCGGATCGCTCTTCCGGCTCTGGAACCTGGGGCCGCAGGTGATGAGCGACGACGAGCTGCACGCGGTGCGCGCCGCGCTGGGGCACCCGGTCTCCGAGATCCTGGTCACCTACCAGAGAACGGACAACACGATCCCGCTTACGGCAATCTACCGCGTGCTCCTGGACCTGGGGGTGAAGCTCTCGGAGTGGCAGGTGCGGCTGCCGATCGTGATCTCCGGGCTACTGCTGCTCGCCGTGGCCCCGCTCTGGGCGGCGCGCCGCCTGGGATGGCGGACCGCGACGGTGTTCGCCTTCCTGCTGGCGATCTCGCCGGGGCTGGTCTTCTACAGCCGGATCGCCCGCTCGTACGCGCCGATCGTGCTCTTCGGCTTCGGGGCGCTGGCCGCGTTCGACGCATGGTGGAGGAAACCGGACTGGCGGACGGGCGCGGCCTACGTGGTCCTCGCCGCCCTGGCCGCCTGGTTCCACCTCGGGGCCGCGCCGTTCGTGGTGAGCCCCTTCCTGTTCGCGGGCGTGGATGCCCTGATCCGAAGAGACCGGCGCGGGTTCCTGAGGCTGATGGTCCTGGGTGTTGCCACGGTGCTCGCCTTCCTGGCCTTCCTGGTGCCGGCCTGGGGCTCCCTGACCGCCCTGGTGCAGGAGAAGCACGGCGAGCTTCATCTCACCTGGGAGATGGTGAGGGACCTGGGCCTGCTGATCGCCGGCAGCCGCCTCGGCTGGGTGGCGGTCCTCTTCGGGATCGCGGCGGCGGCCGGGCTCGCGAATCTCTTCCGGACCGACCGCCGGCTCGCGTTCCTCACGGTCACGGCCGTGCTCGGTCACATCGCCGGGCTGCTCTACCTGGCGCCGATCGGGCACGAGCACCCCCTGATCGCGTTCCGGTACGTCCTGGTGGTGCTGCCCTGGGTGCTGCTGTGGGTGGCGAGGGCCCCGCTGAAGCCCGTTCTTGCCCCCCTCTTCCTTGCCCTCCTCCTCTGGGCCGGCCCCTTCCTGGACCTCCGGCTGTGGCGCAGCTCCTTCTCCCATCACAACGACTACATGACCTTCATGTGGCCGCGACCGGAGGTGGGGCCGCGGCAGGTGCCGGACTTCTACCGGACGCTGGCGGACTCGAAAGAGCCGGGGGCGGTGCTGGAGTATCCGTGGATGGCGGTCTGGAAGGTCAACCGGGCCTTCTATCTCTATCAGGAGGTCCATGGCCGGCAGGTGGTGGTGGCGCCGGCCCGGGCCCTGCTCGCGGACGAGCGCCTGGGGTTCCGCAACATGGTGCCAGGAAATCCGGAAGGGTTCCTCGCGAGCCGCGCCCGCTGGCTGGTGGTCCACCGCAACCTGACCCAGGAGGAGATGAAGATCCCGCCCATCATCCAGCTCGATGAGCGGTTCCGGAGTCTCTTCCGGACGTTCGGCCACAATATGGTCGTCCAGCTCTACCAGGCCTGGGGGAAGCCGGACTACAGCGACCGGCGGATCGCGGTCTGGGACCTGGACCGGGTGCGGACCCCTCACCCCCTGGCCCCCTCTCCCATCGCAC
>DATANP010000688.1:0-4841 GCA_036266195.1 Thermoanaerobaculia bacterium | reverse complement strand
CGGGAGCCGGGGCGGCCGATAGGTCGCCCCGGCTGAAGTTGCAGGCGACAGGAGAACTTGTTCTGTGCGACAATAGAGAGGTCTTTTTTTCTTTTTGGGAGAGGGATGATGGTCGAAGATCGTATCCAACACCCCCACCCCACCGAGTTGGAGCGTTTCCTCCTGGGCGATCTGTCCGGGCCCGACACGGTGCGAGTGATCAGTCACCTCCTGAAAGGTTGTGGACTCTGCAGCCAGCGCATGGAGCCTCTGGCCGGCGTCCTGCTCCGTCCGGAGCTGGTCCCCGAGGATGCGCCTGTGGAGGTCGGGCCGGAATACGACTTTCCTCTCTTCAAGGCCTTTGCCGCCGGCCGCCGGTATGCGGCCTGCCTCGCGCGCGAGCGGTGTGAACGGGATCGGGACCGGGCGGACGCGCCTCTCCGCGAAGTGGCGGCGCCGACTCCGATCGATCCGATCGCCCGTGGGCTTCGCGACTGGGAACGATGCGAGCAGCTCCTCGCCCGCTGCCAGGAGCTGCGCCACAGCAATCCTTCCGCTACCGTGGCGGCCGCTTCCCTGGCCGTCTCCCTGGCCGGGCGGATTTCCACGGATGTCCACGGTCCCAGGGAGCTCGCAGATCTTCAGGCGCTGGCGCTGGCGGAACGGGGTAATGCCCGGCGTGTGGCCGACGATCTGGCCCATGCCGAGGCGGACCTCAAGCAGGCGCTGGACCGCGCCGTCAACGGCACGGAAAGCCCGCGGGTCCTCGCACGCCTGCTCGATCTGACGGCATCGCTGCGCATCGACCAGCGGCGTTTCGACGAAGCGTTCAAGCTCCTCGACTGGGTCCATTCCATCCATCTGGAGCTGGGTGAGCGGCACGAGGCCGGACGCGCTCTGATCAGCAAGAGCAACGCGGCTTCCTACGCGCTCGATCTTCAGGAGGCGATCCGACTCCTGGCACTGGCCCTCGGGCTCATCGAGACCGAGCGCGACCCCCATCTCGTCCTGACGGTGGTCCATAACCTGGCCTACCACCTTATCGACGATGAGCGGGCCGAGGAAGCGCGTGGCCTGATGTGGGAGAGCCGTCCTCTATATGCGGTCTATGGAGGGCGAGTCGACCAGCTCAAGGCGCGCTGGCTTGAAGGCCGGATCGCCATGCGCCTGAGCGACCTTGCCGAGGCCGAGCAGGCTTTCCAGGAGGTACGGGCAGGCTTCGCCGAGGTCGGTATCACCTACGACATCGCCCTGGTCTCACTGGAGCTCGCCGAGATCTGGCTGATCCAGGGACGCACCCCGGAAATCCAGGCTGTCCTGGATGATACGGTGACGGCCTTCCGGGCCAGGGATATCCGACGCGAAGCGATCGCGACGCTGCTCATGCTCCGGGAGTCCGTCGAGCGGCAGATCGTCACTACAGCCTTGCTGCGCGAAGCCGCCGATACCCTGGAACAACTTTGTAACGAACCGCCGCAGCGGATCGGCTAGGCTCTTCCCTTGCGGCTCAGGGTGGCCCGCACCGCGCCCTGGACCAGCCTCTCCAGATCGTCCACCACGATCTCGGGCGCCTCGGACGGATCGCCCAGGCCGAGTCCCTGGAGCCGTTGCTGGAGATCCTCCATCCGGATCGTGCCACCCGGAAACTGGGCGGGATAGAGGCTCTCGAAGTACAGGGCGGGCTCGATCTCCAGGACCCTCAGGATCGAGAGGATGTGCCGGAGCTTCAGCTCGATCTCGCCGGAGAGCACCCGGCCGACGTAGCCCGGGGAGGCGTCCAGGCGCCGGTCCAGGTCGGCTTCGGAGACTCCCGCCGCCTGGATGAGGCACTCCAACAACCTGGCCGCGTGGCGGATCTCATCCTCGATCGTCACAGCCAAAGCATACCGTACCGGGCCCGGAACTTCCGCCGCGCCGGAGCGTTCATACAGGGCATATGAGAACCTTCGCCTCGGACCTCCGCACCGCGTTCCGCTCCCTCCTCCGCCGGCCCGCCTTCGCCGCGGTGGCCGTGCTCACGCTGGCCCTGGGGATCGGCGCCAACTCCGCGATCTTCAGCGTCGTCCATGCCGTGCTGATCCGCCCGCTCCCCTACCAGGACCCGGACCGCCTGCTCTGGATCACCAGCGTGGTGCCCGCGATGGACCTGGAAGCCCTGGCCGGAGCCGACTACCTGGACTGGCGCGACGGCAGCCGCACGCTCGACTCCGTGGCCGCGGCGACCTGGGGGTCCAGCTTCACGCTGACCGGCGGCGAGCAGCCCGAGAGGATCCAGGGCGCGCGCGTGTCCGCCAGCTTCCTGCCCACCCTCGGCGTGCAGCCGGCGCGGGGACGCAACTTCACCCCGCAGGAGGACCGGCTCAACGGCGGACAGGTGGCCGTGGTGAGCGAACGGTTCTGGCAGAAGATCGCCGGCTCCGCCCCGTTCTCCGAGCGGGCGGTCGAGATCAACAACGAGAGCTACCGCGTGGTGGGCATCCTGCCCCGCGACTTCCTCTACCCGCGCAACCCGGAGGTGGACATCCTGGCGCCGATCGCCCTCGACGAGACGCAGGAGCGCGCCCGCAACCGGATGAGCATGGTCCAGGTGTTCGCCCGCCTGAAGCCGGGCGCCACCATGGCGCAGGTACGCGCGGAGCTCAAGACGATCCAGGACCGGTCGATCGCCGCGGCCGCCGCGGCAGCGCAGGCGGACGGGCCCGCACCCGTCCGGCCTCCCGGACCCGGAGGTCCGCCCCCGGGAGGCGGCGGCGGCCAGATGACGATTGTGATCGGCGGCGGGCCCGGTCCTGGCGGGCGGGGGGGACCGGGAGGACCGGGAGGACCTCGCGGCCTGGGCGGTCCGCGGCCGGGTTTCCCGGAGACCATCCTCAAGGTGATGAGCCTGCGCGAGCACCTGGTGGGCGACATCCGGCCCGCTCTGCTCACCCTCCTCGGTGCGGTCGGCCTGGTGCTGCTGATCGCCTGCGCGAACGTGGCGAACCTGCTCCTGGCCCGGGCTACCACCCGGCGGCGGGAGATCGCGATCCGCGCGGCGCTCGGCGCGGGGCGCTGGCGGATCGTGCGCCTGCTGCTCGCCGAGAGCACGGTGCTCGGCATCCTGGGAGGCGTCTGCGGGCTGATCCTGGCGGCCATGGCGGTCCGCCCCCTGATCGCGCTCATGCCCGCCGACCTGGCGGACGGCCTGTTCCGGCAGGTGCCGATCGGAATCGACGCGCCGGTGCTGGCCTTCACCCTGGCGCTCGCGCTCGCGACCGGTCTTCTGTTCGGCCTGGCCCCGGCCCTCACCGCGTCCCGGCCCGACCTCCAGGACCCGCTCAAGGAGGCGGGCCGCGGCCGGTCGGGGGTCGCCCGCAGCCTGCTCGTGGCGGGCGAGGTGGCGCTGGCCGTGGTGCTGCTGGTCGGAGCCGGCCTGCTGTTCCGCAGCTTCCTCCGGCTCCAGGCCGTGGACCCCGGGTTCCGTCCCGAGAAGATCCTGACCATGGGGGTCGAGCTGGACCGCACGAAGTACGACTCGCCGGAGGAGCAGGCCACGCTGTTCCGCGAGCTTGCCGCGCAGGCCCGGGCGCTGCCCGGAGTCGAGTCGGTCTCCTATGGCGACTCCCTGCCGCTCACCGACTACACCATGATCCGGCGCGGCTTCCGCATGGAAGGACGGCCGCCGCTCGACATCGACCGGCAGCCGGAGGTGGCCGTCACCGCGGTCGGGCCGGGCTACTTCGAGACCCTGGGCGTGCGGGTGGTCCGCGGCCGGGGATTCGAAGAGAGCGATACCGCGACCTCGCTCCCGGTGGCGGTGGTGGACGAGGCCTTCGCCCGCGGCTTCTGGGGCGGTGAGGATCCGGTCGGCCGGCGCTACCAGTCCGGCGGCCCGGAGGCCGGCTGGGTCACGGTGGTCGGCGTGGTCGCGCCGGTCAAGCACGAGGGTCTCGGCTCCACGCGCGAGCGCGCGGCGCTCTACCGGCCCTGGCAGCAGGAGCCGCGGCCGTTCGGCTTCCTCGCGCTGCGCACCCGCAACGAGCCGGCCGCGCTCGCCTCCGGCCTCCGGCAGGCGGTGCGCTCAGTGGACCGGAGCCTGCGCGTGTACGACGTGAGCACCATGGAGGAGCGCCTCGCCACGAACGTGGCGGACCGGAGGTTCAACCTGCTGCTCCTCGGACTGCTGGCGGGCGTCGCGCTCGCCCTGGCCGCGATCGGGCTCTACGGCGTGCTGACCTACACGGTGAGCGAGCGGACGCACGAGATCGGCATCCGCATGGCGCTCGGGGCGCGGCGGGAGACGGTGCTGTCGCTGATCCTCCGCCAGGGCCTCACCCTGGTCGCCGCCGGCATCGCGGCCGGGCTCCTGGGCTCGCTCCTCGTGGGCCGGCTGCTCGCGGCGTCGCTCTTCGGGGTGCGGCCCACGGACCCGGTGACCTTCGCGGCGATCGCGATCGCCCTGCTCGCGGTGGCACTCCTGTCCTCGTGGCTGCCAGCGCGGAGGGCCACGCGGGTGGATCCCACAGTGGCGCTGCGTCAGGAGTAGTTACAGATCGCTGATCCAGACCACGTGTCTCGCAAGCGGTCCGTTGCGGAGCAGGTCGAACAGCCGCGGATCGGCCGTCACCAGCGGGCAGCCGGCCTGCATGGCGAGCGCGAGGTAGAAGGCGTCGTGGAGCCCCAGGCCCTCCCGCAGCATGAGGGTGAGGGCCTGCCGGGCGAGGTCGCCGGCCGGTTTCAGGTCGACCGGCGCCTTGCCGAACGCCTCCAGGATGCGCTCGGCCGTGCCGGGGTCGATCTCGCCGCGGCGCACCCGCTCGTGGAGCAGGGCCGCGATCTCCACGATCAGGAGGTCCGGCGCCACCAGCTCGATCTTGGCGATC
>DATANP010000687.1:0-5202 GCA_036266195.1 Thermoanaerobaculia bacterium | reverse complement strand
CGGTCCCGTCGGCCGAGCGGCTGTGGAAAGCGATGCTGGAGGCCGGCGGCAAGCGGGACAGCCAGGTGCTGGCGTTCGGCGGCGGCAGCGTTGGCGATCTGGCCGGGTTCGCCGCGGGGTGTTTCCTGCGCGGCGTCGAATTCGCCCAGGTGCCGACCACGCTCCTGGCGCAGGTGGATGCCGCGATCGGCGGCAAGACGGGAGTCGACCTGCCCGGCGGCAAGAACACGGTGGGCGTGTTCCATCATCCGGCCTTCGTGGTCTGCGACACCTCCATCCTGACCACCTTGCCGCGCGAGGAGCTGCGGTCCGGCCTCGTGGAGGTGGTGAAGATGGCGGCGCTCCTCGACGTGGATCTCCTGGCACGGGTGGAGGAGCGCCTGGACCTGCTGCTGGCCGGCGACCCGGCCGAGCTGGGGCCGGTGGTGGCGGGCGCGGCGGCGGCCAAGATCGGGGTGGTGGAGCTCGATCCGACGGAGAAGAACGAGAGGCGGCTGCTCAACTACGGCCATACGCTCGGGCATGCGATCGAGTCGGCCTGCGGCTACGCCGGGCTCCGGCATGGCGAGGCCGTGGCCTACGGCATGCTCTTCGCGGACCGGCTCGCGGTGCGGCAGGGGTTCGACCGGGGATTGACCGGGCGAATCCGGTCTCTGCTGGCCCGGTTCGGGCTGCCTCCGCTCCCCGAGGTCGATCCGGAGGAGCTGATCTCTCTCATGAGGAAGGACAAGAAGGCGCTGGAGTCCGGACTGGTCTGGGTCCTTCCGGCGGCCCCGGGGGAGGGGCGCATGGTTTCAGGGATCGGCATGGAGGCGGTCCGGGAGGAACTGGAGGGGTTCCTGAGGAGTCCCTGGGATTGACATTGAAACTCGGGTATAATTCAGCCGGTTGTTCCGAATCCGAAAGGCTGAATCCGAAGGAATGAGTGGCGCTCCCGCAGCCGGTTCGTCCGTGACGACGCAACGCCGAAGCCTCCTTCGCCGTCTGAAGCTGCGGCACGCGCTTCTGCTGACGCTTCTCCTGTCCGGCATCATTCCGCTGGCGATCAGCAGCTTCCTCCTGATCCAGAAGAACGAGGAGGTGCTGCGCGACGCCGAGCGCGACTACCTGATCCGCAAGGCCGGCGCGCTGTCCAGGGAGGTCAGCTCGTACCTGGTGGCCATCCAGCGCCCGCTCAAGGAGCTGGGCAACGGCATCCTGGTCGCTCCGGGCGCGCCGGTGCTGGCCGACCGCCTCCGCGAGTCGTGGGTGAGCGCGCACCTCCAGCGGTTCGTGAAGGAGAGCGAAGGGCTCATGGCGCTGCGGGTGGTGGACGGGAGCGGCAGCGGTCCGCTGCTCGCGCCGGGCAGCCTGGGCGAGCCGGCCCGCGCCGCGCTGAACCAGGCGTTCAAGGACGTCGTGGGCGCGCGCTCGTCCGACCCGGTCTACCGGTTCGTGGACATGGGCAAGACCGCCGAGCCGCTGGCCGTGCTGGCGATCCCGCTCAAGGGGGCCGACGGGCAGAAGCTGGTGGTCGAAGCGCTGCTCCGGTTCCGGCCGCTGGAGGAGGTGCTGCAGAGCGAGGCGAGCAGCGAGGTCGGCGTGTTCCTGGTGGATCGCAAGGGCAAGGTGCTGTGGTCCGAGGGCGGCGACCCGGACATGGTGGAGGCTCTCAAGCGCTCGGTGCTGCCGCTCTTCGTGCAGCGGCCGGTGAGCCTGACGCGCGAGTACGAGGTCGATTCCGAGAGCGGCACCAAGGAGGTCCTGGCGCAGGTGAGCGCGGTCGAGGCGAGCGGCTGGGGCGTGGTCGTCCAGAAGCCGCTGTCCGAGGCGTTCGCGGCCGTGGACCGGATGATCTTCCAGACCGTGCTCTCGACGCTGCTGCTCGCGGCGCTGGCGCTCGGCTTCGCGTATCTCACGGCACGCTGGGTCTCGCAGCCGATCCAGAAGCTGGCCGAGACCACGCACCAGATCGCCGCCGGCAAGTTCGGCGGCCAGCTCGACACCAAGGGGCTGGTCTTCGAGTTCGCCGACCTGGCCGACGATTTCAACCAGATGAGCGGCCATGTCGAGCGCTACGTGCAGCAGCTCCGCCAGGCCGCGCAGGCGAACCGCGAGCTGTTCATCGGCAACATGAGAGCGTTCGTGGCCGCGATCGACGCCAAGGACCCGTACACCCGCGGCCACTCCGAGCGCGTCGCGATGTACAGCCGCACGATCGCGCGCTTCATGCAGCTCCCCGAGGAGGTCCAGCACAAGGTCTGGATCAGCGGGCTGCTCCACGACGTCGGCAAGATCGGCGTCGAGGACCTGGTCCTCCGCAAGGAGGGCAAGCTGACGGCCGAAGAGTTCGAGCAGATGAAGATGCACACGGTGATCGGCTACGACATCATGAAGCCGATCGAGCAGCTCAAGGAGATGGTGCCCGGCATCCGCTCGCACCACGAGGCGTGGAACGGCCGCGGCTATCCCGACGGTCTCAAGGGCGAGCAGATCCCGCTTTTCGGCCGCATCATCGGCGTGGCCGACACGTTCGACGCGATCACCACGAACCGGCCGTACCAGCAGGCGTACAGCCTGGAGTACGCGGTCGAGACGATCAAGAAGCTCACCGGCAGCCGGTTCGACGCCAAGATCGTGACCGCGTTCCTGCGCGCCTTCGAGGCCGGCGAGATCCGGCCGAAGCCGGCGCGCACCGAAACGCAGGCCGCTCCGCCGCGCGCGGCGGCCGCCCGATAGAGTAGAATCCCGGCCGGATGTTCGAGACCGTCCTCACCAACCTGCTGAACAGCAACAAGGACGCCCTGGGTGTCCTCTTCCTCGACGGGACCGGCGAGACGGTGCACCTCGTCTGCGCCGATTTCAGCCAGGACGACATGAGGATCGTCGGCGCCTACCTGGGGATCTACCTCCGGCGCTTCGAGAAGCTCCTGGCGAGCAACGGCCTGGGGAAGCTGAAGGTGGTCCACATCGAGAAGCGCGGCCTGCACATCTACATGGCCCCCATGCCGGACGAATACTGCCTGGCCCTGGTCCAGCGCCACCCGGCGCTCGTGGGCCAGGCCCGCGCCAGCCTGGGCGAGGCGGTCGAGCAGCTCAAGCACGAATTGTTCGGGTAAATTGATCCCATTCCCCCTCTCCCCAGCCCTCTCCCCGTGCCGGGGGAGAGGGAGCTACTGCCCGTCCTCTTTCTTCGTAGGCTATGATGTCGCCTGCCATGGCCGAAGAACCCAAGAAGAACGACATCCTGGAGCTGGCGCCCGAAACCAGGGCGCCGCAGGAAGAGGAGCAGGCGGGCTTCTGGGGGAAGCTCAAGCGCGGCCTCTTCATGACCCATACCGAGATGATCGAGAAGATGTCGTCCGCCGTGAAGGGCGAGACGGCTCTCGACGAATCCACCCTCGAATACCTGGAGGAGGTCCTGATCGGCGCCGACATGGGCGTCGAGACCTCGCTCGACCTGGTGGAGAAGGTCCGCAGGAACGCTCTCAAGGAGCAGACCACCAGCGCCACCCGGCTGCGCAAGATCCTGTCCGACGAGATCGCCGACCTCCTCTTCGAGACTCCGCGCCCGCGCCTGCTGGGCAAGGGCCCGGTGCTCACGCTGGTGGTGGGGGTCAACGGCGTGGGCAAGACCACGTCGATCGCCAAGCTCACCAAGCGCTCGCAGCAGCAGGGCAACCGGGTGATGCTCGCGGCCGGCGACACGTTCCGGGCCGCCGCCATCGAGCAGCTCGCGCTCTGGGGCGACCGCCTCGGCGTCGAGGTGATCCGCCAGAGCCAGGGGGCGGATCCGGGCGCGGTGGTGTACGACGCGATCCAGGCGGCCAAGGCGCGGCGGATCGACAACCTGATCGTCGACACCGCAGGGCGCCTCCACACCAAGGACCACCTGATGGCCGAGCTGAGCAAGGTCCGCCGGGTGATCGACCGCGAGGCCCCGGACTGGCAGAAGCAGACCATCCTCGTGCTCGACGCCACCACGGGCCAGAACGCCCTCGCCCAGGCGCGGACCTTCAAGCAGGTGGTGCCGATCGACGGCGTCCTCCTCGCCAAGCTCGACGGCACGGCCAAGGGCGGCATGGTGGTGGCGATCGCCAAGGAGCTGCGCCTGCCGGTCCTCTATCTCGGCGTGGGGGAGAAGGCCGACGACCTGGTGGATTTCCGTCCGCGGGAGTTCGCCTCTGCCCTCCTCGGCTGACCTCCTCCGGCGCGCCCTCCTGCTCGCGGCCCGCGGCCGGTACCGCACGTCGCCAAACCCGATGGTCGGTGCGGTCGTGGTGCGGGACGGAGAGATCGTCGGCCGCGGCTGGCACCGCCAGGTAGGCGGTCCGCACGCCGAGATAGAGGCCTTGCGGGTCGCGGGCGAGAAGGCCCGCGGAGCCACGATGTACGTGACCCTGGAGCCGTGCAACCATCACGGCCGCACGCCGCCTTGCGTGGACGCGATCCTGGCCGCGGGCATCGCCCGGGTGGTCGCCTGCCATCGCGATCCGAACCGGGTGGCGGCCGGCGGGTTCGAACGGCTCGCTGCCGCCGGAGTCGAGGTCGAGCATGGGATCCTGGCCCAGGAAGCCATCCGCCTGAACCTGCGCTTCCTGGTCCCGGCCGTGCTCGGCCGTCCGGAGGTGACGCTCAAGTGGGCCATGAGCCTGGACGGCCGGATCGCCACGGCCACGGGCCAGAGCCAGTGGATCTCGTCGCCGGCCGGCCGCCGTTGGGGGCTGGCGCTGCGGGAGGAGCACGACACGATCCTGGTCGGGGTCGGGACCGTGCTGGCCGACGACCCGCGCCTCGACCGGCGGCTCGGTCTCGCCGGCAAGCCGAACCTAAGGGTCGTGCTCGACCGTCGCCTGCGCACGCCACCCGGAGCGCGCCTCTTCCAGGTCGAGGGTCCGGTGCTGATATACACTGAGACGACCGACCGGGAGCGCTGGGCGGCGCTGGAGGAGCGCGGGGTGACGATTGAAAGCCTGCCCGTCGTCGAGCCCGCCGCGGTACTCCCGGATTTGCATCGAAGGGGCGTGCGGAGCGTGCTCGTGGAGGGCGGCGGCGAGGTCCACGCGAGCTTCGCGTCCGCCGGTCTCTTCGACCGGGTGGGGATCGACTGCGCGCCGCTCCTGATCGGCGGCCGGTCCGCGCCCGGTCCGCTCGGCGGCGAGGGCTTCCCGACGCTCGCCGGCGCGGCGCGGCTGGAGCACATGGAGGTTCGCCGGAGGGGCG
>DATANP010000686.1:0-22251 GCA_036266195.1 Thermoanaerobaculia bacterium | reverse complement strand
CGCGGAAAGCCTCCCCGTTCACGAAAGGAGGAGACAACGCCTCAGCTACACGACGATGCAATACGTCGGCTTGGCAGAGTAGTCCTGAGTTGGCTGCTGAAAACCCCGACGACGAGGGGCGACTCTGTAATGATGGTCAGTTCCTACGAGACAGGAACGGTGTCGGTCGACCTGGGACTCTTGAAGTCAAAACCACTCCGCATAGAGCCCAAGTCGCCGGAGACTCTCGCTCGGCTCAAGCTCAAGGTCAAGGAACTTTTGGCGTCAAGCATCAAGAAGAAAGGGCGCAGCGCTCCTCAGAACGGCGAGACGAGAGGCCTTGTTCACATTCTCGTCACAGGCGCCGGCTTCGAAGTGAGCCATGACGAGGTAGGCACGTTTGGCTTACCGCCAACTCCGGTTCTGCTGGAGAACATGGAAACCCCTTTCGAACATATCGATGCCAGGGATTACGACATCGACGGAGAGATGGGCGTGCCGCAACGAGTGGAGGCCGCATGCACTAAGTTGGCACCCGGTGGATGTGGAATTCTGAAGCGCACCATGAAGCAGAATGAGGACAATGAGCTACCCCGCTTTGTGATGCGCGACGAGGCAGGGCAGATCATCGTCGGGGCAGCGAGCAAGAACCTTGATCTGTGGTGGAATTCTCTGATCGAGATGAAGTTGCAGGCCACAGCTGCCTTCTCCGAGCCAAGGCTGCGCAGCCGAGAAAAGATGGCCGCCAGCACGCGGGAACGGGAGATGAGAGAAGCGTTCCGGCGCGTGATCCTGAAATACGACTGGGGATACATGAACCAGGCTCTGTTGGCAGCGAAGATGCCCTGGCACTCCTGGCTCACGACCAACTACACACGGTTCGCCGATCGAGCCATTGCTCTCTCCTATCCCGAGCCGTGGCAGATCATCTCTACTTCGATTGAGGCCCTCTCTCTTTCACGCCAGATTCTTCATGAGGGAAACGAATCGAATGGAAGCGCGAAATCCCCGCGCTACCTCTTCAAGCTTCACGGCGACATTGCTCACCTGCAGACCATGGCGACCGCCGGACAGGACAAGGAGTTCTTCAGCTCACTCAGCGTGCCTGTGGACAGCTTGCACCAGGTCTACTCCGCCGCCGAGACCTGCCTCGGAAGATACATCCAGCGACTCCGAAAGTATCGCGTCGTCTGGCACATTGTCGGCCATGGGCTGAACGATCGCCTGCTCCTCCAACTCATTGCAGAAGTCTGCATACACGCCAAGCCACGATCAACCGACTTCATCATCGTCAGCAGCCGAAACTCACGCGACACTCGCGAGACATTGCGGGAGTTCTTTCGCGAAGGAGACCACCGTAACCTCCGCGCCTTCACATCACGGGTTCGCGAACACCGGGCAACCGCAGAGCAGTATATGGCGCGAATCGAGGCCACAGGAGGACTTCCAGAGGCCGGTCATGACAACTGGGTCTCCAACTGGCTTGAGTCGCTGTCGGTCCGTTGACGCTCAGGGCACCCACGCGTAGCCGACCTTGAGGAAGAACGTCCGGTCGTTCCGCGTCAGATCGATCCGCTCGTCGCCGAAGGAGTTGTCGGTATAGCCGGCGAAGAGGACGGTCTGCGGGTTCAGCTTGTAGCTGAAGAGGAGCTGATTGAACAGCTCCTCGGTCTTTTCGTCCACCGGGAAGGTATAGAGACCGGGATCGCGCTGGATGTCGGTGTACTGGGTGATCAGGCGGACGAAGGTGCGGGGGTTGAATTGATAGATCAGGGTGAGCTGGCTCAGGTTCGCTTCGAAGAGCTGGCCGCCTTTCACGTCGAGCTGCTGGAGGAGGTGCGAGAGCCGGATTCTCACGTGGCGGCCGGGCAGGTAGCGGATGGCGGGCTCGATCTGCCGGATCTTTCCGGGCCTCACATTGGCGAGGTCCGCCCGGTCCCCCAGCTTGCCCGAGAGGCTCAGGTAGAGGCTGCCCGTGGGCTGGATCTCTCCGTACAGGTTCAAGAAGGTCTCGTCGAACTGCACGCCCCGGAAACCGCGATCGCGCGTGCCGCCGTCGAGCGAAAGATAGGACTGCCGCGGACCGTTGATGTTGAGCCAGGCCTCCAGCTCCCGCTCGAGGAGGTGGCCGGCCTGATCCTTCCGTTCCTCCCAGTCGCTGCCCAGGGTGACCTGGGTCCAGCGGTCGCTCTTGGGATACCAGCTCCGCTCCAGCCCTACGAGCTCCCAGGTATAGTCCACCTGCGGCATGAACCCCATGTCGGCGCGGAAGAGATCGCCGACGTCTTCGTACTGGACATAGCCTCGCCAGTTGCGATTGTTGTAGTCGTACCTCAGATGGAAGGCATGATCGTCGAGCGATCGGCCGGAGCCGAGGGCCGCGGGATACTCCGTCTGCGAGCTCAGATACTGGGCGCGGAAGGAATTTGAATCTCCCAGGCGGTAGAGACCGTCGAGGCCGGCGAGGTGGTTGGAGTAATCGTCGCCGTCCCGGCTCGTCACGAGCAGGCCGAGCGCGGAGTGCGCTCCGAGATCGCGCCGGTAGCGCAGGACCGCGTCCGTGCTCACCGCATCCAGGGAGACGGCCTGCGACGATTCACTGCCCGGGATCAGGAGGTCGGTCCGGTCGTCCTGCGCGACGAAGACGCCCATGGCGTTCTTGCCTTCCTTGCCGCTCAGCTTCACGCCCCAGGCCGGATCGGCGACGTTGCGCGTGAAGACCGCGGAGAACGGGGTGCTGAAGAAGTCGGCGCCTTCCAGGAAGAACGGCCGCTTTTCCGGAAAGAACAGGGCGAAGGTGGTGTTGATGTCGAGCTGCGCGGCGTCGGCCTCGACCTGCGAGAAGTCGGGGTTGATGGCGGCGTTCAAGGTCAGATTCGGGGTGATGCCCCATTTGCCCGTGAGGCCCAGGTCGGACTCCACGTCTCCTTCGGCCAGCGGAGTGTCCGGAAAGCCTTCACGGACGTCGGTGCGGACCGCCGTGACGGTCGGATCGAGCTCAATGTTGCGCCCCGGAGTGATGCCGGCGAAGCCTGTCATCTTGGAGATCTGGCAGATGTAGCAGCTCACGTTGCGGTCGTAGGGCTGGCTGGCGATCCGGTGGCGCTGATCGCGCGGATAGAAGCGGAGCGCGTCGAAGCCCCAGACCTGCTCGCCCTGGGTGCGTGGGAAACGGAGCGAGCTGAAGGGGATGGCCATCTCCACGACGAAACCGTCCTGGTTGATCTTCCCGGCCGTCCACCACAGGGCGTCCCAGCTCGCGTCTTCGTTCCCCGAGACGCCGTCGTTGAAGAGGTCCATCTGGATGCCCAGTGGATTGACGAAGAATTCGAACGCCCGGCGCTCGTCGTTGAAGGTGTCGAGGACGATGCCGATGAAGTCGTCGTCGAACGCGTTGTCGCGGTCGGAAAGGTGGGCCCGGATCTGCGACGGGTCGGGGTCGTGGGCGCGGAAGGCCACGTAGAGGCGGTCGTCGTCGTAGGTGACCAGGCATTCGGTCTTGACCGGCGCCGGCTGGTTTTCCGCGGGGCGGGTCTCGACAGGGAGGTCGATCACGGCGGCAGCGCTCCAGGCCGCCTCGTCGAGGACGCCGTCGACCCGGACCGCGGACGACGCGCGGACGATCTGGACCGGAGCCTTGTCCTCCACGGCGGCCAGGGGCAGCGCCAGCAGGAACGCCAGCCCGGCAATCCTTCCTCTCTTTGACAACATTCGATCTCTCCTCCCTCCGGCCATGGGTATAAACGTGCGAGGAGGCCCAAATGTTTGGCCTCAACCGATAAGCTCCCCGCATGAGCCAAGAGTTTCCCCTGGATTTTACCGGAGATGAGATGCGCCGCCTCGTAGAGGCGGCCATGGACCGCATCGCCGCGCACGTCGATTCGCTGCCGGAGCAGCCGGCCAGCTACATAACGGGCGGCGCCCGCCTGGCGCGCTCCCTGGCCGAGCCCCTGCCCGAGCGCGGCACGCCGTTCCCGAAGCTGCTGGACCTCCTTTTCGACCGCGCGGTGCCGCGCTCGATCAACACGGCCGGCCCGGGTTATCTGGCCTATGTGCCGGGCGGCGGTCTCCTCCACGCCGCGGTGGCCGATCTGATCTCCGACAGTGTGAACCGGTACGTGGGATTGTTCGGCGCCGCGCCCGGCCTGGCCCAGCTCGAGGTGAACGTCCTCGACTGGTTCCGCGAGATGGTGGGCTTCCCCAGAGGCGCCGGAGGCATCCTGACGAGCGGCGGCTCGCTCTCGGCCTTGACAGCCCTGATCACGGCCCGGCGCGAGCGCCTGCCGGAGAATTTCCTCTCCGGTGTGATCTATCTCTCCGACCAGGCGCACCACTCGCTGGAGAAGGCCGCGCTCCTCGCCGGGTTCCCGGCGGCGAACATCCGCAGGCTCGGGTCTGACGAGGATTTCCGGCTGCGGCCCGAGACGCTGGACGCGGCCGTCAAGGAGGACCGGAGTCGCGGTCTCACTCCGTTCCTGGTCGTGGGGAGCGCCGGGACGACCAACACCGGCGCGGTGGATCCGCTCGACGAGCTGGCGGAGGCGGCGCGCCGGCACGGGCTCTGGCTGCACGTCGATGGCGCTTACGGTGGGTTTTTCGTGCTCACGGACGAAGGCCGCCGGGTGCTGCGCGGGATCGAGCTGGCGGACTCGGTGGTCCTCGATCCTCACAAGAGCCTCTTCCTTCCCTATGGCACGGGGGCGCTCCTGGTGCGCGATGCCGAGGCCCTGCGGCGCACCCACAGCCTGGCGGCCGACTATCTTCCCGAGTCCCGCGCCGAGGTGGATTTCTACGAGATCTCGCCGGAGCTGACCCGGCCGTTCCGCGGCCTGCGCGTGTGGCTGCCTCTCAAGATGCACGGCGCCGGGCCGTTTCGCGAGGCCCTGGAGGAGAAGCTCGCGCTGGCCCGCTGGGCGTCCGCCGAGCTCAAGACGATTCCCGGGATCGAGATCCTGGCCGAGCCGCAGCTTTCGACGCTCGCGTTCCGGCTGAACCCGGGAGGTTTGTCGATCGAGGAGCTGAACCGCCTGAACCGCGGCCTCATGAAGAGGATCAACGATCGCAGGCGGGTGCTGCTCACGGGCACGCTGCTGCGTGGTCAGTTCGTGATCCGGATCTGTGTGCTTTCGTTCCGCACGCACCGCGACCGGATGGAGATGTGCCTGGAAGATATCAGGGAGGCGGTCCGGGAGGGGTGAGGCCGGCCGGCCCCACCCCTTCAGAAAGGTTTACAGCGCGGGCGGCTTCTCGGGCTGGGCCTGCTCCTGGCTGGCGCCGGGGTTCTCGGCCTGGCCCTGCGGGTTCTCGGCGGGCGGCGGCGTCTTCTGGACGGAGATCAGCTCGACCTCGAAGACGAGCGCCTGGTTGGGGCCGATGTCGCCGCCGGCTCCCCGCTCGCCGTAGGCCAGCGCGGGCGGCAGGTAGATCTTGTACTTGGAGCCGGGCTTCATGAGCTGCAGGGCCTCGATCCAGCCCGGGATCACGCCGTTGACCGGGAAGGTGGCCGGCTCGCCGCGGTCGTAGGAGCTGTCGAACACGGTGCCGTTCGGCAGGGTGCCGCGGTAGTTGACCGTGACCTGATCGGTGGGCTTCGGCGACTCGCCGCTCCCCTCCTTGAGGACCTCGTACTGGAGGCCGCTCGCGGTGGTCTTGATCTCTTTCCGGGCCTTGTTCTGGGTGAGGAACTCCTCGCTCGCCTTGAGGTTCTTCTCGCCCTCGACCTTCATCTTGGCCTGCTGCTGAGTCATCATCTGCTGCTGGAACTCCTGCATGGCAGCCTGGATCTGCTCGTCGGTGAGGAGCGGGGTCGCGCCGGCGAGGCCGTCGCGGAGGCCCTGGACGATCAGGTCCTGGGAGCAGGGCACGTCCTGGCTCTTCAGGGAGCGGCCGAGGTTCAGGCCGATGATGTAGCTGGCCTTGTCCTGCAGGGGCATGGCGTCGGCCTTCGAATTGCCGGGCTGGGCGGGCTTGGCCTGCGACTGGGCGCCGGTCTGCGGCTGGGCCTGGGGCTTCTCCTGCGGCTTGTCCTGCGCAAAGAGGGCGCCGGAGGCCGCGAGCAGGGCGGCGAGGAAAAGGGCGGAAGGCTTGTTCATGACGTCTCCGTGTCGTGGTGGCTCAAGGTTTGAGCCGGTGGTATTTCTTCAGGATGTCCAGCAGTCGGTCCTGCGGCAGGGCATAGACGGTGTTGCCATCGGCACCCGTCATCGTCTCGGCCGCGATCATCGCGTTCACGATCGCCTCCTCGGTCGCGTCGACCGTGGCTTCCAGCAGCGGGTCCATCCGGTCGTTCGGCAGCATCGTCAGTGCGACCAGGCCCTCGGGTCTGGCGGCGCCGGGGTTGGCGGTGGAGAACGCCAGGATGATGTCCCCGGAGGTGTTCTCGCCGGCGCCGCCGACGCGGCCGATCCCCAAGGCCGCGCGCCGCGCGAGCCGCCGGAGCTGGGTGGACAGGAGAGGGGCATCGGTCGCGACGACCACGATGATCGACCCCTCCCCGTCCGCGTGCTTCCCCGGCTTCGGCAGAAGGTCGGGGATCTCCTTGCCCACCGGAACACCGGCGATGGTCAGTCGATTCCTCCGGCCGTGGTTGGACTGGACCAGGACGCCGATCGTATAGCCCCCCTGGGTCTCCGTCAGCCGGCGCGACGCGGTGCCGATCCCGCCCTTGAAGCCATAGGAGATCATGCCCGTGCCGCCGCCGACGTTGCCCTCCTCCACCCGGTCCGAGGCGGTCTCGAGGGCCTGGAAGGCGTGCTCTTTTTTTACGTGGAAACCGAAGATATCGTTGAGGAAGCCGTCCCAGGTCTCCGCTACGACCGGAAGGCTGAAGTCGCCGTTGGCGGCCTGGTCCGGGAAGCGCCGGCCGTACCACTCGATCGCGGCGTCCCGCACCACGCCCACGCTGTGGGTGTTGGTGATCAGGACCGGCCCGGCGAGGAAGCCGCCCTCGTCGATCCAGGTGGTGCCGGTCATCTCGCCGTTGCCGTTCAGGGTCCACCAGCCGGCGAACACGGGATCGGCGGCGGCACTTCCCTGATGGCCCCGCGGCAGGACCGCGGTCACGCCGGTCCGCACCGGTCCCTTGCCCGGCACGAGCTTGCCCTCTCCCTCGACGATCGTCACCTGGCCGACCTCCACCCCCTGCACGTCCGTGATGGCGTTGCGCGGCCCGGGCGTGCCGTCGAAGGGGATGCCCAGGTCTCTCGCCCGGGGTTTCGCATTCACCGGGAGAGCGAGCAGGGTCAGGACGAGGAGGAGCCGGATGGAGCGCATACTGAATCCTGAAAGGGCCGGGGGATGCTAGCACGGCCCCTGCTCGACCAGCACCTGGTTGCGGAACCAGGGGCGGCCGACCGTGGAGGTCACGAAGCCGTAGACCGCCACGCCGATCACCGCGAGCAGGACGAAAAGCGTGGCCCCCGAGTACCAGGCCGAGAGGTCGGGGCTGAGCGGATAGTAGAGGACGAGCAGGTAGACCAGCCGCGCCACCAGGTCCGCCAGGAGGCCGAAACGCATCCAGACGAACAGGTGCAGGGTCATCTTCAGCACGGCGCAGAGCAGGGCCAGCCAGAGGATCGGGCTGGCGCTGGAGGCCGTGAACGCCACCACGTGGAACACTGCCAGTACCCCCACGACCCAGCGCTCCCGGCGCAGGACCATCTGCAGGAGCAGGAAGAGCACCACGAAGCTCAGGCTCTCGCTGGCGGCCAGCGGCAGGTCGATCGAGAGCTGCCTTGTCACGCCGGGCAACCCCAGCAGGGTGGCCGGCTGGATCAGGCGCAGACGCGGCCACGCGCCCATCCAGTCCGCCGTCAGGACCTCGAAGGCGAAGACGAGCGAGATTCCGAGTCCCAGCAGGCAGCCGACCAGCAGGTCGCGCCCCACCATGGGATCGCGGCCGTAGCCGGCCAGCAGCCGCGTCCAGGAGACGATCCTCTGCGGCCAGCGGCGGCGGACCAGCGGTTCCACCGCCACGTAGGAGCACCAGGCGAGTGCGGCGTTCGTTACGATCGCCCGCAGCGCGGTGGTCAGGGAGTCCGCTCCGCCCGCGCCCTGAACGGGCGCCAGCGACAAGGGGACGACCCGCAGCCCGGAGGACATCCATCCGGCCGCGGTCACCACGGTCATGACCAGCGCCAGGCGCCAGGCTCCCATGAGGTCGCCGCGGCCGAGCCGCAGGTTACGGCGGGCGAGAGCCAGCGCCGTGACCAGGGTCGCCAGCCGGGTGAAGAGGCTCCAGGTCACGGTCCAGGCGCGCCGGGCCGGCCCGGGATCGACCTCCTTCGGCTGCGGCGCGCGCCACGGCCCCACGATCTCGAACGACACCGGCCGGCCGCGATAGGAGGCGCTCTCGATCCGGACCGGTCCGGGCGGGGCCGTTCCGGCCACCTCGGGCAGGCCTCCTTTCCACGCCGCGCGGTGGTCGGCGAAGACCGTGGGCGGGGTCAGGGGTTTCGACCGGGAGAGCAGCCGCGGGTCGAGGCCGGCGGTCCGCAGCAGCAGGTCCCAGTCCGGAGTCGGCCCGGAGGGAGCCGGAGGCTGGATGCGGGTCGGTACCACCTCCAGATGATAGAGACGGCCTTCGGGGTCGAGGACGATCAGCGCCTCGCCCGGCACCTTGAGGGGCGGATTCTCACGGGTGACGGCGATGTCCGACGCCACCAGCGGAGCCGGAGACTGCCGGTACCAGAACCAGTAGAGCGGCGGCCGGCCGCCGGCCAGCAGGTGCTTCGCACGCGCCACGTCTGCGGACGCTCCGGAGCCGGCCTGGCGCCCGAGGTACTGCGAGAGATCCTCCTGGAGGCCGAACCCATAGGCGACGTCCGCCGGCGGCTCCGGGTAGCCGAAGCGCGCGAGCAGGGCCCGGGCGCGGTCCGCGAGCGCCTCGGGCGGCCTGGGCAGCGGGACCTGGCGCCAGGCCGCGGTCCGGCCGGAAAGGGTGAGGACCGCCAGCAGGCAGACCAGCACCGCGCCCAGGCAGGCCGCGGCTACGATCGGCGCGAGGCTGCCCACCTTCGGTGCCGCGGCTACCATCTCGGGCGACGGCGTCTCGCCCGCGGCCAGCGCGGCGGCCAGCGGATCTCCCCCGGGTAGGGCGCGGGCCACGGCCAGGGCCGAGCCGGGACGCTCCCGGGGCTCGCTCTCCAGGCATCGGAGAATGGTCCTCTCCGCAGCCGGGTCCATGTCTCCGACCAGTTGGGAGAGGGGCATCGCGGGCCGGGTGCGTTCGCGATCCTCCTGCCGGAACGGCCGCCGGCCGGAGAACATCTCGTACAGGACCAGGCCCAGCGAGTAGAGGTCGCTGCGGACCGTGATCTCGCCGCCCGAGACCTGCTCCGGCGCCATGTAGGCCGGCGTGCCGGCCCTGGGCTCGCCGCTCAGCTCGCCGGCCAGCGCGGCCACGCCGAAATCGGTGATACGCACCCGGCCGCGGCGGTCGATCATCACGTTCGCCGGCTTCAGATCCCGGTGCAGGACGCCGGCGTCGTGGATCGCGGCCAGGCCGCCACAGAGCTGGCGGGCCGCCTCCATCGCACGGTCCTGTGGCAGGCGGCCGGAGCGCTTGAGGACCGTCTCCAGGTCCTCGCCGTCGATGTACTCCATGGAAAGGAAGGGCAGGCCGCGCGCCTCCCCGACGTCGAACACCCGGCAGACGTTCGGGTGGGAGACCTGGCGGGCCAGGCGCACCTCGCGGTGGAAGCGCGCCAGGCCGACGCCGTCGGCCGCCAGCCAGCCGGGGAGGAACTTGAGCGCCACGGCCTGGCCGAGCTTCAGGTCCTCCACCTGGTAGATGTCGCCCATGCCACCGCGGCCCAGCAGGCGCACCACGCGGTAGCGGCCGGCCAGGAGCTCCCCGGCAGCGAAGCCGCTCTCCTCCTCCCGCTCCACCGCCGGCCGGAGCGTACGGACTCCCATCCTCCCCCGGGCCTCGTCGACCGTGGGCGCGGAGGTACCTTCGAGAGGCATGCCGCACGCTGGACACAAGACGTCGTCCACGCCGGCATAGGCGGAACAGTCCTGACATTGGCGCATAGAGCGGCCCTATTGTCGCCCTCAAGGCCCGTCTCGGCAACTACCCGGGCGATCCGGACAGCACCGGCTCCCGTGTCAGCATGGCCCGCGGATCGCCCTGGCCCCTGAGGATGCCGCGCTCCAGGATCAGGACCTCCTCGCACAGCTCCACGACCTCGCTGCGGGCGTGGGAGACGTAGAGCATGGGCACCTTGAGCTCGTCCCGCACCCGCTTGAGATAGGCCAGGACCCGCGTCCGCAGCTCCTCGTCGAGCGACGCGAGCGGCTCGTCCAGGAGGAGGAGCTTCGGGGAGGACAGCAGCGCGCGCGCCAGGGCCACCCTCTGGCGCTCGCCTCCCGACAGCCCGCCGATCCTCCGATCCAGAAGGTGGCCGATGTCGAGCACCTCGGTGATCCGCTCCGGAGAGACGCCTTTCTGGCTCCCATAGAGAAGGTTGCCGCGCACGGACAGGTGGGGAAAGAGAGCGCCGTCCTGCGGCACGTAACCGATGTGCCGGTCCCTCGCCGGCACCTCCTTGCCCGCGGAGGTGTCCGTGAGCACCCGGCCGTCCAACTCGATATAGGCCGACGGCGCCCGCCGCAGACCCGCAATCAGGTCGAGCATCGTGGTCTTGCCCGCGCCCGACGGACCGAAGAGGGCGGTCACGTCGCGCGAGATCTCCACGTCGAGCGCCAGCGTGAAATGGGCCAGCGGGCACTGAACGTCCTTCAGGACCAGCTTCACGAGGACCTCTCCCGCCGCAGGAACCACTCGCTCAACCAGACCGCGCCGAACGCCACGACGATCGCGATCATCATCAGCCGGTAGGCGTCGTCGTCCTGGCCGAGTTGGACGAGCTGATAGATCGAAACCGAAAGCGTCGTGGTCTTGCCCGGGATGCTGCCAGCCACCAGGATCGTGGCGCCAAACTCGCCGAGCGCGCGGGCAAAGGCCAGCAGGCTGCCGCCGAGAATGCCACGCACGGCAAGCGGCAGCGTGATCGTAAAGAAGACCCGGGCCTCTCCGGCGCCCAGCGTGCGGGCGATCTGCTCCAGCCGCGTCGGGACCCCTTCGAACGCCACCCGCGCCGAGCGCACGAGCAGGGGGAAGGCCATCACCGCCATGGCCAGCACCACCGCCTTCCAGGTGAAGACCACGTCGATCCCGAGATGATCGTGCAGCAGCCGGCCCAGCGGACCGCGGCGGCCCAGGAGCTTCAGCAGGATCAGGCCGGTGGCGACCGGCGGCATGACCAGGGGCAGCGCCACCGCGGTCTCCACAAGGGACTTCCCCGGCCAGTCGCGGCGCGCCAGGACCCAGGCCAGGAGCAGGCCAGGGGGCAGGATGAGCAGCGTCGCGAGCCCGGAAGCACGGACCGTGAATGCGACGATCTGCCAGTCCTCTCCCTGCATGATGCGTCAGTTTTGGAGGACCAGGAACCCGTACTTGCGGAAGATGGCCAGCGACGGCGGAGATATCAGGAAATCCAGGAACCGGCGCGCCGCCTCCTTGCGCTCCGAGCCGGCCAGCACCGCAAAGGGATACGAAATATTCGGCGCCTCGGCCTTCGGGACCTCGTACGCGATGCGAACCTTTTTCGAGATCCCGGCGTCCGTTTTATAAACGATGCCCGCGTCCACGTTGCCCGACTCCACCGCGGCCAGCGCGGCGCGCACGTTCTCCGTCGGCACCACCCGATCGATCACCTTGCTCCACAGTGCCTTTTTCTTCAGGTATTCCTTGGCATAGATGCCGGCCGGCACGCTCTGCGGCTCGGCGAGCGCGAGCGCCCGGATCGAGGACGCCGCGAGGTCCGCCGGACCGGAGATCTTCAGACTGGAATCCACGGGCACGACCACCACCAGCGTGTTCGAAAGCACGCTCCGGCGCGTGCCGGGGAGCAGGAGCTTCCGCTTCTCCAGGCCGTCCATCTTCGCCTCGTCCGCGGACAGGAAGAGGTCGGCCGGCGCGCCTTCCTGGATCTGGCGGGCCAGGGTGCTGGACGCCCCGAGGTTGAGGACCGGCTTGTCGCCGGTGGCGGTCTTCTCATACTCCGCCGAGATTTCGCGCAGGGCGTCGGTGAGGCTCGCGGCCGCAAACACCTGAAGGTCGGCCGCGGCGAGCGGCGTCGCGGCCAGCAAAGGGATCAGGATCACAAGGATCGATCGCATGAACAGCCCTCCTCAGAAAATCACCTGGATGCGCGCCAGGATCTTGTCCTGGTCGTCCTGGTTCTCGATGCGGGTGCGCAGATAGTCCACCTGAAGCTTGAGATCGTGCCCCTTGAGATACCAGTTCACGCCGGCTGTCCCGGTGTCGGTCGAATCGTCGTCGGCCTCGGTCCGCGGATCGAACGTCTCCGCCTTGAGCACCACCTGAAGCCGGTCCTTGATCACGTAGTACGAGCCCTGAGCATACCAGCCGTCGGACTCGAAGCTCGCGCTCGGCTTGTGCGATGCGGGCTCCCACTTCGTCCGCAGCGCCTCGGCCCAGAAGTCGAAGCGGCCGGCCTGGAGCTGGGTGTCGATCCCCGTCCCAAGGCGCTTGCCCGAGAAGATGTTGTCCCAGTCGGGCGTCGAGGGCGTCGAATCGAAACCGAATTCGGCCGGCTGGGCGCCGATGTTCGTGTCCTCGGACGAGTAGGCGTTGCCGCCCAGCGACCAGCTCGCGGATTGCCCCCCAAGCCTCCCTTGCCAGAGCACGCCCGACAGCCGGCCCGCCATCAGGAAGCGGTCGTCGTCGTTGAAGTTGTTGTTGACGCCGTTGCCGTTGAACGCGCCCACGGCGTAGCTCAGCCGCTTCTCGAACAGGTCGCCGTTCACCTGCATGCCGAGCTGCCGGCTGACCGTGAGCCGGTCGTTCACCAGGCTGCGCTCCATGGTGAACAGCCGGGGATCGGCATAGAGCTGCTCGAACCCGAACGGCGCCTTGAACTGGCCGATCCGGATGTTGGCGTCCGGCCGGCGGTTCCAGTTGACGTAGCCGTCCGTGAGCTGGGCGCGCAGACCCGAGGTGTTGGCGAGGGTGCCGGCCAGGTCCATCTCCAGCTTGAAGTCGAACTCTTCCAGGAATTTCCCGATCGCGTTCAGGCGGGCCCGGCGGAGGTAGAACCGGTCGTTGTCGTTCGCCCACCGCGAGTCCCCCCGGTCCCCGACCTCGGTCTGGACCTGGAGCAGGCCGCCGATGCTGAGCGTCGGCTCCTTGCCGCCGGGCTTGATCACGCCCAGCGACTGGGCCGTCAGACAGGTCGGAACGGCGAGACTGCAAAGCAAGAGCAGGACGAGCGATCGTCGACGCATTGGGCCTCCCCGGATTGCGGGGAGAGACTAGAGGAGGCCGATCTATTTTGTCAACGATATCGACGACAGGAAGCGGGTCGTCTCCGGATGGAGGAACCCCTCCGCAGTCGGCGGCCCGTTGGACCTGTGCCCGTGCGATTACCGGAAGACGTCTTCGAGGCGCTCGGCCGTCAGGACCCGCTCTGCCCAGTCCAATAGACGGTTGGCATCTGCGGAGCGCACTCGCGACTCGGTCGCGGCGTCGAGAGAACCAAATTTCGAGCGGAGTTGCCGAAGCAACACCCTTTCTTCGCCTTCGCGGTTGCCTTCCTGGCGCCCCTCTTCCCGGATCTCCTGGTTCCAGCGGTCGATGCTTTCAGCCAGCATGGTTTCAAACTCCTCCAGAGTCGGCGCGGTGGCGGCCTCCTCTTCCGACAAGCCGAGGCGCGGGAGGATGACTTTCCGCAGCCACATCTCGAAATCCTGCCTCAATGAGCCATCGGCCGGCGAAAGGATCTCTTGCAGCCGTTGAACGCTCGTCAGGATCTCCGCCCAGTCGCGGCTCTTCTCCATCCGGAACAGCTCGGCTACGGGACTTCTGAGCACCTCCAACTCCTCCTGGGAGTAGGAGGACTCATCCACAAGCCGATACCGCAATCGTGGGCGGTAGATCTCTGCCGACGGATCCAGGTCCACGATCAGCGAGCCCAGATCGTCCGCCACGTTCCACGGCTCCGTTCCATTGTAAACGACCACGGGGATCACCAGGGGCAGCTTCCGCCAACCCGACGCGGGCTGGCGGGCCATCAGGTCTTCGTAGAAATTGTAGACATACCCCATGAGACGGACCGGCATTGACGGATCCGGGCGCGACTGGAACTCCATGAGGATGTAGACGTAGACCGGCTCCCCTCCGCCTTTGCGCGGGAACTTCCAGATGATGTCGCTCTCGCGGTTCTTGTGCCGGGGAGATACGAAGGAAGCATTGACCCGCTCGCCGGAGTCGAGATCGATGAGGTCCACCCAGCGTTCGCCGACGATCTCCCGCAGGAGATCCCGGATCATTCGCTGGTGGGCGAAGAAGCGCCGATAGCTGAGGTCGTGTTGTCCCATGATTTGTCTGCGCGCACTCTATCGCAGACATCTCAGGGCGCGTCAAGCTCCAGCGCGCGTCTCTTCCTCCTGCTCCGCCAGGTAAGCCCGCAGCTCCTGCCAGGAGCCGTCCACGGCGTCCTGGAACTCGGCCTCCATCTTTCTATAGAGGTCGCGGACGGCCTTTCCGGAGTCGGTGAGCGCCGCGTGGCCGTGGGCCTTGCCGCCGCGGGTGGTCTCGACGAGCGGCTCGCGGAAGCAGGCGTTCATGGTCTGGACCAGCTTCCAGGCGCGCATGTAGGACATACCCAGCCGCTGGGCAGCGCCGGCCAGGGTGCCGGCCTCCTCGATGGCGTCCAGGAGGTCGACCTTGCCGGGCCCCAGGGCGATATCGGAGCCGCGCAGGACCCGGATGCGCGGGCGGACGGAGGACTTGGGAGAGGTCATGGCAGCATCGAGACGAGCCGCGGCTCCTGGGGCTCCCGGCGCGCGGCCTGCCTTGGCCGCAGCCGCCGCTCGTCGCGGTAGGGGAAGAAATCGACCACCTCGCCCGAGCGGTGGCGCTCCTGGAGCCGGCGCCAGAACTCTACCCCGAACAGGTCGCCGTGCTCCTGGAGGAACAGCTCGCGGCGACGCCCTTCGAGGCCCAGGAAGCGGCCCAGCTCCTCGGGGAAGACGTCGCTCTCCCCCACCGGGAACCAGGTCTCGGACGAGATCTCCTCGAAGTCGTGCCGGGCTTGAGGAAACGGCCGGAAGTGGCAGTCCGTCAGCCGCACCACCTCGTCGTAGTCGTAGAACACCACCCGGCCGTGGCGGGTCACGCCGAAGTTCTTGAGCAGGACGTCGCCCGGAAAGATGTTCGCCGCCGCGAGGTCCTTGATGCACCGGCCCCAGTCCGAGATCGCGGCCTCGGCCTCCTCCGGCTCCGCCTCGCGGAGGAAGACGTCGAGCGGCGTCACCCGGCGCTCCACGTAGACATGGCGGATGACGAGGTCGTCCCCCCGCACCTCCACGTCCCGCGAGGCGTCGCGCAGCAGGTCCTCGAGCAGGCCGGGCGAGATCCGGGCCTTCGGGATCTTGAGGTGCTCGTAATCCTGGAAATCCACCAGCCGGCCCACGCGGTCGTGGAGCAGGACCTCGCTGTACTTCTCCATCACCTTGGCGCGGCTCGTGTTCTTCTGCGGCGGGAAGCGGTCCTTGATCACCTTGAACACGAACGGATAGGACGGCAGGTCGAACACTGCCATGACCAGGCCGCGCTGGCCCTCGGACACCACGAACGGCTCGTCCGATTCGGCGGAGGCCGCGATGTGCCGCACGAGGTCCCTGTACAGCTCGGTCTTGCCGTGCTTGGTGTAGCCAAGCGAGATGTAGAGCTCGGCGATCCGCTTGCGGGGGAGGATCGACTTGAGAAAACCGATCACCTCGCGCGGGCTCTCCACGTCGGCATGGAAGTACCAGCGCGCGAAGCTGAAGACGATGCTCGCCTCCTCCTCCGTGGGCAGCACCGCGTCCAGCTCTAGGCCCGACTCGGAGTTGACGATCGGCATCAGCACCGGCAGGAGCACCTGCTCGCCGCGCCGCGCCCGGCCGATCACATACGCGCCCTTGTTGCGGAAGAAGACCGGCCGCAGCACGTCGAGCGCCTCGACCTCCTCGCCGCCGGTCTGCTCCCGGAGGGCCTGCCGGATGCGCTCCGCGGCCAGCTTCGAATCGCCGGCCAGGTCGCGGAACGGCGCGCGCAGGCCGGCGTCCTCCAGGATCTTGCGCACCACCCCGGCGTCCACCCGCCGGACCGCGTACATGCGCGCGCTCGCCATCTCCCAGCCGCGGTAGGGGAGCGGGAACTCGTCCGAGGCGAAATCGATCGAGGGATCGACGCCGTCGTGCGAGAACACCCGGCGGGTCAGCGAATTGAAGAACGTCTGGGCGAGCTCGAAATCGTTTCGGCCCAGGATCGTGGCCGTGTAGGCCTCCTTGAGAGCGGCCCACACCGAGCGGTCCGAGAGGTGATCGCCGAGCTGGGCGCGCAGGATCTCGCACACCCGGCCGACGCTGCGCGAGTGAAGATCGAGGCGCTCGACCGTATCGTGCCGGATGCCGGCCCAGTCCCGCCGCTCGAACCGCTGCTGCACGCGGCGGGTGATCGCCCGCACCTGCTGGCGGTGGTCGTCGAACGCCCAGTGGATGGTGTCGGCCCCCCGGAGTATCTGGGGCGTGGTGCTCGCAAGGTCCACGACCGGGATGATACGCGAGCGCCGTGCCAGGGGGGCTTGACCAGCAAGCAAGGAACCGCTACTCTTCCCTCGCCGCGGATCCCAAGGTGGGGTCTGCTTGCACGCCAGCGGACACGGACTCGGGGACCTGGTAACAGGTCCCTTTCGTGTGTCTGGCGGCTCCAAATTAAGAAAGAGAGTCAGAACGATGCGGATTACCGGCAAGGTGAAGTGGTTCAACGACACGAAGGGTTATGGTTTCATTACCCCGGAGGACGGGCAGAAGGATTGCTTCGTCCACCATTCGGCCATCCAGGGCAGCGGTTTCAAGTCGCTGGCCGAGGGTGACCGGGTCGAGTTCGAGATCGTGCAGGGCCAGAAGGGCCCCGCCGCTCAGAACGTCGTTCGGATCTGACCCCACTTCCCTACCCCGACGATCTTCAAGAGATCACCGCGAGGCCGTTCCGGAGCGATTCCGGGGCGGCCTCGACGCTTTTGGGCCGGGATTTGGTGTGACAGCATAGAAATGGTATAAAAGCATAGAGTTTGCCGTGCTACCCTGGAGGTGCCCCTCTATGCGTCGATACCTGATCTCGGCAGTCTGCGGTGCCCTGCTTCTCTCTCCCCTGAGCCTCGCGGCCCAGGAGTTCCCGGTCAACACGTCCAAGGTGGGCCTGCAGATCTGCCCGGCCGTGGTGGCGAATCCGGAGGGCGGATACCTGGTGCTCTTCGGCAGCGTCACCTCCGGCCTTCCCGGTGGACGTCCGGGCGTCCTGGCCCAGCGCTTCGGCCTGTCCGGGGAGCGGATCGGCGCCGAGCTGACGCTCGATGCCACGACTTCGTTCACCTGTCTGGTCGCCGTGCCCGCCGGCCCTGGCCGGGTGCTGGTCGTCTGGGGCGAGCAGAGCCAGGCCGACGTCACACAGCAGGCGGTCCGCGCCCGGTTCGTCGACTTCCAGGGAGCGCCGCTCGGCCCCAGGTTCCAGATCGGAGAAGGCTCGCCCTACTCCGCGCCGGGCGCCGCCTGCGATGCGGAAGGGAACTGCTGGGTCGGCTGGCTCCGCCAGGGCACGACATCGATCCGGGCGCGCCGCTTCAACCTCTCCGGCCAGCCCCTGGGAGAGGAGATCCGGCTGGATTCTCCAGGTGATGAAGGCGAGCGCTGGGACATCGAGCTCACGGCCGATGGGCAGGGCGGCTTCATCGCCTCCTGGTGGCTCGGCAACACTGAGACCGGACCGCCGGAAGTACCCCTGCCGCCCCCCAACGGCCAGATCCGCATCCGGCGCGTCTCCGCCACGGGCGTCCTCAGCGAAGAGATCGCGATCGATCCTGCCGACACCACGTATGCCTACCGCGACGGCGCGACCTGCCCGGCACCGGGCGGGGGCTTCTTCGCTGCCCTGGCCCGCGTCCGGGTCGACCAGGACGCCCCGGCGGAGCTCCTTCTGCGCCGCTACGACGCGTCCGGAGCTCCAACGGGTCCCGCCAGGATCGTCGCCGCCACGGAAACGCCGCACTTCATCTACAATTCCATCGGCAACCTCGTCCTGGACTGCGGCGCGGACCGCCTTCTCCTCACCTGGATCGAAAACGAGGGAGTCAGAACCAGCATGTCCGGCCGCCTCTTCAACCTCTCGGGAGAGCCCATGGGCGCGCCTTTCCCGATCGCCGAGCCCACCGGAAGAGGGACCGCCGCCCTGGGCGGGCCAGACCGTTTCCTCGCCGTCTGGCAGACCGCGCCGCCCAGCGAAGCCTACGACCTCGTCGGGCGTACCTTCCGCACCACCGCGAACCCCCTCTCCCTGCATGGCGGGCGGTTCCAGGTCGAGGCGACCTTCCGCGACCCGCGCACCCGCGTGCTCGCGCCGGCCAACCCCAAGCCACTGACGGACGACACCGGCCTCTTCTGGTTCTTCGACGACTCGAACCTGGAGCTGGTCGTCAAGACGCTCGACGCCTGCGAGGTGAACGGCCACTTCTGGGTCTTCGCCGCGGGCCTGACCGACGTCGAAGCCGTGATCACCGTCACCGACACGGTCTCCGGAGACTGGCAGACCTACCGGAACCCTCCGCGCACCGCCTTCCTTCCCATCCAGGACACCCGTGCCTTCGACTGCCCCTGATTCGCCCGCTGACAGGCGCCCCGCGCTCGTGCGGGGCCTCGGCACCTGGGATGGAGCCCTCATCACGATCGGCTCCATCGTCGGGACCGGCATCTTCCTGACCACCTCCGACATGGCGCGGGTGCTCCCCCACCCCGGCCTCATCCTGGCCGTCTGGGTCGTCGGCGGGCTCCTGACCCTGGCCGGAGCGCTCACCTATGGCGAGCTTGGAGCCATGTACCCGCGAGCCGGTGGCATGTACCACTACCTCCGCGAAGCCTACGGTCCGCTCTGGGGGTTCCTGTTCGGCTGGGCCGCGTTCCTGGTCATCATGTCCGGCGGCATGGCCGCGCTCGGCGTGGCTTTCGGAGAGTACCTCGGCAGCTTCCTGCCCTGGTTCTCGACGGAGCACATCCTGGCCTCCGTGCCTCTGGGCGGCTGGACCTGGACGCTCTCCGGCGGGCAGGTGGCGGCGGCGCTCGCGATCCTGGTCCTCACCGCCATCAACCACCTCGGGCTCAAGGAGGGGGCGGTCGTCCAGAACGCCCTGACCGTCCTCAAGATCGGCTCCATCGCGGCCTTCGTCCTCTTCGGCCTGCTCGCGCCGGCGCCGAAGACGCCGGCGCTCTTCGAGCCCTCCGGAATGTCCGGCACCGGCCTCCTCACCGCCTTCGGCGTGGCCATGATCGCCGCGCTCTGGACCTATGACGGCTGGTACGGCCTCACCTGCTCGGCTGGCGAGATGAAAGATCCTGGAAAGAGCCTGCCCCGCGGCCTGATCCTGGGCACCCTGGCCGTGGTGATCCTCTATTTCCTGCTCAACCTGGTCTACGTGCGCACGCTGACCGTGCCGGAGATGGCAGGGGCCTCGCGCATCGGCGAGGCCGCGGCCCAGGCCCTGTTCGGGCCGACCGCGGCGCGCCTCATATCGCTGGCGGTGCTGGTTTCGACCTTCGGCTGCATCTCCTCGACCCTGCTCTACAGCTCGCGGATCTACCTGCCGATGGCCGAGGACGGCGTCTTCTTCCCCTCCCTGGCCGAGATCCATCCGCGCTACCGCACCCCGGTCCGTTGCCTGTGGGCGCAGACCGCCTGGGCCGTGCTGCTCACCCTGTCCGGCACCTACCAGCAGCTCTACACCTACGTGGTCTTCGTCTCGGTGATGTTCCACGGCGCCACGGCCGCGGCGGTCTTCGTGCTGCGCCGCAAGCACCCCGACCTCCCGCGGCCTTACCGCACCTGGGGCTACCCCGTTGTGCCTGCCCTGTTCATCCTCGCCTGTCTCCTGCTGACCGGGAACACCCTCGCCGAACAGCCGGTCGAGTCGCTCCTCGGCCTCGGCCTGCTGGTGCTCGGCCTGCCGGCATTCCTCTGGTTCCGGAAGCGGACGGCGACGTTCGGGCCATAGAGGCCCTCACCCCTGGGAGGGAAGGTGTGCTCAGGTCCAGAGGATCTCTACGTCGTAGGGAGCCAGAACCCGGTCATGCGTGACGAGCGTCAGACCCTCGGCTTGCGCCTGAGCTACAAGCATGCGATCGAACGGGTCTCGATGGTGGAGCGGGAGACTCGCAACACGCTCCGCGTGCGAGAAGCTGATCAGAAGCTTCTCGAATCCACTGTCGAGGACTCCCGATTCCAGGCTTTCGGGAATCTCAAGACGGCCTATGGAGGCTTTGATGGCAGTCTCCCACGCGGACGCCACGCTGACGAAGACGACGGCGGCGTTGGAGCTCCGGGTCCGCGCCTCAGAGGACAAGCGCGACGGCTCTCCGCGCCACCAGAGGAACACGTGTGTGTCAAGAAGAAGCTGCGCCGGTGTCACTCGCCACCTTCAAAGACACGCTGGATATCGGGAGGCAGAGGATCGTCAAAGTCGTCGGAGATCCGCATCCGTCCTTCCCAGCCTCCGGGCTGGCGCGGCACCCGTATCTGGCGGTAGGGCACCAGCTTTGCGAGGGGCTTGCCGGCCTTGGAAAGGATGATCTCCTCTCCTGCGGCAGCGCGATCAACGAGCCGAGACAAAGAGGTCTTCGCTTCGTATAGGTTGTAGATGACTTCAGACATTGACGTCTCCGCCTTGACCAACCTTGACCAAGGGTACTCTTCCTGTCATCTTGAGTCAATCTTCGGTAGGGCTGTGGAGCGTGGAGCCATCCCCGTGGAAGAGGTCCGGGCTCGATTGCGCCAGCGTTTCCCATGAGACAACGCGCTGGCTTCGCGTGGGGCGGCGAGAAGGTGTAGGCTCAAGCCAGGAGAAACATGCCATGTCCGACTCAGGCTCCGACAAGCTGCTCATAAAGGTCATGATTGTTGTTTTCGTTTTTCCCACATTGGCGTGGCTTACCCAGTTCCTCGCCGGACTCGTACTGGCCGGGCTGATGCTCCTCTTGCCCAGGAGCGCGCAAGGTATTGGGCTCCCGGTCATCAAGGTGGTGACCACGATCATGGGGTTTCTTGGAGGTTTCCTCATCTCGCGGATGATCTGGCCCCGAGAGACGGAAGACCAATTTGCGCAAGAGCATAAATGATCCAGACATATGCAGACACGGACTCCTCGGTCGCCATTGAGGAGGCGTTCCGTGAGGGACATGGCCTGCTCATTCCGTGGAGCCCTCCGACACGCCGGCGGGTGGAAAAAGCCATGGCGGAGGTGGCCGAACATCTGGCGCGATTCCCGGTGACCCGCAGCTTTGGCGGCATCAACCAGCTCGATGCCGACCGCCAGACCCTCTGGGTCGCAAGTACTGGCCTCAGGCAGGCTCTCCATATGCATCAGGACGATCTGGCTCGCTTCGACGGCGATGCCGAGGGCGGCGAGCGGGGGATCGAGGCGTTGCAGCAGGAAAAGAGCGTGAGAGGCGCTCTCGAGGATCTGAAAACCGTATTGGATGACGCGCTCGCGATTGCGGTCGAAGCGATCGGTCTCAGAGACGATCTACCTCCCGCATTGATCGAGCAGCTCACGGTCCGCTACCGCGCCATCCGCTATGCTCCCGTCGATCGGGACGTGGCAGGAATCGGCCTCCACCCGGATGGAAACGTTCTTTCCGCCCTCTTGACGGACAGCGAAGGGTTGATGATCAAGGAGCAGAACAGCCTGTTCCGGCCTCCAACCGGCGGTTCCGTCGTCATGCCTGGCTCGATTCTCTACCGCTGGTCGAACGGCTACTTCAAACCTACGTTCCACAGCGTGGAGATTCGGCGCGGCGAACCGACGAAATTCACGATCGTTGCCTTCCTCAACTTTCCGGATCACACGCTCATCCCACGCAGCACGCTCCGCCACCAAACCGGCGTCTTCCTGAATGAGGTGCAGCGTTACAAAGAGGATGACATGAACCGCCTTGGCGATCTTGCTTCGCTATGGAGCTCCCTTGAGAGTCTTGAACGTTCTACGGCCTGACATAACTTTCTACCGAGCAGCGTAACGTTCTGCGGCGCAGCGTAAGGTTCTACGGCCCCGCGGAACGTTCTACGCCTCGACGGAACGTTTCTACCGCCCAACGGAACGTTCTACGGCCTGACGGAACGTTCTACGGCCTGACGGAACGTTCTACGGCCTGACGGAA
>DATANP010000685.1:0-24861 GCA_036266195.1 Thermoanaerobaculia bacterium | reverse complement strand
GCAGGCGCTTCGCCGAGTTGCTGGACAAGCCGCGCGTCCTCGCCCGCTACGGCCTAATGGCCAACCTCCACGAAGCCGGGCTGGTGCCGAAGGACCTGAACGGCCGGGTGCTGCTCCTTCACTCCGAGGGCAACGTCTTCGCCCGCCAGCTCGACCGGATGAAAGAGGTCTATCCGGGCGCCCCGGCCCACGCCATGGGCCGGCGGCACAACATCTCCCTGCTGATCAAGCCGGCGGAGAGCCACCGGCTCATCCGTGACTTCCTGGAGCACCTTGGATAGAGTGGAAGGCCGTTCAATTCTCCTTTAGAATCGCTGATACTTTCTCTTGTATCTCTCGATGGGGATAGGGGAGCGCCATGGAAAGCCTGCGCCAGGATTTCATCTACGCCCTGCGGTTCATGCGGAAGCACCGCGGGTTCGCGATACTGATCGTCCTCTGTCTTGCTCTGGGGATCGGCGCGAACAGTGCCATCTTCAGCGTGGTGGACGCGGTCCTCCTGCGTCCGCTGCCGTACCCGGACTCCGACCGGCTGATGGTCCTGCTGGACATCCATCAAGGAGCGGGGAGCGAGGCGGAGGAGTTCAACGTCTCGGGCGCCAACTTCCTGGCATGGCGCGACCAGAGCCGGTCGTTCGAAGCCCTGGAGGCCATGCTCGCGAAGCCGTTCAACCTGGTGAGCGGCGGCGAGCCGGAGCGCATCGAGGGCGCGGCCGTGACCGCGGGGTTCTTCGACCTGCTCGGCACGACCATGAAGACCGGCCGCGACTTCACTGCGGACGAGGACCGGCCGGGCGGCAACCGCACCGTGGTGCTCTCGGACGGCCTCTGGCAGCGCCGTTTCGGCGGCGACCCGGGAATCCTGGGCAAGCCGCTGACCATCGACGGCCAGAGCTACACCGTGGTGGGCATCACCAAGCCGGGCTTCCGCTTCGTGCAGGACGCGGACCTCTGGGTGCCGCTTGCCCTCGACCCCTCGGACCCGCCGCCGCAGCACCAGCTCATCGTGGCCGGCCGGCTCAAGCCGAGCCAGACCCTGGAAGAGGTCCGCTCCGAAATGGGCACCATCGCCGCCCGCCTCGAGCGCGACTCGCCGGACACCAACGCCGGCTACACCGTCGCGGTCCAGCCGCTGCGGGACAGCCTCGTGCGGGAGCGCCGCCGCGGCCTGCTCCTGCTCCTGGCGGCCGTGGGTCTGCTGCTCCTGATCGCCTGCGCCAACGTCGGCAACCTGCTGCTTGTGCGGGCCTCCGAGCAGCGCAACGAGATCGCCATCCGGGCCGCCTTCGGCGCCAGCCGCGGCCGGCTCGTGCGCCAGACCCTGACCGAAAGCGTCGTGCTCGCCCTGGCCGGCGGCCTCGCGGGCGTCCCGGTCGCCGAGGCCGCCCTCTGGGCCCTGCCGCGCCTCGCCACCGAGTACGCCTCGCTGCTCCAGGACGTGCGGCTCGATTTGCGTGTGCTCGTCTTCACCTTCATCCTCTCCCTGGCCACCGGCCTGCTGCCCGGCCTGCTGCCGGCGCTCAAGACCTCGACTCCGAACCTCTACCGCCGGCTGACCGCGGGCGGTGGCCGGCGCTCCACCGAGGGCGTGCGCGGCCGGCGCATCCAGAGCAGCCTGGTCGTCTTCGAGGTCGCGGTGGCGCTCTTCCTCCTGGTCTGCGCCGGCCTGATGGTCAAGAGCTTCGCCCTGATCAACCGGGTGGCGCTCGGGTTCGACCGCGAAAACGTCCTGACCGCCCAGGTCTCGCTCCCAGAGAGCGGCTACGACAACGAGCAGTCCGCCCTGTTCTGGCGCGACCTGATCGCCCGGGTCTCGGCGCTGCCCGGCGTGGCCGCGGCCGGCGCGACCACCGTGCTGCCCGTGGCCGTCGAGCCGGTCACCACCACCTTCACCCTCGAAGGGCAGGCGAACGACAAGCCGGAAGAGACCCAGATGGCCAACTTCCGGCGCGTCAGCCCGGACTTCTTCAAGGTTCTGGACATCCCGCTCAAGACCGGGCGACTGTTCACGGCCGGCGACGACGCCACCGCCACCCCGGTCGCCGTGGTCAGCGAAGAGATGGCCCGCCGCTACTGGCCTGGCCAGAGCCCGATCGGCAAGCGCCTGCTGCGCACCAGCGAGGCCGCGAAGCAGCGCTGGCTGACCGTGGTCGGCAAGGTCGGCGACATCCAGGACTCGGCGCTCGGCGCCGAGAACGGCGCCACCTTCTACGTGCCGATCGCCCAGGGCGCGCGGCCGACCATGGTCCTGGTGGCGAAGACGAAGCCCTCCGTGGAGCCGATGAGCCTCGTCCCCGCGCTGCGCCACACCGTCCTGGAGCTGGACCGCAACCAGCCGATCGACGAGATCGTGACCCTGGAGGAGCACATCTCGGGCTCCCTCGCCTCGCGGCGCTTCAACACCTTCATGTGGACCCTCTTCGCGGCGCTCGGCATGGCGCTCGCGGTGCTCGGCATCTACTCCGTGCTCTCCTACTCCGTGAGCCAGCGCAGCCACGAGATCGGCGTGCGCATGGCGCTCGGCGCCCAGGCCGGCGACGTGGTGCGGCTCATTCTCCGGCGCGGCATGGGCCTGGCGCTCTCCGGCCTGGTGATCGGCCTGGCCGCGGCCGTGCTCTTCACCCGCGTGCTGGAGAACCTGCTCTACAGCGTCCGGCCGACCGACCCGATCGTCTTCGCCGGCATCGCGGTCGGGCTGATCCTGGTGGCCCTGCTGGCGAGCTGGCTCCCTGCAAGACGGGCGGCGAGGCTCGACCCGATCGTCACCCTGCGGGCCGACTGAGCGCGATGCCGAAGACCAGCGCTGGCCTGTTGCTATATCGCTTTCGGGAAGGCCGGCTCGAAGTCTTCCTGGTCCATCCCGGAGGCCCCTTCTGGGTGAAGGGGGACCTGGGAGCCTGGTCCATTCCCAAGGGTGAATTCACCGAACCGGAGAACCCCCTGGACGCCGCCCGCCGGGAATTCCAGGAAGAGACCGGCTTCGACCTCAAAGGCCCCTTCGAGCCGCTCACCCCAAGGAGGCAGTCCGGTGGGAAGACCGTCCACGCCTGGGCCGTCGAAGGGGACCTGGACCCCAGCCAGATCAAGAGCAACACCTTCCTCCTGGAATGGCCGAAAGGCTCCGGCCGTCAGAAGGAATTCCCGGAGATCGATCGGGCCGAGTGGTTCGAGATCGAGGAAGCGAGGCGGCGTATCCTATCAGGGCAGGTTGGCTTTCTGGATGAGCTCCTCAGTTGGTCTCGTCGAGAACCGCGGCTAGTGTAGTGCGTCAGAAGTATGCAGCCACAGGGAGCGCCGTTTTGCTGGGAGCGCCGGCTTCCAGCCGGCCTTGGGCCGCCAAGATGGCGGCGCTCCCAGCAAAGGAGCCAGGAATGCGCAAAGCCCTGTTGGCCCTGCTCGCCGCCATCGTCCTGTCAGGCTGTCATGCGAACCCGAAGTTCGTCTGCGCGCCGCCGAAGCCGGCGGCCTGTCCGCTGCCGCTCTGCACCGGCGCGGGCCAGCCACAGGATCTGACGAACCTGGTGCTCGAGGGGGGTGGAGTGAAGGGCATAGCCTATCCGGGGGCGCTTCAGGTGCTGGAGACCAACGGTGTGCTGCCGAAGATCAATCAGGTGGCCGGTACCTCCGCGGGCTCGATCGCGGCGGCCCTGATCGCTCTCGGTTATTCGCCGTCGGAGATGCAGTCGCTGATGCTCGACCTCAACTTCCAGCAGTTCGAGGACGGCAGCGACCTCGGGGGCCCCTCGCGCTTCTTCAGGCGGTTCGGTTGGTTCACGGGCGATTACTTCCTCGAGTGGATGCAGTGCCGGGTGAAGGAGAAGACCGGCAATCCCGACGCAACGTTTGCCGACCTCCATAAGGATCGTTCGAAGTTCCGCGATCTTTTCGTGGTCTCCTCCGACCTCTCGCGGCGGCGCTCCCAGGTTTTCTCCTATGAAAAGTCGCCCGACCTGCCGGTGGCGCAGGCTGTTCGGGCTTCGATGTCGATCCCACTCTTCTTCGAGGCGTTCTACATCGACGACAAGCTGTTCCGCGAGACTGGACAGAGGCAGGATCTGTTCGTGGATGGCGGCGTGTTCGACAACTATCCGATCGAGCTGTTCGATCAGAAAGGCGTCAACCCCCAGACGCTCGGCCTGTTCCTGTCCAATCTGGAGGCGCCTACCAATCCGGACTACAGGATCGACAGCTTCCCGGAGTATGCCCGGAACCTGTTCGAGGCGTTGCTGAATGTCCAGGTGAACGCCTTCAACAACAACCCGGACGACAAGAAACGGACGATCGTCATCGACAACCTGGGGGTGCGGACGACCGACTTCGACCTTTCCCAGGAACTCAAGTGCAAGCTCGTTCAGCAGGGGGTGATCGCGGCCTGCAAGTACTTCGGGGGGCAGGCCGCGCCAGCCGGCAACGGTCAGTGATCTTTTTTCCCGACCCGCGACGTAGAAGGTGGCGGGGGTGACTACGCCATGCTGGAAGCCATCAACGCCCGTGGGGCGGAGCTGAGCCGGGCCGAAGACCCGGAGCTGAGCGAACGCGCCGCGAGCCTTCGCCGGCAGGCGAGGGGCGGAACAACGCTCGAAACCCTGCTTCCGGACGTCTTCACCCTGGTGCGCGAAACCGCCTTCCGGATCCTGGGAGAGCGCCCTTATGACGTCCAGATGCTCGCCGGCATCGCGCTTCATCAGGGGAAGCTGGTCGAGATGCAGACCGGCGAGGGCAAGACGCTCGCGGCGGTCGCTCCGGTGGTCCTCAACGCGCTGACCGGCCGTGGCGTCCATGTGCTCACCTACAACGACTATCTGGCCCGCCGTGACGCCGAATGGATGGGGCCGGTCTACGAGCGGCTCGGGCTCACGGTCGGCAGCATCCGCGAGGGGCTGTCCGCCGCGGAGCGGCGCCGAGCCTATGGCTGCGACGTCACCTATCTCACCGTGAAGGAGGCCGGTTTCGATCTGCTGCGCGACGGCCTCTGCCTCGATCCGGCCGCGCAGGTACACCGGCCTTTCCATCTCGGACTTGTGGACGAGGCCGACTCGCTCCTGATCGACGAGGCGCGCATCCCGCTGGTCATCGCCGGCACGCTCGACGAGGTCCGCACCGATCTCGGTCGTCTCGCCGGGATCGCACGCCGGATGCAGCGCGGGGCCGATTACGACACGGACGAGTACGCGTTCAACATCTTCCTGACCGACAGCGGCATACACCGGGCGGAGGAGCTGCTGGGCTCCGGAAACCTTTTCGAAGGGGACAACGTCCGCCTCCAGGCCGAGCTGCGCAACGCCCTGCACGCCGAGGCGCTGCTCAAGCGCGATGTGGATTACATCGTCCGTAACGGCCGCATCGAGCTGGTGGACGAGCTGACCGGCCGCGTGGCCGAGAACCGCCACTGGCCCGACGGTCTGCAAGCCGCGCTGGAAGCCAAGGAAGGACTGCGCTGGCAGGCCGAAGGAAAGATTTTCGGCTCGATCACCGTCCAGCACTTCCTCCGGAAATACCCGCGCCTCTGCGGCATGACCGGCACGGCCATGCCCGCGGCCGCCGAGCTGGCGGATATCTACAACCTCGAAGTTCTCGAAATCTCTCCGAACCGGCCGTGCATCCGCGTCGATCATCCCGACGTGATCCATGCCACGCGCGAAGCCAAGCGGCGGGCGCTGACCCAGGAGATCTCCGCCACTCATGCCACGGGGCGGCCGATCCTCGTCGGCACGGTCAGCGTCGAGGAGTCGGAGAGCCTCGCCGCGGATCTGCTCCAGACGGGGCTCTCCTGCCGCGTGCTCAACGCGAAGAACGACGCCGAGGAGGCCGCCATCGTGGCCGAGGCCGGCGCTCTGGGTGCGGTCACGATCTCCACGAACATGGCGGGCCGTGGCACCGACATCCGGCTCGGCGGAGCGGACGAATCGCAGCGCGACGCGGTGGTGGCCCTGGGCGGCCTGTACGTGCTCGGCACCAACCGGCACGAGAGCCGGCGAGTGGACGATCAACTGCGGGGCCGCGCCGGACGCCAGGGCGATCCCGGCTCGTCGCGGTTCATCATCAGCCTCGAAGACAGCCTGCTCCAGCGCTGCGGCATCGAACGGCTGCTGCCATCCAAGATCCAGAAAAGATTGAAGGCGGGAGAGGAACCTGGGGGATCAACCGAGATCGATCACCCGGCGGTCCGGCGCGAGGTGGCGCGCGTCCAGCGCATCGTCGAGGGGCAGCACGGCGACATCCGCAAGCGGCTGCTCTCCTACTGGGAGGTCCTCGAGCACCAGCGCGTCGAGGTTCAAGCCTGGCGCCAGGCCGTCCTCGAAGGGAAGCCGCAGGATCTGCTGGAGCAGCGCAGCCCCGAGCGCTGGACCCGGCTCTGTGCCGAGTACGGCGAGGATCTGCTCCGGGAGATCGAGCGCCGGATCACCCTCGTGATGATCGACCGCTGCTGGAGCGATCACATCGCCGAGATGCAGGCGGTGCGCGACGAAGTCCACCTGGTCGTGCTCGGCGGCCGGGACCCCTACGCCGAGTTCTACCGGGCCGCGGGCGCCGGGTTCGAAGCCCTCGTGGACCGGATCGACGACACGATCGTCGAGACGTTCGAGCGCATCCGGATCACGGCCGAGGGAGTCGATTGGGACCGCGAGGGTCTGCGCGGCCCGTCCTCGACCTGGACCTATCTGATCAACGACAACGTCTTCGGGAACAACACCTTCCTGACCCTGTCGAACCGGCCCGGGTTCGGCCTATGGGCGATCCTCCTCTGCTGGTGGATCCTGGTCCCCTGGGCGATGGTCCTGCGCTGGCGCAACCGGAAGAAGAAGGACTAGGCCGTCGCCGTTCCTTTCTTCTTCCGCACACCCCGCGCGTAGACCGCTTCGTGGTAGGGCTTGCCCTCTTCCACCACGCGGACCCCGCCCTCCTTGACGAGCCGCCGGAGAGCTGCCGAGACGTTGCGGTTGCTGGCCGCCAGCTTTGGGGATCGCTGACTCAGCTCGGCGAGCAGCTCGGATGGAGTGAAGGGCTCGTCCGCAGCCTTGGACGCCACGATCCGCGCGACATGGCGGATGACCGAGGTAGGAGCTTTGGAGCCCTCCACGGACGCCGCGCTCGCCGGCGCCACCTCCTCCACAGCCGCCGAAGCCGACCGGAAGGCCTCGTAACGTTCCCGGACCAGCGCCAGCTTCGCGGCGCTCGCGGCGCGCTTCTCACGGTGCGCCGCTTCCTGCTGCGCGTGAAATGCTTCTTCCTTCTCGAGACGGGAGATTTCCGACTCCAAATCGCCGAGAATCCCGGCTATCGAACGCTTCGTGCTCACGTCGTAGGCCCTCCTTGCGCCATAGAAGTTGACGTTGCGCCAAAGAAGGATACATTGCGCCATATCGACCCGCCTTGCGCCAACGTAAGCTTCTTTGGCGCAATGATACCTCATATGGCGCAACGTGGCGCAACGTCGCTCCAATGGAAGGTTCTTTGGCGCAACGTAAGGTTGAGTTGCGCCAAAGAAGTCTACATTGCGCCAAAGAAGGTTACGTTGCGCCATGGAACCTAACATTGCGCCAAAGAAGGTTGAGTTGGCGCAAAGTTTCCTTACGTTGCGCCAAAGAAGTCGACGTTGCGCCAAAGAAGGTTACGTTGGCGCAATGTAACCTGACGTTGCGCCAAAGGAGCTTGCGCCGCGATCAGGAAGGCCGCGTTGCCAGCCAGAACCGCGCAAAGCGGGCCCTCGCGGGGCGCTGCTTCGTCCAAGGCTCGGACGTCTTCACACAAGTCTCCATGAAATCGTGGAACAATAGCTACCGGCTTCTCGAAACGAACGCCCTGATTTATGCCTCCACCGATCAAACGTTGCCGTGCCGGCGCCGTGGCGTTCGCGTTGGCGCCCGTGCTCGGCGCCTGGATGGCGCTCTCGCCAGTCCACCAGTACCAAGACGCAGACTCGATCGTGCCGGTGCTCGTCAGCCTCTGGCGCTGGACCTTCTTCTACTGGGAGCAGAACCGCTTCGGCATGCTGATCCCGCTGCTCGCGGTACCGGTGAGCGACCCCTTCGTCAATCTTCTCCTGCAGATGGCGCTGCGCTTCACGGCCATCGTTTTCGCCTTCTTTCTGGTCGCGCGATTGGCGGTGCCACGACCCTGCTGGCCGGCAGTGGGCGCGGCGGGTCTCGCGCTCCTGCTTGCCGCGGCCGACCTGCCCTTCCACGCCTTCCTCCAGATGCAGCCTTACCCATTGGCGATCGCCCTCGCGGCGGGAGGGATACTGCTGATCGAGCACCCCGGGCGTGGCCGCAGGCTCGTGGGGGCGGCGCTCGTCGCCTGCGCCGCCTGGGTGACCTTCACCATTGTCTTCTGGGCTCTGCCGCTGCTGCTGCTGCGTTGGATGCTCTGGCGTGAGGAGTCGGTGCGAGCCCAGGGGAGGCTGTGGCCGGCGGCGCTCGCGCTCGCCTGCGCCGCGGCGGCGAGTCTCGGGTTCAGCCGGTTTTACGTCTACGCCGGGACCGAGCTTGCGCCGACCGCGCCCGCTCTCTGGCCCGCAGGGTGGGCGGCGCTCAGCCGCAACATCGTCGAGCTCTTCGGCCCACTGCCGATCGCCGTGCTCGTGGCAACGGCGGCCGCCGTCGCAGTGGGAACGGCGCTCGGCTCAGCGCCGGCGAAGCGCGCCCTCGCCGCTGTCCTCTGCCTCGCCGGCATTGCGCTCGGCGAGCTCATCGTCCTCGGTGCGAGCGGCTGGGTGCATCTCAACCACTATCCCCTGCGCTTCCAACTCGCGGGGATGCTCGGCATCGCGCTCGCCCTGCCAGCCCTCGTGCTGGTGCTCGTGCTTGAGGGGCGACCGCGGTGGGCGCGCACCGTCAACGTGCTCGCCCTGGTGCTACTGCTGCCGCTCACAGCCTGGCGCTTCGGGCTGCCTTCGCCGGGCGCCGCGCGCCAGGGATTCGATCGGTGGGCGGGGATCCATAGCGACGCGCTGCTGCGTGCCGGCGCCACCCACGTGCTCGGCGATTACTGGCAGGTGTGGCCGGCCGTGCTGCACGCCAACCTGCGCCTGCGCGAGGCCGGCGTCGACCGGCGGCTGTGGGGAATCTCGATCCGCGCCGAGCCGACCGCCGCCGGCTGGCGTCCCGCTGACTGGAGTGCGGCGCGCATCGCGGTGCTGGGCGACGATGCGACGGTCGAGGCGATACGGCAGCGCTACCGCGTACCGCCCCTGCGCCAGGTAGGACTGATCGGCGGCGTCCGCATCGTCGTCGCTGGCGGCGCTGTCGAACCATCCCGAAGGTAGTAATTCACGGGTCAACTGACCCAAGGAAGACAGTATGAACGAATTCCTCTCCAGCTTCGTCCTCCTCGCGCCTCCATCACCTCACCTGCATGGAACGGCTGGCCTGCCTGCAGATCAAGGCCGACCCGGCGCTCGTCGAGATGACCACCAGGAAATGTCGGGAGCTCAGCGTCTTGTTGCTTTCGGCCGCGAGTCCCTACCGTTCCCGGCCGGCGCTGATCTGGGAGGGGTACTCGGTACGCAATGAACCAAGTTGGCAAGGGGAGCTCCTCAACCTGTCGCTGACTCACCTTGGCAGCCTGGAGATCTACCGCCTCAATGCGGCGAACCAGCCAACCGGGATCGACTTCGTCAGCTTCGCCGAGCTGTCCGCCATCGTGTTTGACCCGCGGCCGTATGCGATTGTTGCCGCGAGACTTTTCTACGACGACGGCCGCACCGAGGTGGTCCTCGTCCCGAGGTTGTATGGGTTGACCTGGGCGATCGGTACCGAGTGGGACCGGGCCGGCACCATGACGAGATTCGTCGCCTTCCTGGCTGAAGGCACCCATGTCTCAGCAGTAACAGCGCAGGAGATTGGTCTCTCCGTGGCTTGGGCACCCCCCTCCCCGACATCACCAACGGTGTGTTTTGTTAAAGCCTCCAAGGAGGTTCGAGAGCTCCTCGTTGAGTCCGGGTTGAGTGGCCTGGGTGTCGGTCAGCAACGCTTCCTTCTTCCCGTTCAAGAAGGATCTCATGACTTCAGGCTGGGCGCGGTGGGCAAGATTTCATTTCCGATCGACCCGAATCATCCGCGGTTCGATGAGAAAGCCCGCGCCAGTGGCCTGGACCCGGATGAGCTGCGTCAACGCTTGGGTTGAACATCGGCCAGGACGTTTCAAAACCGCGGAAGCCAGCGGTTGACCTCCGCCTTGTACCGCGCGTAGTCATCCCCGAACTTCGCGGTGAGCACCGGCTCCTCGTAGATGAGGACCAGGATGTGCGTCAGTCCCCAGAACGCGAACCCGAGCAGCACGATCGAGGGAGACAGGACCGCGAAACCCGCGCCGACCAGCAGAAGGATCGCCCCAACGTACATGGGATTTCGGACATACCGGTAGGGCCCGGTCGCCACGAACTTCCGCGGCGCGTCGAACGGAGCCGGAGTCCCCTCCCCGCGGCTGGCGAACACCGCTATGCAACTTGCAGCGAGGACAGCCCCGCCACAGGCGAGCACGACTCCGAGAGCGCGCAGCGGCGACGGTAGGGAGATGGACAGGCCGGCGTCATACCGTCGCACCACGGTTGCAAGCCAGGCCCAGAGAAAGACGAAAGCGCTTCCGTAGACGAGGCCGCGCAACGCGGCGAAACCCTGTCTGGCATGGATGCTCATTCGTGCCTCCTTTGTAGGGGTCGTCATAGAGTGCAATCCCATTCTACTCCTGTAGTGCGCCTGAAATAGGGTGCCATGAACCGATCAGTCCGCGAGCAGAATTGCGATCTCGGTGAGCCAGTTTTCGGGGCTCGGGTCTTGTTCCGGCCCCGCGATGTAGTGCTCAACTCGGGCGGCCCACCATGTCACGTTGTTCTCCGTGGCGACGTTCCAGCGCGTGCCGGTCTGCTTTGCCCAGTCGAGCAGTGACGACGTCGTTTTGACGAGAGTCTCGTAAGAGCCATGATGATCGAGAGTGGCATAGGTACCGCTCGGCAGTTGACCGAGGTGAATACGTGGATGCGCGGGTATCGAGGCACTGCTGACCGGAAAGCCGACATCCGCGTCAACGCTACCGTCGTTGTAGTCCACCACGAAGTATCGGACCAGCGGGGGCGCTGTCGAAGCAAGATGGTGCTGAGTAAAGAAGTTGGAGAGCGCTTCAAGGGCGATCGGTACGCTCTGACCGAGCTGATCGCGTTGCACGCGCAGGCGAATGCCTGCGTAGAGAACGGCGTCCTTCTTTTTCAATGTGGGTTGGATGGGCATGGACGGAGCTCCTTCCAGGTCATGACTTTTCGGCCAAGGCCGCGACGGTGCGCGCCTCGAACAAAAACCGGACTGTCGTATCGATTCCTTTTTCCCGCAGCTGCTCCACGATGCGCATGGCTTGGAGTGAGTGGCCGCCGAGATCGAAGAAGTCGTCTTCCACGCCGACCGGCCGGCCCAGGACCTCGGACCAGATGCCGGCGATGAGGCGCTCGGCCTCCGTTCGTGGCTCGACGCGGACCGCGGGACGGCGACGCTTCGGTGCTGCGAGGATCTGTTGCCTTGCGGTCTCGCCAGGAAGTAGATCGACGAGTTGGCGATCGGGATCCTCCGCCGCATCTCGGAGGATGGATCGGAGATTACCGGCGAGGTGAGTGACGGTCTCGGTGTCGAAAAGGGCGGCGCTGGCGGTGGTCACGAAGCTCAGGCCTGGCTCCAGCGACTCCCAGAGGGCGGTCTCCCAGAAGAAGAGCGCGAGGTCGAAGGCGGTGGTACCCCAGTCCACTTCCACGAGCGTGGCGGTGAGGCCGGGGATTTGAAGCGGTGGGATCGGCGCGTTCTGGAGCGCCAGGGTGACCTGGAAGAGCGGATGGCGGCTCAGGTCTCGATCGAGATTCAGCTCGTCGACCAGCCTTTCGAAAGGGACCTCCTGGTGCGCGAAGGCTCCGACCGCGGTCTCACGGGATTCGGAGAGCAGGTCCCGGAAGGTGAGGTCCGCCCGCGGATGGAGGCGCAGGGGGAGAAGGTTCAGGAAAAAGCCGATCACTCCGTCGAGCTCCGGCCGGTGGCGGTTCGCCACAGGGGCGCCGACGATCAGATCCTCGGCGCCGGTGGTTCGGTGGAGCAGCGTTGCCAGACCGGCCAGGAGGACCATGAAGAGGGTAGCTCCTTCGCGCCGGGCGAGGGCCTGGAGTGCGTCGAGCTCCGACTGCGGAATGGAGTGGAACTGCGTGCGTCCTCGCGGGCTTTGGACCGCGGGCCTCGGACGGTCCGTAGGAAGCTCGACCGCAGGCGGCAACGGCAGCAGGCGCTCCTTCCACCAGTTCAAAAGCTTTTCGTCGACCGGGTGCTCCCGCTGCCAGACGGCGAAGTCCGCGTACTGGACCGGCAACTCCGGTAGCGACGAGTCGTAGAGCATCCCGACTTCCTTCACCAGGATGCCGCGGGACCACCGGTCCATGGAAATCTGATGCATCGTCAGGAGAAGGGCGTGGTGGTCCGCTCCGAAGCGGAGAAGGACGAGGCGGAGGAGCGGTCCCGTCCGAAGATCGAAGGGTCGGCCGGCCTCTTCTCCTCCAAGGCGGTGGAGGAGAGTTTCCTGAATGTGTGGACCCAAGCTGGAAAGATCGATCAGGGGGAGCGGGATGGCTTGCGGAGGATCAATGATCTGGACCGGCTCTCCGTCGCGCATCTCGAATCGGGTGCGCAGGGCCTCGTGGCGGCGGACCACCTCGGTTACGGCTCGTTGCAGGCGAGCCGGATCGAGCGTTCCTCGGAGGCGCACGGCGGTGAGCAGGCTGAAACGGGATGTGCCCGGTTCGAGCTGCTCCAAAAACCAGAGGCGCTGCTGGGCGAGGGAGAGCGGCGCCGGTCCGGAGTCCGGACGGCGCTGGATCGACTCATCTCCGAGAAGCTCGGCTTTCCGATCGCGGAGCTTCCGGAGGAGAAGCTGGCGGGCGGTCGTCACTCTGCGAGCGCCTCGGCCGCGGCTTCAGGACTGCCATGATGAGCAAGGAGCGCATGGAGCCAGCGCTCGATCCCGAAGGCGACGCAGCCCGAAAAGGCCGGCTGGCCGTCCGCGGCGCGGATGCGACAGCGCTCGCCGAAAAAGTTGCGATGGAAGTTGAACGAGGCGATGGCGAGCGTCCCGTCGTAGAGCAGCTCTTCCTTCTGCGGGAAGAGCTGCTGGAGCACCGCCCGACCGCTCTGTGGCTGATAGAACGGATCATTCCCGGCCTCGACCATCAGGCCCAGCCCGAGCCGCTCTCCGAACGCCGTCACTTTCGTTTTGAAGGCGCGGAGGTGGTCCTGGACCTCGTCCCGGGTGCCGATGCAGACGATCTCCCGCATGGTGAACCCGTGCAGCCTTCGAAGGCCATCGTACCGCTCTTCGTTGCGGAAGCAGGTAGCGACAGTGGTGACGTAGCGGGCCGCCTCCAAGTCGGTTCCGGCGAGGTGAAGATAAATGTTGTAACAGGCCGCCGAAGGCAGGGCCCAGCCCGCAGGGGTCAGGTCGTCGGTCTTTGCCTCGCCGCCGGGGAGCCCGGCTTTTGCAACGTCCGCGAGGCGCTCGGGCCGGAGATGGCTCACCAGGAGCGGCAGGTGCGGGAAGTTGCGGAAGTAGTCGAAGCGCTCCAGGTCCTCGACCCTCATGAGCGGCGGGAAGAGCATGGGTGCGGCGCCGCAGCCGGCGGCCCAGGCGAGCCAGCGGGTTTCCAGAAGGTCGCGCAAGCGGACCATGTCCGGGCCGAGCGTCGCGAGCCCTTCCCGAACGTCCAGGTCAGGCATGAAGAATATTCCCCTCGATCGCGCGCAGGGTCCGGAAGTAATGAACTGTCTCCGCGGTGGCCTGCAGCTCCCGGCCGGTCAGCTCTTCGAGGAAGAAGACGAAGTCGAGGAAGCTGAGCGAATCGATCACCCGGTTGTCGATCAGATCGAAATCCGGATCGAGGTCTCCGATCTCGGGCTTGCGCTCCAGGAGCCAGCGCTTGACGTCTTCGATCATTGGATCAACCCAAGGGACGAGAAGAAGTCCGTGGTCCGCTTGAGCACCCGGACGTCGGCCTCGCGGCGGACCGGATCGGCGAGGAGCGCGGTACGGACCTTGTACGGCTCGGGCACTCCGGCATCCGAATAGACCGCCGGGCTGTAGAGCGATTGAATGCTCGCCTGGAGATAGCGGCCGAGATAGTCGCGGATCTCCTGCTGGCGCTCGGCCGGATGGCGCTCGCGCACGCCGTCCCAGAGGAGCTTGACGATCTCGCGGCCGAACGCGATGTGCCGCGACTCGTCCTGGTGATGGATTGCGTTGACCTGACGGATGATCGGATGGAGCGACTCGTCGCGGCCCATGCGGAGGTTGAAGTAGTCCACGATCTCTTCGAAGATCAGGACGCGGGCGAAGACGAGAAGGCTTTCGATATCCGCCGGCATCTCTCCTGCTGGAATCTTGATCTTCTTGTCGATATAGATTTTCTTGCCGTACTTGAGGCAGAAGGTGGCGAAGAACCACATGTGCTCGTTCTCCTCGCCCACGAAGTGGTGGAAGAACTCGGACTCTTCCTCGAAGCCGGGGGTGTGGACGCGCTTGATCACCTCCAGCAGCAGCTCGCGGATGCCGTGGACGTTCAGGCTGTAGAAGTGGATGCTCTCCCACTTGCTGAGCGCCATGAGCTGTCTTTCGCTCAGCTCCCGTTCCAGGCGGGTGCCATGGATGGTCATCAGCTCCGGGGTCATCCACCACTGCTCCTCGGGCAGCTCGTCGGGCCACTGGAAGGTCTTGTAGGGGTTGTAATAGGTATCGATCGACATCCCGATGATGCGATCGAGGGTCTGGCTGATTTCGGACATAGTCATCTCTCCTGTTGCATCTCGGCCATACTGCGTTCCAGCTCGGCAAGGATCTCGGCCATGGCGAGCCGTTCCGGTTCGGGCAGCGCGCTCCGCTCCTCCTCGATGACGGTGGCCAGCCGGGCGACCGTCGGCCCTTCGAATACCTTACGAAGATCCAACTCCACGGGCAACACCTCCTGGAGCAGGGTGACGACCTGGGTCGCCATGAGCGAGTTGCCGCCCAGGTCGAAAAAGCTGACATCCAGCGGCACGTCCTCGACTCCCAGCACCTCCGCGCACACGCCGGCCACGAGCGACTGGAGCGGCGTGCGGGGCGCCGCGGGCACCGTCGGGCGGGTTGATTCCGGCTCTGGAAGATTGCGGCGATCGGCCTTGCCGCTCGGTGTGAGGGGCATGGATTCGAGCGCTACGAAGGCGGACGGGACCATGACCTCCGGCAGCCTGGTTCTCAACCAGCCGCGGAGCTGGTCGGGTGACGGACCCCAGCCGGGCTCCGGCACGTAGTAGCCGACGAGCCGGCCGTCGCGCACGGTTGCCACGGTCTCCCGCACACCGGGGAAGGAGGCGAGGTGCGCCTCGACTTCGCCCAGCTCGATGCGGACTCCGCGGATCTTCACTTGATGATCGATGCGTCCAAGATATTCGATGTTGCCATCGGCAAGCCAGCGCGCGAGATCGCCGGTGCGATAGAGACGCTCGCCTCCGGGCGCCGGCACGAAGCGCTCCGCGGTCAGGTCCAGCCGGTTGTGATAGCCGCGGGCGAGCGAAATTCCTCCGATGCACAGCTCTCCCGGGATGCCCGGCGGAACCGGCGTCAGGTGCGGACCGAGAATGTGAATCTGCGTGTTCGCGATCGGCTTTCCGATTGGTACCGAATCGAGTTGGGTTGAAGGATCGGAAGCCCAGGCCGTGACGTCCACAGAGGCCTCGGTCGGGCCGTAAAGGTTGTGAAGCTCGACTCCGGGCAGGCGTTCGTGGAAGCGGCGGCGGAGCGCTTCGGGCAGGGCCTCGCCGCTGCAGATCACCCGCCTGAGCGACCGGCAGCGCTCGACTCCGGGCTGCTCCAGGAAGACCTGGAGCATGGACGGCACGAAGTGAATCGTGGTGATCGATTCGCGGACGATGACGGAGACCAGATAAGCCGGATCCTGGTGGCCGCCGGGCCGGGCCATGATCAGCCGGGCGCCCGCGATCAGCGGCCAGAACAGCTCCCACACCGAGACGTCGAAGCTGATCGGGGTCTTCTGCAGAACCCGGTCGTCCGGCATGAGCCCGTAGGTCTCCTGCATCCAGAGCAGCCGGTTGACGATGCCCGCGTGCGGGATCATGACGCCTTTCGGCCGCCCGGTGGAACCGGAGGTATAGATCACGTAGGCCAGATCCGCTTCGTCGATAGGACGCGCGTCGTCCGGGATTCCGGAAGGAATTGCTCCATCGAGGATTACAGTGGCTCCGGAATCTTCCGCCATGAGCGCCAGCCGGTCGGCGGGATAGCCGGGATCGAGCGGCACGTAGGCGGCACCGGCCTTGAGGGTGCCGACCAGAGCCACCATCAGCTCCAGCGAGCGCTCCAGGCGGATGCCGACCAGCCTGGCGTTGCGCGAGCGGAGCCACGAAGCCAACCGGTCGGATTCTTCGTCCAACTCGCGATAGGTCAGCGCGCCGGCTTCGGAGGTGACGGCCACCGCGTCATCCTTCCTGAACAGATCATGAAGCCAGAGACCGCGCGGGTAGGATCTGGCGGTGTCGTTGAACCGGGCCAGGAGATCCTGCTCGGCCGGGGTGAGCAACGGGGCATCGGAAAGGGCTTGGTCCGGATTGGCGGTGAAGGCGTGGAGCAGGTTGAGCAGATGGCCGAGGGTCCGCTCGCGCTCGTCCGCGCCGAAGCTCTCCACGTTGAAATCGAGGTCGAGCCGGAAGCGGCCTTCGCCTCCGAAGTCGCTCACCTGGAGGTCCAGCCGGTCGAGCGAGCGGCCGGAGTGGAGCAGCTCGAAGCGCACGGGCAGGCCGCACAACTCCCGGAAGGCCACGCTCTGATAGTTGAAATAGACGTCGTAGACCCGAGCGTCCTCCGGGTTGCGTACCGGGTGGCTCTGATGGCGCGCGACCTCGACCGACTCCCTTTGCACCTTGCGCGCGAGGGTGGCGAACGTCTCGCCCGGATCGATCTCCACTTCGAGAGGCACGGCGTTCATCATCAATCCGGGCGTACCGCGGAAGCGCTCCGGACGGTTCGCGAACGGAGTGCCGATCCGCAGCCGCCGCTCGCCGCTCAAGCGATGGAGGAGGGCGAACAGGGCCGTGGCGAAGATCACCGAAGGCGAGAAGAAGCCCAATGCGGCGGCCGTGGCGCGGGGCTCCGGACCCAACTCGGCCGAGAGCCGGACGGTTTCGGTCGTCGAGGGTGTGCCGGGCCGGCCATAGAAAGGATTTTGAGGCGCGGGCCGGGAGAGCTTCCGCTCCCAGTACTCGCGGGCGCGGCGGCCCTTCTCCGACATTCGCTCCGCGCGCTCGGCGGCCACGTAGTCGTCGTAGGAAGGGAACCGCGGCGCGTCTCCGGATTTGTAGAGCTCGGAGAGACGGCGCGCGAGCAGCTCCAGGGTCCAGGCGTCGGCGATCAGGTGATGGATGCTGAGATACCAGATCCACCGCGAAGGCGCGAGCCGGAGGAGGGCGGTGTCGAACAGGCGGTCGCCGAGATTCATGGGGCGGGCGGCGCGCTCGGTGAGCCAGGTGCCCAGAGAGACCTCACCCCCTGTCCCCCTCTCCCGGGGGGAGAGGGGGGACGTATCTGGGGCGATATCGCCGAGGTCCTGGTCCATTGCTTCAGCCGCGTTCCCCCTCTCCCGGCGGGGGGTGGGCGGGAGATGGGAGAGGGGGCCAGGGGGTGAGGTCTCCAGCTCGAACACCTCCATCGCGAACGGCGCCGGCTCGGCCAGCGAGCGCCAGGGCATGCCGCTGACTTCGCGCACCCGGCTGCGCAGCACGTCGCAATTTTCCAGGAGCTTGTCGAAGGCGCGGGAGAACGCGATGGGATCGAGATCTCCGTCGATCGTGAACGTGGCGGTCGCCCGGTCGAAGTAGAGCTGCACGTCCGGGTGGAGCCGATGGGCGAACCAGAAGAGGAGCTGGCCTTCCGTAAGGTTTGTGCCGGGTGCCCGACCCAGCTCGTCACCGGCGAGGTCGTCGAGAGCCTGCCGGAATCCGTCTGCCAGCCGGGCGGCGGTGGCGGGATCGAAAAGATCGGTGCTGTATTCGAGGAAACCGCCGAGGCCTTCCTCCTGGGGTGCGAGAAACAGCGTGAAATCGAGCCTCGAAACGCCGGGGTCCACTGGTACCGGCCGCACCTGGATGCCAGGAAGTCCGGCGGGCAGGCGGGCATCCTGGAACGAGAAGCCCGCCTGCCGCAGGGCCGCGCGCCCGAGGTCACGTTTGGGCTGGAGGATTTCGACAAGCTTTTCGAACGGCAGCACCTGGTGCTCGAACGCCTCCAGGACCGCGGACCGGACCCGCGCCAGCCGGTCGGACCACGATGGCGAGCCTGCGAGGTCGAGCCGCAGCGGCAGGACATTCACGAACAGGCCGACGAGCCCCTCGATCTCTGTCCGGTCGCGGCCGGCCACCGGCGTTCCGATCACCAGGTCGTCCTGGCCGGAGGCACGCTGGAGCGCGGAGGCGAAGGCGGCGAGGAGCGTCATGAAAAGAGTCGTGCCGTGCCGCAGGCTGAGATCGCGCAGCGACTCCGTGAGCGAGGCGGGAACGTGGATCGGAAGTGTGGCGCCACGGAAGGTCTGAACCGCGGGCCGGGGGCGATCGGTCGGCAGGCTCAGCACCGGCAATTCGCTGCCGAGCTTTCCTTTCCAGAAAACCAACTCGGCGTCCTGGATCTCCTCGACACGGCGGCGCTGCCACTCGGCCCAATCGGCGTACTGAACAGCAAGATCCGGCAGGCTCTCGCCGCGGTAGACCGCTTCCACCTCCCGGACCAGGACTGCGAGAGAGGCATCGTCGCAGACGATGTGATGAACCGCGAGCAGAAGCCGCCGGGACTGATCTCCCAAACGGAGCAGGGTGGCGCGCAGGAGCGGGCCGCGCCGCAGGTCGAACGGCCGGCGGGCATCTTCCAGAGCAAGCCGGTCGGCCTCGTCCGACACGCCGCGGAGGTCCACGATCGGCAATCGAAAGGATTCCGGCTCCACCACCTGGACCGGTTTTCCCTGCACGGTTTCGAACCGCGTGCGGAGCACTTCGTGGCGACGGACGACCTCGGCGAAGGCCCGCTCCAGGGCCGCTTCGTCCAGGAGCCCTTCGAGATCGATCGCCTGGGATACGTTGTAGACCGGGTTGCCTGGAGAGAGGCGGTCCATGACCCAGAGCCGCTCCTGGGCGAAGGATGGGTTGAGCGGTCTGCCGCGCGGCACCTTCGGAATCGGATTCGTGAGATGCCGCTCGCCATCGAGGAGCTTCGCCAGGCTGGCGACGGTTGGGGATTCGAACATCGCGCGCAGAGGGAGCTGGATGCCGAAGGACTCGTTGATCCGCGAGATCACCCGCGCCGCCAACACAGAATGGCCGCCCAACTCGAAGAAGCTCTGATCGCGGCCGACCCCCGTCTCCAGGTCAATCTCGAGGACCCGGCGCCAGATCTCCGCCACACCCACTTCAATTGGACTGGAGGGGGCCTCTCCAACGATCGCGATCGGTTCCGGATCAGGCAGGGCGCGGCGATCCACCTTGCCGTTCGGAGTGAGCGGCAAGGCGTCCACGACTGAGATCCGGGAGGGGATCATGAACGCCGGCAGCCGCCGCGCCAGCTCGGGTCCTGGATGCTGGCCCACGACCCAGGCTACGAGGCTGCCGTCGCGCACGGCGGCCACCGCGCGGCTCACGCCCGGGCAGGATGCGAGGGCCGCCTCGACCTCTTCAAGCTCGATGCGGAACCCGCGCACCTTCACCTGATGATCGATTCGGCCGAGGATCTCCAGATTTCCATCGGCAAGCCGCCGGGCGAGATCGCCGGTGCGATAGAGCCGCCCGCCATCCGGTCCGGGAAGGAAGCGTTCGGCGGTGAGATCCTGGCGATCGAAATAGCCTTGCGCTATCCCGGCGCCGCCGATCAGGAGCTCGCCGGGCACGCCGAGCGGGACGAGCTGGAAATTGCGATCGACGAGATAGATGGAGGTGTTCGCGATCGGCCGGCCGATGGGGATTGGCCGCTCCGCGTCTTCCACCCGGTGGATGACGGACCAGACCGTGGTCTCGGTGGGGCCATAAAGGTTCCAGACGGCGGCGGTCCGTTCGAGGAGATCCCGGGCCAGCTCGCGCGGCAGGGTCTCTCCGCCGCAGAGCGCGGTCAGGTTGGGTGAGCCCGTCCAGCCCGAATCGATCAGCATTCGCCAGGTGGCCGGAGTCGCCTGGAGAACGGTGGCGCCGACTCTTTCGATCTCCGTCGCCAGTCGCGCACCGTCCGCGGCGGTCTCGCGGTCCGCGATCACAACCTGGGCGCCGACGATCAACGGGAGCAGCAGCTCCAGGGCGGCGATGTCAAATGAAAGCGTGGTGACTGCCAGGAGGATGTCATTCGATTTGAGCCCCGGCCTCTCCGCCATGGAGAGCAGAAAATTGACCAGGGCGCGGTGTGGAACCTGAACGCCTTTCGGCCGGCCGGTGGAGCCTGAGGTGAAAAGGGTATAGGCGAGGCCCTCACCCTGCGACCCGACGGCTTCCATCATCCACTGGAGGCGCTGCTCGGGATAGGACGGATCGAGCGGAACGTAGAAGGCTTCGGCCTTGAGGATGCCCAGGAGCGATACCAGCATGTCGATCGAGCGGTCGGCGTGAAGCGCGTAGCCGATCCCTGGTTCGCGCCCGCGGGCGAAGTCGTCGGCTCGGGCGTTCAGCTCCTGATAGGTCAGGCTCTGATCGCCAGCCGTGACCGCGACGGCATCCGGTGTCTTTCTCGCCTGGGCTTCGAAAAGGTGATGAACCTTGATATCCGGAACCGTGGCCGCGGTGTCGTTCCATTCGATCAGGATCTGAGTCTGCTCCTCCTCTCGGAGGAGAGGCAGGTCCGCGACGGGCGTCTCAGGATCGGCGGCGAGCAGATTCGAAAAGCTTGCGGCCCAGCGCGCGACGGTCGTGCAATCGAAAAGATCGGTGTCGTACTCGATCCAGCCCCGGCCTTCGCCGGGCCGGATGGAAAGGGTCAGCTCCAGTTTGGCCGTGCCGGTGCCGATCTCCTCGACGGAGAGAGATGGCTGGACCGCGAGCATGGCCTGGAAGAGCGGCGTGCGGCTCGGGTCGCGCGCGGGCTGAAGCTCTTCAACGAGCCGGCCGAAGGGGAGGTCCTGGTGTGGAAAGACGCCGAGGACCGTTCTTTTGACTCTCTCGATCAACCCGGACAGAGAGAGGGGACGGCTATCAAACCGCGTCCGAAGAACGACGGTATTGGCAAAGAGGCCGATCAGGTTTTCGGTCTCGGTCCGCTGCCGGTTCGCCACGGGTGCTCCGACTCGGATGTCGTCCTGCCCGGTCAGGCGGTGGAGCAGGGCCTGGAACGCGGCGAGGAGCACCATGAACGGCGTCGCGCCGGGATGGCGAACCGCTGGAATCCGGACCGGCAGGACGGCCCCGCGGTGCCTCTGCCTTGGCGGGCGCGGACGGTCGAGAGGCAGGTCCAGCGGCGGCAGGCCTCCGGACAGCTCACGTTTCCACCAGTCGAGCTGCGCGGCGAGGGCCCCGTTCTGATTTCTCTCCCAGACGGCGAAGTCGGCGTACTGGACCGGCAACGGAGGCAGCGACCCGCCACGTAATTCGCGGAGAAGGATCTCCTGGGACCAGCCGTCGGCGATCGAATGGTGGAGGTTGGCGAAGAGATGGTTATCAAAACGAATCAGCCGGAGTAATGGACCCTGATCCAGATCGAAAGGCCGCCGGGCCTCCCGTTCCACCACCTCTCGCATTTCCCGCTCGGGATCGGGGAGCGCCGACAGGTCTATGATGGGCAGGCGGACGGGCGCGGGCGGTGCGATGTGCTGATACGGCTCGCCGTCGATCTCGGGGAAAGTCGTTCGCAGAGACTCATGGCGGGCCACGATCCCGGACAAGGCTGCCTCGATTCGGGCCGGATCATCAATCCTCACCAACCCGGGCATGTTGTAGGCCGGGCTCCCGGGATCGAGCCGATGTAAAAACCAGAGCCTCTCCTGAGCAAACGAGAGCGGGATGCGCCGATTGCGGAAGACGGGCACGATCGGAGGAGTAATCGGCAGCCCGGCCGCGGTCCGTTGGAGATCTCGCACGCGCCGTGTAAGGCCTGCGAGGGTCGGCTCCTCGAAGAGCAGCCCGGCCGGCGGATCGATCGCCAGGGAGGACCGCAGGCGCGCCACCACCTGGGCGGCGAGGAGTGAGTGGCCTCCGAGATCGAAAAAATTGTCCCGGGGTCCGATCGATCTTCCCAGCACGCTTCCGACGATCTCCGCGAGAAAGGCTTCCAGGCCGTCCCCCGGCGCTTCGGTCGTGGGGATGATCTCGGGATCCGGCAGCGCCCGGCGGTCCACCTTGCCATTCGCGTTGAGCGGCAGCGCCTCCAGATGACGGAAGGCGGCGGGGATCATGGACTCGGGCAGTCGATCTTTCAGATGCTCACGCAGGGCCGCGAGGGGATCGCCCGTCCACCAGGCCACGAGCCGGTTTCCTCGCAGGGCCACCACCGCGTCCCGCACTCCGGGATGGCTGCGGAGCGCGGCTTCGATCTCGCCGGGCTCGATGCGCACGCCCCGAAGCTTGATCTGATGATCGAGCCTGCCGAGGATCTCGATCTCGCCGTCGGCCCTACGCCGTCCGAGGTCGCCGGTGCGATAGAGCCGCTCTCCCGGCCCGGGTATGAAAGCTGCGGCGGTGCGGGCAGGATCGTTCAGATATCCGCGGCCGACTCCGAGCCCTCCGATGCAGATCTCGCCCGGAAAACCGATCGGTTGCTCCTCCAGGTCCGGAGTCATCACGTGCAGCCGCAGGTTGCGGATCGGTCGGCCGATCGAAACATGGTCCGTCACAAAAGCGTGACTCACGCGGTCCGAGCACTCGGTGGGACCATAGCCGTTGACGAGCGGCACTCCTGTGCGCGAGATCCAGCGCCGGGCGAGCTCGGCCGGCAGCGCTTCGCCGGTGGAGATCATCCAGCGCAGGCGGGCCGGCGGGCGTTCCATCGCATCCAGGAACGGCCCAAGGACCGACGGCACCAGCTCCAGCACCGTGATGCCCCGGCTTTCCACCTCGGACAGCAGGCGATCCGGTTCCCGGACGACCGCGTCCGAAAGGATTTCCACCCGGCCTCCGAGCAGAAGGGGTGCCAGCATCTGCCAGAGCGAGATGTCGAAGCTCGTCGCAGCGGTCTGCGCCACCCGGTCCGACGCGCTCAGGTCCAGATCCCCGATCTTCGCCAGCAGATGGTTGAGCAGGCCGCGATGGTGGACCATCACGCCCTTGGGCTCGCCGGTCGATCCGGAGGTGAAGAGGAGATAGGCCAGCTCCGGATCGGCAGGGAGCGTCCGGCTCAGCTCCAGCATCCGCCGCGTCCGGGTCTTGGGCTGGTCCGGGTTGAGCGGCAGATAGATGGCTCCGGCCTTCCAGATCGCCAGCAGGGCCACGAGGAGCGAGGCGTCGCGCTCGGCCCGGACCGGGACTGGCCCGGGCGCGAGCGTCTCGGCCATCCGGTCCGACAGCGCGCTCAGCTCGCGGTAGGTCAGAATTCCTTTCGAATCGGAGACAGCCACGGCGTCCGGCGTCCTCGCCGCCTGCTCCTCGAACAGCTCGTGAACGAGCCGTTTGGGCAGGGGAGCGGCGGTTCGATTCAGGGCCAGGAGCTGCCCGCGCTCGGCCGGGGTGAGGAGCGGCAACTCGCCGATCCGGCAGTCGGGATTCTCGGCGGCGGCCGCGAGCAGGGTCTCCAGGTGACCGAGGAGGCGCTCGGCCGTCTCCGGCTCGAAGAGGTCGGCGTTGAAGGTCAACGCCAGCTCGATCCCGCGCGAGGTCTCGGCGGCCATCAGCTCGAGGTCGAGCTGGGAGAAGTGGCGCTCCAGTCGGATCGATTCCAGGTCCAGCGGACCGGTCTTGATCCGCGCTCCGGCGACTCCCAGGGCGAAGGCGGCCAGATCGCCGGTGTCTTCCAAGTGCGCGCGCTGGAAGGCGAGCATGACCTGGAAGATCGGAGGGCGGGACAGGTCGCGATCCGGCTGCAATCGTTCAACGAGCCGGGCGAAGGGGTAGTCCTGGTGCCGCAGGGCTCCGAAAATCGTCCTTCTCACCCTCTCCACGAGCTGCCGGAACGTGGGCGAGCCGGACAGGTCGCAGCGGAGGACGACCGGGTTCACGAGATAGCCGATCGTCTCGGCCAGCTCCGGGTTCAGGCGGCCCGAGGTCGGCGAGCCCACGAGCAGATCGGTCTGGCCGGAGGCGCGGTGGAGGAGGATGTCGAAGGCCGCGAGGAGCACCGGGAAGAGCTTGGCCCGGGGCTGGATCAACTCGATCACCCTTGTGCGCGAGCCTCCCCGGAACGTACGGGCCGCGGGGCGGGGGTGGTCGGTGGGCAGGTCGAGGACGGGGAGGTCTCCGGCGAGACGATCGAGCCACCAGGCTTCGTGCCGGCCCTCACCCCCCGGCGGTATTCTCCGATGCTCCCGCTCCTCCCAAGTCCCCCTCCCCAGGAGAGGGGGAGACTGACCTTCGTAGAGGGGGCCTAGATCGCGGACCAGGATCGCCAGGGAACCGAGGTCGGCGATCAGGTGGTGGATGACCAGGAGGATGACGTCGTCTCCTCCCGTCTTCAGCAGGCGGACCCGGACCAGAGCGTCCTGGGCCAGATCGAAAGGCCGGTCGGCCTCATCCTGGAGATGGCTTCGGACCCGCGCCTCGTCCCAGCCGGCGGCATCCACCTCTGCAAAGTCCACCGTCCGGTCGGCCAGCCGCTTGACGGGCCCGTCCGGAGTCTCGTGGAAGGCCAGGCGCAGCTCTCCGTGCCGTTGCGCGAGACCCTCGAAGGCCTTTCGCAGGCGCACGGCGTCCA
>DATANP010000684.1:0-9469 GCA_036266195.1 Thermoanaerobaculia bacterium | reverse complement strand
GCGCTCTTCTCCAACGAAGCGCTCAAGAGCAGCCCGGATGCGCTCCTCCGGAGGCGTGAAGAGGTCGCCAGTCTGATCTCGCTTGGCCTGCTGTCCAACGACTTGCTCGACGTGCAGAAGTAGTCCTAGTTCTCCGGCACGGCTCAGCGACTCAACGAGTTCCCTGAACACGCGCCCGAGTTCGGCGTCGCCTAGCTTCGCGACGAACTCCTTGGCGATCTGCTCGTCGGCTACGAGAGGCTCGGCCACGACGATGTTGGACCGACGGATCTGCGGGCGCTCCGCGCGACCAATCCCAAAGTCCCGGTAGGCCTTCTGCGCGCGCATCCACAGCGCTAGTTGGGCGATCTGCGCGCAGCGCGGGTCGATGTCCACACCATGGAGGTTGTGCGTGAGGATGAGTCCGGGCACTGCCCTCCGGAGAGCGTCGAGGTTCGGATAATCCTCCATGAGCGTCTTGCCCGTCGCCTCGCTCTTCGGGCTCTCAGGATCGGCGCGCGCCTCCTCGTAGATCGCGAGGAGCAGGTCGAACGCGTAGAGCAGGAAGTGCCCGCTTCCGCAGGCAGGGTCGAGCACGCGCAGATCGCGCGGGTCCTTCTTGACCCGTGGCGGAAACTCCTCGTCGGGCTTTCTCACCATGTACTCGCAGCGCTCGGCGAGCGATGTCTTGGTGCCGCGCATCTCGTACCAGATGCGCCCTAGAGTGTTGTCCGTGAGGAACTGGACGACGTAGCGGGGCGTGAAGAACTGGTTGCGGACGGCGAGCTCGTGGCTGTTCCGCGGCGCTTGACTCTCCTCGCGCATCTTCTTGCGCTCGTCGGCGCCGTTGAAAAACTGGTAGATCCAGCCGATCGTCTCGTCCTCCGCCCACACCCCGGCAAGCTCGGCCACGTTGAGGATCTCGAGGAGCCGGTCGAAGGTTGCTCGCTTCGGCCAAAGTACCGACGACGGGTCTCGGCGGTCGAAAAGGACCTTTACCTCCGTGGACAATTCGTCGAAAAGGCTCTCGATATAGAGCCGATAGCCCGCTCTCTCGGGGAGTTGCGCGACGCCGTTACGGCTTGTGCCTGTGTCCTGGGTGAGCTCGCGGTATCCCGTGGATTGTTCACCTTTCGTGATGCACTCCTGCACCAGTTCGCGAGCTTCCAACATCTTGAGTGCCGCGAAGCGGTTGAGCGTGGTGAAAGCCGCGTCGCGAAGGTAGTCGGCTACGGCGTCCGCCGCACCCATTCCGGCAGCCCGCTTGTGTTCAATCGCGGCGACAATCTTATCCCGTTGGGCCACCTGCCTCGGAGTGAGGTGGCTGCCCGCCTTCGGCGCAACGATGCCGGAGCGCAGCACGTCGAACGTCCCCTCGAGCTGCGAGGCGAAGTCGTCCTCGAGCAGCTTGCGGGCCCGCTGGGTCGCGCGTTCGATGACATTGCGAGTGTCCTTGTCCATCCACGTTCCCCTTACTGCACAATGACCTTTTTTCCGGCGCCGATGAGCCGCGCGCATTCCTCGCGGACACCGTCGAGCGCAGCGTCGAGCTGCTCCTCGGTCTCGATGCCACCGCCGAAGTAGCTCCCGAGGCTCACGCTCACGACGCGTTCTCCGTCGATGATGCGGCGAAGCTCCGTGATGGCGGCGCGCAGCCTGCCGTCACACGCATCGGTCTCCGCCTGCAGCTCTCCGATGCCCTTGGCCTGGTCTCTGGCGCCTGCTACCTGCAACCTGTCCGCCAGCCGCCGCTGCTGATCTTCGTCAAGGTCGGCCCAACCAGGAGTCTTGGCGAGCTGATCGATGGCCTTGGTGTACGCGGCGCTACGTGCCTTGAGGGCTTCCTCGAAGCGCTTGTCGTAGTCGATCTCCAGCGCCTTGGTGTTCTGCTCGATGGCAGGCAGCTCCTTGTAGAAGCTCTCCCGGGCAAGCAGGTCCTCGAGCAATACGGCCTTGGCACGAAGCTCGTCGGAAACGTCGGCTTCCTGGCTCAGGAAGGGCCACGCCGTCGCCAGGGCCTGCCGGGCCCGCGCCAGGTCGTGGAGGCGCGGCTCCGTGAGGCACTGCTCGAGCTCCGTGGCCCTCTTGATGGCGTCCTTGATCGAGCGGTGCGACGAGTTGAACGTGGCAATAGCATTGTCCTCGGAGCCGCGCAGGATGGCCTTCATCTGCCCGAGCGCTCCTTCGAGGGCGGTGCCGCCGGGAAGCCGATGTGCCGTCAGTTGCCCGAGGCTGGAAGCCACCGTGTCCTCGTGGCGCACGACCTCCTTGCGCAGCTCGTGTACGATCGCGCCGGCGTTCAGCTCGCGCACCTCCGTGCCAAACGTGTCGCGGTATGCCTCCGAGGCTTTGACGATCTCTTCGAACTCGATGCCCTTCTTCGGCCGGAACGCCGCTTGGCGGAACAGGTTGTTGTTCGAAAAGGTTTCGCGTGCCTCGACGCCGGTGACCGAGTCGAGCGTCTGCCCTTTGCTGGTCGCCTCGACCTTGCCGGCGCGCAGGAGGGAGAGCACGAGCAGCCGCACGACCTCGAAGTCCCAGCCGAAGGGCTGTTTGCCGAGCTCGTCGGCGAGAAACCGGCCGCTCGCGGTGTCGCCATAATTGGCCCGCTCGTCGATGCGGTCGAGCACTACCTTGAGTGGTCCGCTCTCCACGCGGAAGACCGTCTTCCCCTTCTCATCGCGGAGGAGGCCCAGGCTTCCGAAGACCGAGGGGAGCCCCTGCAGGTTCTCTGCGGTGAAGAGCGCGTCGACCCCCTTCTTGACCTCGGCCGGTTTCGCGGCAGCCTCCTTGAAGCGGTCGAAGACCTCGGGGAGCACCTGCCCGAGGATCTCCGCGGCGCTCTTGCCGACGTCGACGGCGCGGTCGCCGGGGCCACGGTCGTTGCCTTGGAAGTACACGCTGCCCGAGAGGCAGGCAGCCTTCAGGAGGCGCCGCAGCTCGTCGCTGTGCCGCCGCTGCCGGACGCGCTCCTCGGCAATCAGCCCGGGGGTGTCCTCGCCTTTCGTCTCCCGCTCCTTGCGGGCGAGCATCTCCTTCGAGCGGAACAGCTCGACCATCTCGCGGTCGATCGCCTCGTTGAGCGCAACGGCCCAGAAGACGTCGTCCCGCTCCTGCTGGCTGCGGGCCCGCAGCTCGGCCGCGAGCGCTTGGTGCTCCGGGCCGGCGTTGGCGAGATGCACCTGGAACATCGTGTCGCCGCCGTGGATCTCGCGGCCATGGACGGCGAGCCCGGCCTTGAAGGTCTTGGTCTCGTAAAGCGTGTGCGTCGGCTGCGGTTGCCAGAACGACGACAGCACGTCCACGTAGAGGCGGTGCTCGTCGCCCGACTTCGGCTTGATGCCGTTGCGCAGACCTTCCCAGTCATCCTCGGCCGGGGTCGGAATCCGGTACCCATCGTCGCCACGGCGGATTTTGTGCGCGGCCTCCAGCTCGCGGAGAGCCTCCTTCACGGCGGCGAGCTGCGAGTCGGCCGCAACGCCGGGATGCAGGGCGGCCGCGAGGTTCTCGGCCGTGCGGTGCACACTCTTCACGAACTGGAGGAGACAGATGACCTTGGCCACGGGCTGAGCGAGCGGATGGCTCAGCTCCCTGGCGATAGAGGCGATCTTCGCCCGCACCTCGGAGCCGATGTTGTTCTCGACGAGCTCGTAGACCTGGTCGAGGCGCACCAGCGCGCCGACCGGCTCGTCGGCCAGGCAAACGGCGGGATGGATGAGAAGTTGCTGCGCGAGCTTGATGATCGTGCGGTTCGCGCCGCCCACATGCCGGCTCGCGCCGCCCTGTGTGCGAAGGCCGGAGACGACCCCGATGATGAGATCGATCTGGTAGGGCAGCAACGGGTAGAGATCGACGAAACCGTCGCGCGTGAGCTCGGGCAGCCTGATGTCCGCGGTCAGGCGCGTGTGCTCCGTGAGGCGTCCGCGGTGCTCGTCGAAGAGCTTCCCCAGCGCCGTCTGCGCAGCGGCGTTCTTCGCCAACACACGCCGACTCGTGACCTCGGAGATGTCGGACGGTTCGAGGTGGACCTGCAGAGGGAAGCGGTCCATCAGCCGTGCCAGCTCGATCTTCTTGTCGTCGAGGCCGCTGACGAGCTCGCCGAGCTTCTCCTGCGAGGTGACGACCAACCAGTGCTTTCCCCGGCCGACTCTGCCGAGGCTCTGCACGATCGCCTGGAGATCGAGCATCTTCTGGACGTCGCGCGCCACGAACTGGCCGACCTCGTCGACGACGAACATCAAGCTCTGCCGGGGCCGCCGGCGCTGCATCAGCTCGGTCGCGCGCTCGGCCAGCTTGCCGGGCGTGATGTCCGCCTTGTTTTTGGCAGCCTTCACCCACGAGTCCGCCATCGGATACGTCGCCGGATCGAGACTGTGGAGCACACGGCTCGCCTCGCTGAGCGCGAACGCGACCTTGCCCTTCTCGGTCGACCATTCCTTTTTGATGACGCTTCGGTACTCGTCCTCGAACCGCTTTAACCGACCCTGCTCCTCGAGGCCGATTTCGAGCTCGGACAAGTCGAGATCCTTCGCGTAGCCGAGGCTCTGGAGAAAGAGCCCATACATGATCTCGGTGAGCGTCTGGTTGCCGCTGCGGATGCCGCGGTCGGTCGAGACGTCAAAGATCACCGCATGGGTCGGGATCTTCTCCGAGATGGTCTTGAGTAGCACCTGGAGCTTCTTGTCGTCCCAGCGCCGGGCGAAGCGCTCGGCGGCGGGCTCGCCGGCCACGTCGTGGTTCTCGATCGAAAGGCCAAGCATCTTGGCGAAGCTCGACTTGCCGGACCCGAAAAAGCCCGACACCCAGATGGCGATGCCTTCGTGGGGCTTGTTCGGCGTCTCGCTGTACGCCTCATAGATGCCCGTGTAGTGAGAGGCGATCGCGTCTGTCACCACGTACTCGTTGATCTCGTCGCGGAGGATCTCCTCGTCCTTCTGGTCGACCTTGATGACCTCCTCGATGGGCCGGTGGATGTCGCTGGCGAAGAGCGTCTTGATGGCCGGTTGGGTGCTCATCGGGAAGTCCTCATCAGAAGATCTTCGGGCGGTAGTTGTGCTCGGCGTCGAGCACGCCCATGAAACGCAGGCCCGCCGCGCCATCGAGCGTGCCGGGGTAGAAGAGAATCGTCGGCACGAGGACGCGCCCCTTCAACTGTTCGAGGAGCGAGAAGGTCCGATACACGGGGAACAGAGCCCCGGTGCGAAGAACGAAGACGACGTCCTGGAGCGGATCGGGGTCCTCCGGCATCCGCGCCGCGACGAGGTCCACCAGCGGCGCATACTCGGCCAGAACGGAGTGGACGGTCTCGACGAGGGTCTCGACGCCCTGCTCGCGTTCCGCCGCAAACCACTCGTCGGGCGTCCGCTGGGAGCGCATCGCCTTGTCGAGGCATTCCGCGAGCGAGATGCGCCGGATCCGCTTGCCCCTCTGCGAAAGCCGCGTCTCGAGCAGAGTCACCTGCTGGCGCAGCTCGATCTCCTCCTCGGGATCGTACCGGAAGATGGCATACGGCATGTCGTGGTAGGCGCTCAGCTTCACCCGCGGGTCGGCGAGCGACAAGACCGGCTCCAGGTCACGAGTCAGCCTCACGGTCATGGGGTCGGTCAGGCTCATGCGACCATCCTCTCTGCGCACTCACGCGAGCTCTTACAAGGCAACGAGAGCTGCACCAGGCTGCCGGCGGCCTGGTAGTCGAGCTTGCGGAACTGGTGCAGCCGCAGAATCTCGCGCTCGACGTCGGCAGGCCCCATCAGGAACATACGCCAGTCGGGCGCGGCGATCACCCTACCGGGATTGGGGTTCTCCTCCCGTAGCGCATGCAGCAGGTAGAGGAAGCTGCGCTCCGGAAGGTGGTACGACGCCAGCTCCTTGACGGCGCTGCCGCGCAGGAGCCCGAAGTCGGCGGCGATCTTGAGCAATCCCGCGGCGACCCGCCGGGTCGTCACCGCCGACCAGGCGTGCTCCGTCGTCGCACCACGGCTCTTGATGGTTCCCAGATACGCCTCGACCTCCTCGGTCCGCACCCGAAAGGCACCGGCACCATAGGCGGGGAAGAGCCAGTTCTGAAGGAAGTCGCGGACCAGAAATTCGTCCCGGGTCATGTGCCAAAGCACGAGCGGCTTCCACTCCGCGAGGTCGAGCCCTCCTTGGGCCAGCACCACGAGGGAACGATCCCTTGCCTGCGGCTCGAAGCGACGATTCAAGACCTTGGCGACGTCGAGCAACCAGGTCGTGCTGGGAGCGCCGATGTAGTTTTCCGCGCGCAACCGGTCGAGGTTCTCCCGCTTCGAGAGCGTGAAATCCCAGGCTGCGAAGACGGCATACGTCTCTTCGAGCAACGCGCCCTTCACGACGGTGAAGGACGAAACCACGTTCGAGCGCGAAGCCGCCCTCATCCGGCGGCTCTCTGGGCATAGGGAACCGCGAGCGCGCCCGGTTCCCCGCGCGCGAACCCCAGGGCCAAGAGAGTGACATCCGCCGCCGTACCGGAAAAGACACCCGGCAGAGGCACCGCCCGCCCTTCCGCCACCCTCCGCAGAGAGCCATAGCGTTCTATATCGGGGTCGCCGACAAGCTCGAAGTCTCGCAGGGCCGCCACGAGATCCGGTCCCGGGAGACTCTCCAACTTCACGAAGAAGGGCGCCCACTCCGCGGCATTGTCCAGCCAATCCTCCCACCGGGCGTCAAAAGCCTCCTCGATGTCCTCGGGCAGGCGCCACAGGGTCACGCATCCCGGAGGGTCGAACACCTCCGCACAGCGATGAGCGGCCACCGCAAACACGGAGCGAGCTTGAGCAAAGTGGTGCGTCCGAGGGAGGCCACGCCGCAGGGTGGAGGCGCCCAGCCTGCCAAGCTGGCCCTTCGTATTCCACCATCGGGCGAGATCCATCTCGCCAGCCCGCGCCACGACGAGCCGGAGCTTGAAAAGCCTCTCCAGATCGAAGGCCGGGAGTGTCTGGGGCTGCGTCACGTTCGCTCTCAGTCTAAACCATGCCGGCGTCCTCCGCCAACCGCCGCGCGGCATCCGGCGTCGAGCCAACGGAGCCTGGGCAGACCTCGCCCGCCCTCGCACCGCCCTCGGCCGTGTCCGGTCGCCCTTCACTCCTCTCCAGCTCACTCGGAGAGGGGCCCCCGGGGGGAAGGGGCAGCCTGTCCGACTTTTGGCCTTATAGGGGATGCGGAGGTCGCGTTAGCGACTTTCTGGCCCAAACTTGGGCCTGCCTGCCCGTCCGCGCCCGCCGCGCATCCAGGCCGAGGGCTATTCCAACGCCGAAGCCGGGCCGTCCTCGGGGCACAGCTCGGCCCAGAGCTCCCCCAGAAGCGCATGCGCGGTCGATCGACCCGTGGCACAACCCCGCTCCGTAAGTACACACGCAAAATTTCGAACACTCGGCGGACCTTCGCCGCGTTCGAGCGCCGCCAGGACGATCTCCCGCGCCAGTGCGCGCCGCGCCCGCGTCCCCTCCTTCCGGCCCTTGGGTCCCGTCGAGAGATTCAAGCCAAGCCGCTCGATCCGCTCCCGATCCGCCACCGGATCGAGACCCGCAAAGGCCGCGAGCTTCCGATTCGTGATCTTGCGCCCGCTCCGTGCCCATTCCAGGGCATGTTCCGTGATTCCCCGCAACTCGGCGTCCGTAATCCGGTCCTCCGCCGGCTGCTCGCAGAAGTTGCGACCGATCGTCGCCACCTTCCCCGCGAGCTCCGAAAGATCCCGCGTCAGCTTCGCGTAGCAGTAGGCATAGGCCGAGAGCACGCGGTAGCGGTGGCCGCAGGGGATCACGCCGCCATGGACCTCGACCCGAGCTCGATCGAGAAAGCGCAAGCGATTTCGCCAGAGCTTGATGTGTCCCTGCCGTCCCAGATCCGAGAGCCGCGGATCGACCCCCGCTCGAGCGGCCTCTCTCCGCCGGCGCTCCTCCTCGCGCTCATCCTGACGCCGGCGGTGGGCTTCGAGCGCCAAATCGCGCCGGTCCTCCTCGGCTTCGACGGGAACCCAGGTGCGTGCAGGGCGCGGCAGGCCGTAGAAGCCGGCCAACTCCTCCAAGCTGTAGCGCACCGGCTCGCCGGCCGGACCGGGGAGCAGCTCATAGCGCACCTGCCGATCGGCTGCGGCATTCACGCTCCCATGCAGTCGTGTCACGCGAGTCAGATCGCCGGCCAACCGATCGAGCTTCAGGCTCGGGAACCCTGTCGTGATCGTATCGGCCGTGCGCTGCTGGAGCGACATCCACAGCTCCCGGTTGTCGGCGTTGGCGAAGGGCGTGGTGCTCGGGTCCTGCTCGTCGCGAAGGAGCCAGAAAGCCCACAAGCCCCGGCCGGAAAACTGCAACATCGAGGGCTGCGCCAGCAGGCCGCGCTGCACGAGATCCCGGAGAATCTCCACTGTCTCCGCGGCCGACCAGTCGAGGGGACTTCGGCCGCAGTCGATGTCCACAAAGGTCGCACCCAGGCGGACGGCGTACTTCTGGGAGCGCTCCCAGCGATAGAAGCGGTTGATGGTCGCGAAGACGTCCTGGCGGAGGTGCGGCTCATTGTTCCGGAACCACCAATCGAGCCGCTTCGTGGAGGTCGAGCGTTGCCGCCATGGGCGCCAATTCCCCATCCCGAGCCAGGGTCCCGGCTCGTCCCTCGGCACCTTTACGCTAAAAATCGCCACAGCCCGTGGATCGCCTATCCAGAAGAGCCGATGTGGCCAGAGATCAACCGAGACGTTCAAGGCAAACCCTCATTCAGGCGAGCATTCTGAGCCTCTAGCGTAGAGAGGCCAGCGCTCTCCTGCAAGCTGTGGTCGCCCACTGAGTGCCCACTGAAGGAGCTGGAGGCGGCTCACTGAAGCGCGCAAGACCGGGTCTGTCTGGATTGGATGGAGGGGGGGATGGAGGGGAGAGTCGCCTCCGGCCTCGGAGACCACGAACGAGCCCGGCGGCTTCTGACCCAGGTCCGCCAAACGTTCCAGAACGAGGGCAACGCCTTCGACACGGGCGCTCGCCGCCCTCGACCTGGCGATCTCCCACCTGCAGGAGGGGAAGACCGCCGAAGTCCGCGAGCTCGCCGACGAGATGGTGGCCGTCTTTCGTGACCTGGAAGTTGCCCGCGAGCCTCTGTCCGCGCTCCTCCTTTTCCAAGAAGCCGCCAGACATCGAACAACGGCTGGCGCGTCGATACCTCTAGGAAGGCAGCCTGGTTCCATACGACGTGACCTCGACGTACTTTGAAACTAACAGTTTACATTACAGGCGTTCGCTTTCGGTCTCAGATTCCATCGGTCAAAAAAACAGGTCAGACGTGAATTAACTCCTTCGCAGCCGGACGGCTCAAAAGCCATGTCAAGGTGAGGCCGATCAAGAAGGCAGGCACCAGCTCGTAGACAAATCCCTTTAACACGGGGATCGATTGCCACAGAATGGCAATAGAGGCACCGGTAAACATCGCGACACAGGCGCGCTGCGAGGAGATGGACCGACCAAGCGAGATGGCGATGATCACTGGA
>DATANP010000683.1:0-13041 GCA_036266195.1 Thermoanaerobaculia bacterium | reverse complement strand
AACAACAAAGGTCCCACAGCGCCCTCCACCCGGAACACCACCGCCCGGGCCGGCACCTGGCCGGTGATCACTCGCCGCCGGAGCGCCGAAACCGGCTCCACGGCCCGTTTCCGGAGATAGGCATAGGCCAGCGAAAGCCCTTCGTCCTTGGAATTGAAGATCGATCCGGGTTCGAAGACCTCGCGCACCGAGCGCCGGTCGTAGCGCACCCACACGGCGACGCCGGCCACGTACAACGCCGCCACGAGCGCGGCCAGCCGGAGACCGCGCCTCACGCGGCCCTCTCTCTGATCGCAGACAGCAGGGCGAGCGCCATCGCCTCGGACTCGCGAAGGGCGTCGGGATCGCTCTGCTCGCGGCCGTACCACTCGCGTTCGAAATGCCGGGTCATCTCGGCAAAGCCGGATCTCCAGGACGTGCCGGGCGGAACCGCGGAGACGTACTCCCAGTTCGTCCGGCCTTTCCGGTGGTGGAGCGTGCCTGTGCGATAGAGCGCCACCAGAACGGCGTGATACCAGGCGCGGACCGCCTCGCGGTAGCGGCCGGCCTCGGCCAGCTCCCGCGCGTAGCGCTCCCACTCGTTCGACTCGCGGGAGAGAGGATCGTCGTCCGCCGCGGGCGGCAGGGGAGAGGGTCCGGCCGGGACCAGCGCCGGGCCGCGCCGCCGATGGCGGAGCACGCGCCAGCCCACCCAGGCGAGCACCAGGGCCAGGCCCACGACCAGCCCCGTCACCGTCTTCAGGTCGAGCCCGAGCTTCGAGCCGTCGCGTTTCGGCTCCGGGAGGAGACGGAGGAACCACTCCCACAGTCGATCGAGAAGGTCCTTGAAGAAGTCGGCCACGGGCTTGAGAAAGCCGGCCAGCGCCGCGAGCAGGCCGCCGTCCTTCACCTCGGGCAGACGGCCGCCCTGGGGGAGCTCGGCCAGCGCCTGCTGCTTTCGGACCGTCTCCAGCAGCTTCGGATCCGCCGCCGAGGTGCTGTCGGCCGGTATCTCCGACATTGCCGACGTGAGCTGAACGAGCCGGGGGGCCGCGGCCTTCGCCTCTTCGGCATTCGAGGCGCGCGCGATCGGGCCGAGCACGGACGCATCCGTCTCGACCGTGCCGCCCGGCCAGTCGATCCGATCGTCCAGCAGATCCCGGGCGCCGGCCCGCGCACCGATCCAGTCGTTGGAGCGCAGGCGCGCCTGGACCTCCGCGAGCCGGCCACGATAGGCATCCACGGAGATCGTCTCGGCCGCGAGCGGCGAAGCGAGGAGCAGCAGCCCCAGGAGTATCGGCAGAAGGGATCGCCTCACGCGCTCTCCTCCAGCTCCCGCGCGCGAACCTCCGCGAACCAGGCCGCGAGATCCTCGCCGCTCTCCTGGGCGCGGGCGCGCCGCACGGCCGCCACCAGGGCGGCGATCCAGAACGGCTCGAGCACCGTCACCGCGCCGGCCATGACCAGGATCACGAACTGCTGGTTCTCGGTGCTCAGCGCCACGTTCCACCACGAGAGGTCGAACCCCGAGGTCCCGGTGGCGAGCGCCAGACCGATCTTGAACAGCGCGTAGAGATTGAGCACCACGACCGGCAGCGCCAGGACGAAGACCGAGGTGATCCCGAGGAACGGGAAGATCGGGCGGAGCTGGCGGATCGGCACGAGCAGCGGTGCGATCAACCCGGGCTGTTCCTGGAGAGGCGCCGTGGCCGCGAGCAGACCCGCGTAGAGAGCGAGCACGGGCATCGCGATCCAGGTCCACCCGAGCGCCACGATCAACAGCTCGGCCACGGTGGCGGCCCAGGCATAGGAGACGAACGTCCGCAGCCGAAGGCGGAGCGCCAGCGACGCGGGCACCTGGCGGGAGCCCGATCGTCCGGCGAAGGCGATCGAGCAGGCGTGCGCGTAGACCGCCCGGCCCCACAGCGCGGGCAGGAACGCGAAGGCGACCAGCCACGACAGCGAGATGAGATAGCCCACGTACTGGGGAGCGCTCTGGTCGAGCTGCAGCAGGCGGTTGAAGAAGTGGGCTTCCAGGAAACGCAGGGGCAGCGCGGTGAGAGCCAGCAGCGCTGCCCACCCGGGTACGTTCCGGGAGACCAGCTCGGCCGACTCGTCCAGGACGGCGCTGACCGGGATCCCGGCCGGCTTCAAAAGGCCCTCGCCAGCGCCGCGGCGAGCCAGGCGCGCAGGAACGTCGTCCCGGCCAGCAGGGCGAGCGTGAGCAGGCCGAGCACCGCCGTGCGCCAGGCCGTGCCGCGCTCGACCACGGCCGCCCTGCGCTGCGCCAGACAGTTGGCGCAGTGGTGCATGCCCTCCCAGAGCGTCGAGCACGACTGGCAGATCGGCCGCCGGCACGAGACGCAGAGCGCCAGCGCCGGACGGTCCGGGTGATAGGAGCAGTGAGCGGGTGCGGTCATTCGCGGATCAGATCAAATCGGGGTCAATCGGGTTGCTGGTAGAATTCTACCGTCCTTCGCGCCATGCCCTGCAAGAATCACCCTCTCGTCGAAGACCGCCTGACCCGATGCGCGGTCTGCACGGAAGCGTTCTGCCCCGACTGCATCGTCGGGATCGGGGGGCTGCCCTACTGTATGGACTGCAAGACCGAGATGGTGCTCGACCTGCGCTCGGGCGTGCCGCTCCTGAGCCTGGACATGGCCTCGATCTCGCGCCGGTTCGCCGCCATGTTCATGGACGGCCTGATCCTCAGCCTCCCCCTCATTCTCGTCTTCGTCCTCACCCTTCTGCCCATGCTCATCGCGGGCAAGGAGATCGAGGACGTCGAGGATCTGCCGACCTTCATACCTCTCCTCAACGGGGCGCTGACGCTGCTGTGGATGGTCCTGATCGTCGCCTATGAAGGCCTGATGCTCTCCCTGATGAAGGGGCAGACCCTGGGCAAGAAGATGCTCCACGTGAAAGTGGTCACGGCCGAGGGCACCCCGATCAGCCGCGGCCAGGCCTGGGGCCGCGCGCTGTCCCGCCAACTGTTCGGACTGGTGCCCTGCCTGGGCCTCGTCGACTACCTGGTCGCCTTCGGGGGCGAGCGCACCTGCGTTCACGACATCCTGGCCAAGACACGGGTGATCAACTGGGATGAATGAGCCGGCGCCCACCCAGCAGCCTGTCCCGAGGCGGCGTGCCTACAACGGACCCGAGTGTCCGCGGTGCAGGGGGTACCTCGACCTGGAGCGCCTGCCGACGGGCGAGACGCGTTGCCCGAGCTGCAACAAGACCTTTCTCGCGGCGCTGTTCCATCCCCCGATCGTGCGGGAGCGGGTCGCGAGCCTGTCCGAGGCCGGGCCCGGCGGCGCCGTGCCCTGCGCGATCCACGCCGGCAACGCCGCCATCGGCAACTGCACGCGCTGCGGCGTCTTCTTCTGCTCCCTGTGCCGCATCCGGGTGGACGGCCAGGAGCTCTGCCCCGGCTGTTTCGATCGTCTGACCGCGGAGGAGAGCCTGTCCACGGCCCGCACCCGCATCCGCGACTACCGCGCGATGGCGATTTCGATCAGCATCTTCGGGCTCCTGGCGTCGTGCTTCGGCCTGATCACCGGGCCGCTGGTGCTCTACCTCGTGAGCCAGGCCGTGCGCCAGCGCAGGCAGAGGCTGGAGACCGGCGGCGTGACCGGCCTGGTCGTCGCCTCCCTCCTGGCCTTGTTGCAGATCTCCATCAGCCTCCTGTTCCTCTCCACCTTCTTCACCACTTTCATGCAAGCGGGGTCCTCGTGAACCCGCCCGCGCCACGAACCTACCTGGGCAGCGCGCACTCCCTGGTCGAGCGGGTGCGCGTCTACTGGATGGACAAGGGCCTGGAGGTGGACAGCTCCGAGGGCTACGAGATCCGCAGGACCCGCGTCCTCTTCGACGAGGTCCTCCTCGTGACCCTGCACTCGCGGCTGGGTGGAACCTTGCCCTGGCTGCCGATCTTGGTCGCGGCGCTGGTCGGCTTCCTGGCCGCAATCTTCGAAAGCGAGCCGCTGCCGAGCCGTATCCTGGCCTGGACGGCCCTGGGCTTCCTCGCGATCGGAATCGTGGCCTTCTTCATGCCCCAGTGGGTGGTCACCGTCTTCGGCCGGCGCACCCGGGCTCGCCTGCAGTTTCGCCTGCGGGAGAGAAAGGCGCGCGACGTCTTCGCCCGCATCTGCCAGGCCGCGGACGAGGCCCAGAGAAGTCTCCGCGCCGCGGAGCCGATCCAGGAGATACCTCCCGAGCCGCCGCCCTTGCCGCTCTCCGACTCGGAGAGCCCGATCGCGCCGGAGTAGGGGGCCACTTTGCAACACAAAGCGCGGATTTGTTGCAATTCCACCTTCTGTGTTGCGACTCCACCTTCTGTGTTGCGACTCAAGGTTCTCTGTTGCAATGGAAGGTTCTGTGTCGCGTTGTAAGGTTCTGTGGGCCATTGCAACCTTCTGTGTGCCATTGCAAAGTTCTATAGGCCGTTGCAAGGTTCTATGGGCCTTTGTAACCTTCTGTGGGCCGTTGTAACCTTCTATGGGGAAAAGTAAGGTTCCCTGGCGCAATGTAAGGTTCTACGGCGCGTTGTAAGGTTCTGTGGGCCGTTGTAAGGTTCTACGGCGCATTGTAAGGTGACAACGGCGCATAGAAGGTTACATTGCAACAGGGAAGTTTGCATTGCGACGGAGCCGCCTGTCCGCGCTCGAACCGCGTCTCCTCGGTGTACCGCGCCAGGAGGAGGCAGCCGGGAATCTTTTACCGAGAAGGCGCGCTTTCGAGCGCGCTGGCGACGGCTTCGCGGATCAAGATCGAGAGACGTTCCTCTGAAAGAGGAACCGCCGCCACGCCTCCCGTGCCGTCGTCATAAACCTCCCGCAAAAGGTCGATCGGCCTCAGATCCGGCGAGAGCCTAGAAGAGGCCGGGAGGGCTCCGCGAGGGCTCTTCGCAGAAAGAGCAAAGTTGCCCTTACGGGCAAGAGGGAGGCGAAAGTTCAGAAAATTCGCCTCGCTTGTCAAAAAAGAGGGGGGGTGCGGCAACTATATAAGTAAGGGGAGTCATCTCCCGGGTCAGGAGGGGTTGTCCAGGGCCGAAGGAGAGAGATCTTGAGCGAAGACGAAAAGGAAGACGCGGAGCGGCGCAGGGGCGAGACTCCGCTCGATGGCGCGGGCAAGGCGGCGTCGCGGCTCGGTCTGCCAGGACAGTCGCTTCTGGTGGGGCTCGCGGCCGTGCTCAAGCAGAAGACGAACCAGAAGGAGGTCGCGAAGCTCTCCGGGTTCGAGTACAGGAAGGTCAACAAGTTCTTCAACGGGGTGATCGGCAGGGCCGACCCGACCGAGCAGCTCCTGCGGGCGTTCGAGTGCCGTCCGGCCGAGGTGAGGATCCTGTGGTCGTGCCTGGAGGCCTGGTCGGAGCTGGATACGGAGCACTTCACCGACGCTCAGTTGGAATGGGTCGAGCGGGAGGTGGCGGAGGCGGCGCGGCAGCATCGGCGCAAGCTGAAGCTCATGCTCCGGGGAGGGCCGAGCCTCAGCGGCCCGCCGGCCGAGCGCGACTGGCTTGCCGAGCGCCTGGATGCCGAAGAGCTGAGGAAAGGGCTTCAAAACTTCGACGCCGAGGAGAAGATCGCCATCGTAAGGACAATCCCGCGCTACCAGACCTGGAGTTTCGCGGTCGTCTGCGCGGACTGGAGCCTGAAGGAAGTTTCGAAGAGTGTCGAAGCGGCCATCGAATGGGCCGAGCTGGGTTGCTTGGCGGCCGAGCGAGTGCAGGACGATCCGTCAGGGCTCACGTCGGGGAAGGTACAGGGCTACTGCCGGTCGCACCTGGCCAATGCCGTGCGCGTGTTGGGCGAGTTGTCGCGGAGCGAGGAGGAGATGCAGCGTGCTGTGGAGCTTTGGGAGGCGGGAGCGGACCCTCTCGGAGTGCTCGATCCGGGGAGGGTTCCGGAGCTCGTGGCGTCCCTGAGGTTGAGCCAGAGACGGCCGGCGGAGGCCCTGAGGCTGCTCGTGCAGGCGGCGCCGATCAGCCGCCGGCCGGCGCATGTTGCTTTGAAGCATGCGACAGCCTTGACCGACCTTGGCGAGTACGAGGAGGCTGAAGCGATGCTGATCGAGGCCGGTCGGATGATCGAGATCCTCGGCGAGCCGCGCCTGAAGAATGTGCAGCAATACAGCTTGTGTGAGGTGTGGGTGCATCTGGGCCGGCACCGGGAGGCCGCCGAGATCCTCCCGGAGATACAGCGGTCGGTCAAGAGTCTCGGAGACGAGCTCGATTCCTGCCGGGCGCGCTGGCTCGAGGGGCGGATAGCGAGAGGTCTGGGAGAGCCCGAGAGGGCGCTCGAAGCCCTGGAGGCAGCGGCAGGCGGCCTCGACCGCCACAAGATGCTTTACGACGTCGCCCTCGCGCGCTTCGAGGTCGCCACGTTGCACCTGGAAATGGGGAAGACCGCGCTGGCGGCAGAGATCGCAGGCGAGCTCGCCCAGCGATTCGCTTCCTGCGGCGACTTCGAAGAGGCGAAGAGGGCGCTGGAGCTCTTCGCCGAAGCGACCACGGAGGAGAGGGCGACGAGCGAGCTCGCCTGCGCGATTCTCAAGTACCTGTACCTCGCTCAGAACCAGGAGCTGGCCTTCCAGTGGGCGTTCTAGAAGCCGGGATAGCAGACGGGAGTGCCATCCGGATCGAGCTTACAGCCAGTGTCCGCCGTGGGCGCTGGGGCGCACTTGCCGCTGGGGTCGAGCTTGCAGCCGGTGTCGACCGACTCCGGGGCCGAGAGGGCCGAGAAGAAGCCGGTGATTCGGCCGAGGAGGCTTTCGGCGCCAAAGCCGGAAAGAAGGGCAAGGGCAAGAGTCAGGGCGTTAAGCGTTCGCATAGTGTCCTTTCTGCCGGCGGTCCTGGGCAACCGTCTCCATGACGGGGCAGGAACGCCGCTTGAGAGATAGAGTGCGGCAAATCGTCCCAATCCGGGCAAGATTTCCCATTTCGCGAAGCAGGGCAATGAAGGAGCCGAGGTAATCACACGTGGACCGCGCAAACAAGATGGTCCGGCTCTGCCGGGCGCTGTCGGGCCTGACGCAGGATCAGTTCGCGGAGGCGACCGGGATTCCGAACGTCGGGGTGTACGAACGAGGGGGCTATCCGCCCTCGGGCGAGCAGTTGGCCCGCTGCGCGAAGGCCGCCAACCGCAGCCTGGGGGCCATGGAGTGGCTTCTGACCCGGTATGAGCGCTGGGAGACTGACGGGCCGGCAGGAAGGCAGAGCGTTCGGCCAGGGACAACGAGGCCGGGCTCGGCGGCAGCCGGGCTCTTCGATCTCGGAGTGCAGGAGTTCGTGGCCTGGGCGACGCAGGCTGGCCACCTTGCTCGCGAAGAGCGGATGCGTCAGCGAGAGGCGGAACGGGGCGTCGCCGCGTCACTCCTGACGACGCTTGAGCCCCTCACCGACAAGGAGCGCCGGGCCGTGGTGCGGTCCGAGAGTGGATACCGGAGCTGGGCGCTGGCTGAGCGGTGTTCGGAGCAGAGCCTTGGAATGGTGACAAAGGATGTAAAGAAGGCCATGGAGTGGGCCTCTCTTGGATGCTACACCGCCGAAAGGATCGAGCAGCCGGAGCCTCTCAGGCTGCGGGCCCTGGGATTCTGCAGAGGTCACCTAGCCAACATCTATCGAGTGTCTGGTTCCCTCAAGACGAGTGACGTGGAAATCGCACTGGCCGAGGAGATCTGGGAAAGCGGGGAGGATCCGGACGAAGTGCTCGACCCGGGGCGCCTGTTGGAGCTCAAGGCGTCGCTGCGATCGAACCAGAGACAGCCGGAGGAGGCACTCCGGCTCCTGGCCGAAGCGGCGCCGATCAGCCGGAGGCAAGCCCATGTGACCCTGAAGAGGGGAACAATTCTCATCGAGATCGGCGAGTACGAAGAGGCGGTTGCCGTGCTGCTCGGAGCGGACGACCTGATCAAGAAACAGGGGGAGCCGCGGCTCCGGAACGTGCAGCAATTCTCCTTGTGTGATGCCCTCTGTCACCTGAACCGCTATGGCGAAGCCGCGGAGCTTCTGCCGGCGGTCCGGCGCTCGGCGGCGGAGCTGGGCGACGAGCTCGATCTTTACCGGATTCTGTGGATTGACGGACGAATCTCGAGAGGGCTGGGAGACCGGGACCGGGCAATGGTGTCGCTCGAAGCGGCGGCTACCGCTTTCGACAGCCGGGAAATGCGCTTCGACGCTGCCCTCGCGCGGTTCGAGGTCGCCACGCTCCACCTGGAGATGGGGCGGCCCGAGAGATTGGCCGAGATCGTCGCCGGGATCGTCGAGACGTTCAAGGACAACGGCGACTTCGAGGAAGCGAGGAAGGCGATCGAGCTGTTCCGTGAGGCCCTGGCAGCGCACAGGGCGACCCTGGAGCTGGCGGTCTCTATCCTCGAATTCCTCTTCCTCGCCCAGCACCGGAAGGACTTGGTGTTCGGCGGGCCTCCGCAGCACGGTTGATCCCCGAAGCGGGCAACTTTGCACTTTCCGCGAAGGGCTCTTTTCCCGCCACATGGAAACTCCATACGCTCCCAGGGACGAGGAGCCCAGAAATGAGCGAACGGAACGAAGTGCTCGAAGAAATGGTCAGGCTGCACGCTTCACTCGTGAAGATGCTCTCGCCGCTCCAGGCGCGCAAGGACCCGGATGCCCCGAAGTCCACCGAGGACAAGCTGCGGGAATTCCTCTGGTCCTCGTTGCGCGAGGCGGATGTGCTCCTCGACGACCTTCTCATGCCGAAGGGACTCGACCTTTCCAGGGAGGACGAGGGCACGGCCCGCGGGATCGAGGAGCTTGCCGTGTGGACCTTCTTCAGCCCGCACCCGGCCGGCGATCCCTGGGAGATCCTGCTGCCCGAATTCCCGCCCGAACAAGGGGACTTGAAGGTCTACTACATGCACGGCCGGTGGTTCTGTACCTGGCTGAAGCTGGATGAAGACACAAGCCGGCCGGAAAAACGCCGCGCGGGAGCTGCTCGTGGTGAAAAAGGAAGACGATGGCCGGATTGTCTTCGACCCCGTCTGAGGCGGGAGAGGCCCAACCTTCAGGCGGTAGGGCGCTCGAAGCGAGAGCCGGGTGGCTGACCGGGCGTGGAGGCGATATGCTTCTCCGGCCATGAGAACGCTCCTGCCGAACTGATGCTGACCCGGATACGCTCTTACCTTGGCGGACGCTTCTGGGGGCGAGCCTTTGCCCAGGGCGGCCTGCAGACCTGGATGGGTGAAGAGGTCGTCAGGCGCTACATCAACAGCTCTGTGACCGGCTCGCCCAACCTCTGGCCGATCGAGTGGCTGGGTACCCGGGTGGCATCCCCGTTCGCCAGCGCTGTCAGCCTGGGCTGTGGAGAGGGCGCCTTGGAGCGCGACCTCCTCGCCAAGCGCCTCTGCGCCCATATCCTGGGCATCGACATCTCCCAGGAGGCGCTGGCGCTGGCGGTGGCCAGGGCCAGCGCCTCCGGGTTGACCGGAGTCGAGTATCGCCAAGGGGACCTCAACAAGCTCGAGCTGCCGGCGGCCTCATTCGACGCGGCGTTCTTCCACCAGTCTCTCCATCACGTCGAAAACCTGGACTCCTGCCTGTCGGTCACGGTCTCGGCGCTGCATCCAGGATCGATGGTGTACTTCGACGAGTATGTCGGCCCTTCTCGTTCCGATTGGTCGAAGGCGCTGATCGAGGGGGCCTCCGAGGTCTTCGAGCGTCTGCCAACTGCGGTTCGCAGGTCGCGAAGACTGAAGCTGCCGGTCGATTGGAGAGACCCCACTGAGGCGGTGAGGTCTTCGGAGATCCTGAAGGCGATCGCCCGATATTTTGATATCACCCTCCGCCGCGATTACGGTGGCAACTTCCTCTCCGTCATTCATCCTCACCTGCGTCTCGAACACCTGACGTTCGACGAGAGATCCTCACTCCTGCAATCCCTGATCGACGCCGAGCGGGCCTATCTCGCCGCCGGTCATGAGTCCTACTACGCCGTGCTCGTTGCAGTGCCTCGTTAAGTCAGAATCTTGCCATCCCTCTTGATATTTGCTATCAATCAGGGTTGGTTAAGATGCCGATTGGAGGTGCCATGCGCCAGCGACGCTGTCTTGTGTTGATGATATTCTTCTTTCTTATCCCAATGGTTGCGCAGGCCGATCTCTCTGTTCGAGAGTGCATCAAAGGGCCTTCCTCGGGTCGTTGGGAGCTGCCCGGTGACAGCGTTTGGAGAACGGTGCTGACGCTGCAGTTCAGCAATGTGCTGAGCAGTGATGTGATTGCGCAGGCAGCGATCACGTATCACGAGGGGCCTGGGCAGACGGGTGTGAAGGTTGAGTATCAACTCGTGCTGGATTCCGTATCTAGCTTTACGATGCAGCACAGACCGCAGACGGGTTTTCCGACGGCGAAGATGCTCCGGGCCAGCTTTCCGGATGTAGCGGCCGGGCCCCATACTCTGGAGTTGCGGGCAAGAAGCACCTCCTCCTTTTCTGCCTACTTTGCTCAGGCCTGGCTTGCCCCTGTTCTCGTTGAGTCCACAGAGGCGGGCAGCTCGGGAGTGGCCAGTGCCTCTTTGACCACTCCGAGCACCAACACCTGGACCACCCTGGTGACCACGACCGTCAGTCCGCCCTCTGGAAGAGCGGTCGTGCTCGGTGCATATAGCGCGGCGACAGCAGGGCCGTTGAACCAGCTAATCGAGTATCGTATCCTGCGCGGCTCCACGGTCATCGGGACCTTCTTCGACTCCGTCGGCTCCTATCTTCCGTCAGGTCAGAGTTTTGCCATGATGGACCGGACGCCGGGTTCCTCTTCTGTGACCTACTCGCTTCAAGCCAGGACGACCGGCGGAGCCACGACTTTTTCGACGAGGAGGCTTTTAACGCAGACGATCCCTGGTGATCTCACGGTCTACGAAGGGAGTGTGACCAACGTATCGATTCCCGCGGACATGGCTTGGCACCCTCTGGTCAGCTCATCTTCCGTGGTTCTATCGCCTGCCTCGGTGGGTCCCTATGGCACAAGAGGCTTTGGTTTCGCGAGTGTCACCTACAACGGCGCCTACAACAATGAAGCTCTGCTGCGATTCAACTTCCTCGCCGACAAAGCCTGGGAGGTCGGGGTGAGGCCCGTACATGGGACCGGCAGCAAGACGGTGCTGGAAGGATTGATCAGCGACTGGGAGAGACTGGGGTTCTCTGCCGGCAACAGTTACTCCATGCAACTGAATGCAGTCGGCCAGTGCTCCTCGGGCTCGAATCTCTCGGTCAGGAGCGCTCGTTTCCAGATCGTTGTTCTGCCTGACAACGACGGCTTCGTCACCCCTGTTGTTTGTGCGGCCCATCCAGGAACCTGCTGTTCCGACTTCCCTTCAACTTGCAGTGCCTATACCTGCACCGCGGGCTCCCTTGCGACCGTTTCCGGACCCGGTACGGACTGCCCTGTTCCTCCTTGAGAGCCGCGGCAGAGCGGGCAACTTTGCTCTTTCTGCGAAGAGTACTTCTCTCGCCAGCCACGACCTTCGTACGCTTCGCTTGTCGAAGGCATGGACGGGAGGAGTCATCTATGGATCAAGCACGAGCCCGGTTTGCGAGCCTCCGGGGGCGGCTCAGTATCGAAGAGCTTGCGCTGCTCGGTCACATCATCGCCTGCCCCTGGTGCTCGGGCGACTTCCTGGTCGACCTGACGGTATGCATGGGAACCGAGCTGCTGCTGCGTAGGGAAATGCCGCCGCCGACCGATGAGGGATTGCAGGCTCTCGCGGAATTCGAATCCCGATCCTGGGCCGAGTGGGTGAACGAAGCAGAGGCTGGGAACGTGGACCGAAACCATGTGCTCCGCCTGGCGATTCTCGCAAGCCGGGAAGTGCAACTCTTTGATCCCAGGCGGGCGTTTGAGCTCACGCTGGCCGTTGTCGAACAGCGCGTATGGCTCTCCACCACGGAGGGGCAGGACCTCCTCCTGGACGCCATGGCGGTCATGATGAACGCGGTACGACGGTCCAAGATCGCCGAGTGGAACTATGGCGGGCTTGTCAAAGAGGCGGTCGTCGAGGGGGCCTCGCTCGGAGCCCAGGCGCGATATCGGCGGGCCAAGGGGTTGATGTACTGGCAGAAAGGAGATCTCGAGGCGGCGGAGCAGCATCTGGTCCGGGCTGCGGGGGATTTCAGCCGTGAGGGTGAGACCGGGGAAGAAGGGACCACCATGACACTGCTCGGCCTTTTCCTCCAGGAGGAGGGGAAGGATGCAACGGAAGCCTGTTTCATGCTGATGGCTGGACTCACCTGGATGCTCCGCGGACAGAGGCCGTGGCTCGAAGCACGCGGGCTTCTGGCGCTGGCGACGGTATGGGCCCGCAGTGGCGGCCAGGAGAGCCTCGCGCGTAGCTATCTTCAATACGCCGAGAGTCACTATGGGAACGTGATCGGGTTGGACCCTCACCTGCTCTGGGCGCACGGGAAGGCCTTGGCAGCCGTAAAGGATATGAGCAGGGCCGCCGCTCAACTGACCGAGGCGCGCGCCCCTATGGTTGCTGGCCGTCACTTCAGAGAGGCGGTCCTGATGACACTCGATCTGACGTACGCGAAAGTTCAGGGAGGCGCGGCAGACTGGGCGGCAGCCGATGTCGAAAAGCTTTGCGAATGGTTCGCGGAGGAGCCGTCGGCGACGATCGCAAGCTCGCTCGTGAGGTGGTGGGAAGAAAATGTCAGCACTCCACTCGAAGAGCGATGGGCGGCTCTCGAGCGCACCCTGCTCATGAAGCTGAGAGACGGCGGCTTGGGCTTCGAACCCCTGCCCTTCGTCTGAGGAACAGTCATGGCAGGCAGCCGCGAGCTTGGTTCGAAGTACTTCGGAAGAAGCGTGAAGAAATGGCGCTTGATTGCAAACCTGTCCCAGGAAGACCTGGCCGAAAGAGCCCGGCTTGGCGTCACGATGTTGGGTACCGCTGAGCGGGAACGAGGGCACATTTCGACGGAGGTGCTCTGCAAGCTGAGTCTCGGTCTGGAGTCGGAGTTGGGGAAACCCATGCTGGAAACCCTCTTCATCGAAAGCTTCACGGCCATGTGGAAAGACTCCCTGGCGACCGAAGCGCGACTGCGCGAGGA
>DATANP010000682.1:0-3182 GCA_036266195.1 Thermoanaerobaculia bacterium | reverse complement strand
CGCGCTCCTGGGCAACCCGCCGCCCGGCGAGGTCAGCGCCTTCGCGGGGGCCCTGGTGCGCCTGCGCTCGCTCCAGAGCCTGGGCACCGAGGTCCAGGGCCGGCGCAACCCGCTCGCCATGAGCGAGCTGCCGGACGACTGGAGCGCCGACGGCGAGCCGAGGACCGATCCGAAGCGGCTCGTGGAGGCCGCCCAGCGCGAGTGCGCCCGCCTGCGCCCCCGCCTCCTGCGCGCGCCGCGCGGCCTGATCGACCTCCCAGCCGGTTACCGGCGCGGCGCGGTCTTCTGCCTGCTCGCCTCGCTCCACCTGCTCGCCGGCATCGAGGAAGGCGATCAGGCGCTCCTGGAGAAACCGCCCCAGCTCGGCGTGCTCGCAAGGCTCGGGCTGCTCGCCCGGGCGCGGTTCTTCCGGGTGAGCTAGTACGCTGTCAACCTGGAAATGGCCAATGTTTGCGGGGACGGGCTAGACCAACTCGGTCGCCGCCGAGACCTGCCGGCCGCCGGAGAAGCCTGCCGAGACACGGCGCAGGCTTGTGGGAAGGCTGACAAGCTTATCTGCGGCGAGACAACCTTGTTTCCCGGCCGGCAACCTTGATTTGCCGCGAATAACGTTGTCCTGACTCCCTCTAACGTTATCTTGCCGCCGACAACCATGTCTTGGAAGATGACAAGGTTGTCTTGTCTCCGACAAGCTTGTCGGGCTCCCGATAACGTTAGCGGGCGGTGGATAAGCTTGTCGCGCCGTGGATAAGTCGAGCCTCTCTCCCTTCAACCCTTGTTTGCGGCAGACAAGTCTGTCCTGCCGCCCGCCAGACTTATACGACGCCAGACAAGATTGTCGCGTCCCCGGTAACCTTACCGGCCCTCGGATAAGTCGACTCCGCCTCCGATAAGCTGGACGAGCTGTCCGCCGACAGAAGAACGCGTCACTTCAAGGTTGACGCCCTACTAGGCGGGTTCGACGAAGATCTTCGAAGCCGCCCGGAACCCCAGGCTCAGCTCCGCGCCGCCCTCCCGCCGGAGGTCCACGGTGTCGGCGGCCTCGTCACGGCGCTCGACGACCAGCGTGCTGCCCGGCTTGAGGTGGCGCCTCTCCAGGAGCTGGAGGAACTCGCGGCTCTGGTCCCCGACCCGGGCCACCCGCACGCGCTCACCCAGCTCGCAGGTCAGCAGGCTGGGCCGCACCGTGATCGCCATGACTCCGTGCGCGTCCGGGATCGGGTCGCCGTGCGGGTCGGAAGAGGGATAGCCGAGCATCTCGTCCATCCTCTCCACCAGCCGCTCCGAGACCGCGTGCTCCAGCTCCTCGGCTTCGATGTGAACCTCGGTCCAGTCCATGCCCATCACCTTGACCAGGAACAGCTCGATCAGCCGGTGCCGGCGCAGCACGTGCGCCGCGAGCTGGCGGCCGGACGGCGTGAGCCGCACCCCGCTGTACGGCTCGTAGGTGACCAGCCCGCTGTCCGCCAGCGCCTTGACCATGGCCGTGACCGTCCCGGGCGCCACCTTCAGGGCGCCCGCGATCTGCCCCATCGAGACCAGCGCCTCGGGATCGTTCTGCTGCTCCAGCAGGATGCACTTCAGGTAATCCTCGACGGTGCTGGTCGGCATAGCGGGAAGCCTACCGCATCGCTTGACATTTCGCGCTTCCGCCAACATGATTTTGACGCTTCAAAATTCGCGGAGGAATCAAATGAGAAGATCGATATTCTGGCTGGTGCTCGCGCTGGTGCTGGGACAGGCTCTGCCCGCCCTGGCCCAGGACGGCTGGTCGGGCCTGGAGGACCCCATCTCGCCCGACCGGCCGGACTTCACGGAAGGCACCGGCCTCATCCCGCCCGGCCACGTGCAGGTGGAAGGCGGCGTCACCCTGGGCCGCGTCGAGGACGTGGACATCACCACCCTCGGAGAGCTGCTGGTGCGCTTCGGCATCGGCGAGCGCTCCGAAGCCCGCCTCGGCCTGGGCTCCTACACCCGGATCGACGACGATTTCGGGGACGTCTCGGGCTTCGAGGACCCGGCCCTGGAGCTCAAGTACCGGTTCACCGACGACGCCGGCGAATTGGCTCCCGGCCAACCGGCGGTGGCGCTGGTCCTGGGCACCAGCGTGCCGGTGGGAGATGAGGAGCTGACCGACGACGAGTGGGTGCCCTCGGCGGCCTTCGCCTTCGACTGGGACCTGGGCCGCTTCGGCGTCGGAGCCAACCTGGGCGGCAGCTATGAAGCCGGAGACGACCGCTTCGTCCAGGCCTTCGCCAGCCTGAGCGCCGGCTTTGATGTGACCGACCGGCTGGGCACCTACGTGGAGTGGTACGGCTTTTCCGAGGAAGAGAAGGACGGCCCCTCCACCAACTATGTGGATGGTGGAATCTCGTTCCTGATCAACAACGACCTGATCGTGGACGCCCGGATCGGCACCGGCCTGAACGACGCCGACCCGGACTGGTTCGCGGGAGTCGGCGGCGCGATCCGGTTCTAGGAGTGCTCCCTCTCCCCCGGCACGGGGGAGAGGGCTGGGGAGAGGGGGAACGGGATCAATACGACTCTCCAGGCTTCAAGGTGACCACCTTGCAGTTCGTCCCGGCGCTCCCCAGGTCCTTCTCGAGATCCTCCGGCTTGCCGGTGAGCGCCGGGAAGGTTCCCCAGTGGATCGGGATCACCTGTCGGGCTCCCAGGTACCGGCAGGCCGAGGCCGCCTGCCGCGGGTCCATGGTGTAGAGGTCGCCGATCGGCAGGAAGGCCAGCTCCGGCCGGTAGAACTCGCCGATGAGTTGCATGTCCGAGAACAGCGCCGTGTCGCCGGCGTGGTAGAAGGTGAAGCCGCCGGGCAGCTTCACCACGTACCCGGCCGCCGGCCCGCCGTAGACGATCTGCCCATCGTCCATGAGGCTGCTGGAGTGGTCGGCGCGCACCATGTGGACCTGGAGGTCCAGCACCTCCTGGCAGCCACCCAGGTTCATGCCGGAGCAGTTCTCCACGCCCTTCGAGCCCAGCCAGGTGCAGATCTCATGGCTGGCGACGATGCGGCCCGGGCGGTACTTCTTCGCGATCTCGACCGCGTCGCCCATATGGTCGGAGTGGGCGTGCGTGATCAGGATGGCGTCCAGGCGGTCGAAGCTCTGCGCCTCCTTGGGACAGGCGGGGTTGTTCATCACCCACGGATCGATCAGCACGACCTCGCC
>DATANP010000681.1:0-7219 GCA_036266195.1 Thermoanaerobaculia bacterium | reverse complement strand
GCGCTGGAAGTTCCGCAAGGGGGACCTGGAGGACCGCCGGCTCTGGAAGGAGTACATGGCGGCCTACGAGGACGCCCTGTCGCGCACCAGCACGAAGTGGGCCCCCTGGTACGTGGTGCCCTCCAACAAGAAGTGGTACCGCAACCTGGTGGTCGCCTCGGTGATCGTCGAAGCACTGGAGGATCTCGGGATGACCTACCCGGAGCCCGAGGAGGACCTCCAGGGCATCGTCATCGAGTGACCGGGCTCGCCTTGCCGGGTGTCCCGCACCTTTACTGACGAGAGTTCCTTTCGTTGCCACAGGACGTCAGAAAAGGAGGAAGCACCCGTGTCGAACCGACGCAAGACGTTGACCGGCCTGATGCTGTCCGTGCTGCTCGCCGTCCCCGCCTTCGCCATCGCACCACCCGAAGACCAGGCTGAGGACGCCGCCCTCCTGCGGGCCGCGATCTTCGCGCCGGACTTCTCCACCGCGGCGCTGGACGTCCAGCCCTCCCTGGTCGAGATCCGCAACATCAACGGGGCTGGCATCGCCCGCGCCACCGCCCTCAACCGGTTCTTCGCGGAGAACACGGCGGCCTGGGACGTGCGCTGGGATGCCCGCTCCGACCGGCCGCACCTGGTCCAGGGCGCCGGCGTGCCCGTGCTGCCCGGCCGCGGCAACAACCTGACCAACCTGAAGGTCGGGCTGTCCACCTCCGGCCCCCGGGTCTCGGACGTCGAGCGCATCCTGCGCAACTTCATGGCCCAGTACCCCGAGCTGTTCCGGGTTTCCCAGGAGGAGCTGCGCCTCGATCCGAAGAGCACGGTCAACGTGGGCCCCGAGAAGCAGCTCTGGATGGTCGAGTTCCAGCAGGTTCACAACGGCGTGCCGGTCGAAGGCGCGAACGTGTTCTTCCGCATCAACAACGGCAACATCGTGCAGTTCGGCACCGACAAGGTGGCCGAGGTCCGCATCGGCACGGCCCCGCGCGTCAGCCGCGAGGAGGCCTTCGCCGCGGCCCTGCGCACCCTCCGCGCGGACATCTCGCAGGTCGGCGAGATCCTGAACCCGGGCACCCTGAAGCTCGTCCCGATGCTCACCGCCGGCGAGCGTCCGGCCGAGGCCTGGCAGGGCACCGTGGGCAGGGGCTATCAGCACGCGCTGATCTGGGAGCTGGCCTTCCGCCGCACCGGCGAGCCGACCACCTACCAGGCCTGGGTCAATGCCCGCAACGGCAAGATGGTGCAGCTCGTGGATGCCAACCGCTACGCGCAGGTCACCGGCGGCATCTACCCCACCACCAACACCGACCCGGAGACGGTCGTCGGCCTGCCCTTCACCAATGTGACGAACGGCACGGCCAAGGTCACGGACGGAGCCGGCAACTACACCTACGGCGGCGGCACCGCCACGGCGACCCTCAACGGCAAGTACATCAAGATGACCGACAACTGCGGCGCGATCTCGCTGTCCGACAGCTCGACGGGCAACCTCGCCTTCGGCACCAGCGGCGGCACGGACTGCACCACCCCGGGCGTCGGCGGAGTGGGCAATACCCACTCCTCGCGCACCGGCTACTACCACCTGACCAACATCAACCGGAAGGCGGCCGGCTTCTACCCGTCCAATACCTGGCTGGCCGGCACGCTGACCGCCAATATGAACATCAACAGCACCTGCAACGCCTTCTGGAACGGCACCACGGTGAACTTCTACCGCTCGGGCGGCGGCTGCTCGAACACCGGTGAGATCTCGGCCGTGTTCCTCCACGAGTGGGGCCATGGCATGGACACCAACACCGGCGGCGCGGCGAGCGACCAGGGCTCCGGCGAGGCGGTGGGCGACACCTTCGCCTTCCTGGAGACCAAGGACCCCTGCATCGGCCAGAACTTCCAGCCGGGCGTGAACTGCTACAACTGCACGGCCTGCACGGGCGTGCGCGACGTGGCCGACTTCGCGGTCGGCGGCAGCGCGGTCATCGCCAAGCCGGCGAACGTGACCAACAACTCCAGCCTCAACTGCGACCGCTACTCCTGCCCCTACTACCAGTTCATCTTCATCGGCGCCTACCAGGGCCCGATGGGCTACGAGGGCCACTGCGAGAGCGTGATCGCCAGCTCCGCCAACTGGGACCTCGCCCAGAACCTGCTCGCCCGCTGGGGCAACCCTACCGGCTGGAGCAAGATGGACGCGATCTGGTACAAGAGCCTCACTCCCAGCAAGAGCGCCTACCAGGTCGCCTCCGGCGGCAAGTGCAACCCGGCCGCTACGGTGAACGGCTGCGCCGCCACCAACTGGTACACGGTCTACCTGTCGGCGGACGACGACGACGGCAACCTGGCCAACGGCACGCCGAACGCCTGCCGCATCTGGGACGCCTTCAACGCCCACGGCATCGCCTGCGGCACGCGTCCGACCTGCACGCAGTAGACCTCCGGATGAAGGGGCCGGAGATCTCCGGCCCCCCTCCTCCCTGAGCGGCTCGCTTCCGAGGGGTTCGCGCACTCTACTCTACAGAGCCCCTGCTCGGGTTACGACAAAACAGATCCCGCGCCCGACGCTGAGACCCCGGATATTTCCAGGGCCTTGGCGGACGGCGCCTTTCGAATCAACCGTTGTCGTTCTGAAAGGAGAGCCGCGCTGTGCGCAATCGCAGGAAGCTGTTCGGCCTGACATTCTCATCCCTGCTCCTGATCCCAACACTGTCATTCGCCATTGCCCCGCAGGAAGAGTCCGCCGAAGATCTGGCCATTCTCCAGTCGCAGATCTTCGCCCGCGCCTTCACCACCCCCGACCTGGACGTCCATCCCTCGCTCGACACCGTCCGCAGCCTCCATGGCGCCCATGGCGCCAATACCGCGGGCATCAGCCAGGCGACGGCGCTCAGCCGCTTCTACGCCGAGAACTCGAACCAGTGGGAGGTCCGCTGGGACAGCCGCGCCGACCGGGCCAACCTGATCCAGGGCGTCGGCGTGCCGGTGCTCCCCGGCCGCGGCAACAGCCTGACCGCGGCGCGCGCCGGCCTGTCGGGCGAGCCCCGCGTCTCGGACGTGGAGCGCGTCCTGCGCGGCTTCATGAACCAGTATCCCGAGCTGTTCCGCGTCTCCCAGGAAGAGCTGCGGCTCAATCCCAAGAGCACGGTCAACGTCGGCGAGAACCATGAGGTCTGGTTCGTCGAATTCCAGCAGGTCCGCAACGGCGTGCCGGTCGAAGGCGCCAACGTCTACTTCCGGATCAACAACGGCAACATCATCCAGTTCGGCACCGAGAAGGTGGCCGAGGTGAACGTCGCCACCACGCCGAAGATCACCCGGGAGGCCGCCTTCGCGGCGGTCCTGGGCGCCATCCGCTCGAACATCGCGGAGGTCTCCGAGATCGTCAACGCCGGCCAGCTCAAGATCATCCCCATGCTGACCGCCGGCGAGCGTCCGGGCGAGCTCTACAAGGGCGCCGCGGGCAGCGGCTACCGGCACGCGCTGGTCTGGGAGATCTCCTTCCGCCGCGCCGAGGACCCGGCCACCTACCAGGCCTGGGTCAACGCCCGCACCGGCAAGGTCCTGCAGCTCGTGGACGTCAACGACTACGCCCAGGTCACCGGCGGCATCTACCCCACCACCAACACCGACGCCGAGGTGGTGCGCGGGCTGCCGTCCTGCAACGTCACCAACAGCACGGTCAAGGTTACCGACTCGGCCGGCAACTACACCTACGGCGGCGGCACCGCCACCGTGACCCTGAACGGCAAGTACATCCGGATCAGCGACGCCTGCGGCTCGATCTCCAAGTCGGACAGCTCGACCGGCAACATCGCCTTCGGCACCAGCGGCGGTACCGACTGCACCACGCCGGGCTCCGGCGGCGCGGGCAACACCCATGCGGCGCGCACCGGCTTCTACCACCTGACCAACATCAACCGGAAGGCGGCCAGCTTCTATCCGAGCAACTCCTGGCTGGCCGGCACGCTGACCGCGAACATGAACATCAACAACACCTGCAACGCCTTCTGGAACGGCAGCACGGTGAACTTCTACCGCTCGGGCGGCGGCTGCTCGAACACCGGCGAGATCGCGGCCGTGTTCCTCCACGAGTGGGGCCACGGGATGGACACCAACTCCGGCGGCTCCGCGAGCGACAAGGGCTCGGGCGAGGCGGTGGGCGACACCTTCGCCTTCCTGGAGACCAAGAACGGCTGCATCGGCCCGAACTTCCGGCCCGGCGTCAACTGCGCCAACTGCACGGCCTGCACGGGCGTCCGCGACGTGGACGACTTCTCGCTCGGCGGCAGCGCCACCATCGCCAAGCCGTCCAACGTGGCCAGCGACACCGGCATCAACTGCGACCGCTACACCTGCCCGTACACCTCGGGCCTGTCCGCCTACCAGGGCCCGATGGGCTACGAGGGCCACTGCGAGAGCTACATCGCCAGCTCGGCCAACTGGGACCTCGCCCAGAGCCTGACCTCTTATTGGGGGACCACCACCGGCTGGAGCAAGATGGACGCGATCTGGTACAAGAGCCTGACTCCGAGCAAGAGCGCCTACCAGGTCGCCTCCGGCGGCAAATGCAACCCGGCCGCGACCGTGAACGGTTGCGGCTCGACCAACTGGTACACGGTCTTCCTGTCGGCGGACGACGACGACGGCAACCTGACGAACGGCACGCCGAACGGCTGCCGAATCTGGGACGCCTTCAACGCCCACGGCATCGCCTGCGGCTCTCGTCCGGCCTGCACGCAGTAGGCCTCGCGACACCAGGGGCCGGGCTCGTCCCGGCCCCTGCCTTCTCTGCTATCCTCCCCACCTCTCGTGAGTCAGAAGAGCCGAACCCGCGCCCGGCGCAAGCCCAAGGACCTGCGCATCGCCGCCGGGATCACCCTGCTGGCCTGGATCCAGAGGCTGATCTTCCTGCGCTCGAACCGCGACTTCACCTGGCCCTACACGTTCTTCTACGAAGGGGACTCGGAGGTCTTCTACAGCTATGCCCGGGACCTCCTCGCGGGCCGGCTCTACGACCATGGAATCCCCTTCCATCCGCCCGGCTTCGCCTGGTCCCTGGCCTTCCTGCACTCTCTGCTCGGCGCCGGATCGGCCTCGGCGCAGGTGCCGAACGTGGCGGTCAAGTCGGTCATGGCCCTCCTGGGCAGCCTGGCGCTCGGCCTCCTCTACCTCCTGGCGCGGCCCTACGTCGGACGCACGGTGGCGCTCGTCGGAGCCTTCCTTGGCATCTTCCACTTCGGCCTGGACGTCCTTTCGATCGCGCCGGTCACGGAGAGCTTCTACCTGGTGCTCCTGCTCCTCGCGCTCCTCGTCTGGACCCGCCGCTTCGAGCATCCGCTGGCCGTCCCTGAAGAGGAGAGGAAGCCCAGCGGCACGGCCTGGTCCGTGGTCCTGGGCCTGCTTCTCGGAGCCCTGGCCCTGACCCGCGCCGAGGCCGTGCTCGTGGCCGTCCTCCTGGTAGGGATCGGCCTGTTTCGCGCGAAGTGGAGCTGGGCCGCCTTGCGTCCCTGGGCCCTGGTGGCGTTGGGCTGGATCGCGATCGTCACCCCATGGACGATCCGCAACGCCGTCCGGCTGCACGCGGTCAACGAGGAGTACAAGGGTCAGACCAGCGAGCCGCTGCCGACCTTCGTGCCACTGACGCTCTACGGTCCGATCAACCTCGCCCTGGCGAACAACCCGATGGCGCAAGGCGGCTTCTCGCGCGACTTCATGACGTCCCAGGCGCAGAACCCCGGGCTCGATCTGAAGGACCCGCAGCACGTGGAGTTCATCCTCCACGGCGACCGCATGGCCTGGACCTGGATCCGGGAGAACCCCGGAGCGTTCGTGCGCCTCGTGGGGAAAAAATGGGCGCTCGACTCCGAAGCCTGGATGCTCGGCTGGACCCAGTTCGACTGGCCCGGAGGCCTCAACGGCCACCGCCGGCCCGTGGACATGTTCGTGCCGGATTCGAAGATCGGATATTGGATCACCGCGCCGCTCTCATTCCTCGGGCTGATCCTCTGCCTGCTCACGCCCGGACCCGCGAGGCGCTGGGCCGGCGTGGCCCTGGTGGTGACCGCGTCGGTCCTGGTGGCGACCGGCCTGTTCTTCGGCTATGTCCGCCTGGGATTGATCATCTTCCTGTTCTGGCTGCCGTTCCTGGGAGCCGCGCTCGTCTGGCTTGCCGGTCTGAGACGCGGCTGGAGCCCGCGCCTGCCCGCTCCCGCCGATCCGCCGCGCCGTCTGTGGCAGGTGCTCGCCGCGCTCGCGGTCATTTTCCTGGCCCTGGAGATCTGGGGCGTCTCCCTCCACCGGAACTTCAAGGCCTCGGGCGTCAACGTACCGGGCCAGGGCTACCTGGATCGGGATGCGGAGGTCCGGTTCGAGCTGCTGCCGCAGCATTGACTAAGACCACCCTAATTTAGTTAAATCCTCGCCGCAACCTGCTGTTGCGGACAACCTCGCATGAAGGGAGCCTCATGAAGAAGGAACTGAAGCGTTTGCATCTCAACAAGGAGACCCTCCGTAACTTGAACCCTTCTGAGTTGCAGGTGGTGGCTGGCGGAGCTACCACCACGTCAGATCTCTGTGGGCAGGGGACTGCCTATTGCACCGTCACTTGCCCCGGCACCGGCGGGACCGTGTACTGCGGCGGTACCACCGGAGGCTCTGCTTACTGTTGAACGGCCGTTGAGGGGCCTGTCCTGAAACCAGGCCCCTCCGGCCGACCCGCCGCCGGCCTTGCAGCGGCGGGGTACTACCTCAGTTTTCAAAGAGCCTTCCACCAACAACACCCTTATACGGACTAACCGGCCTCTCCGTCGCCCCGGCCGGGTCCTCGCTCATCCGCGTTTTTCTCCACACCTGCCCTCTCTTCGATCATCTGCTGGAGCGTCGCCCGTGCCGCATCGCCCTTGAGGCTGCGGCGATATCCGCGCTCGCTCTGGCGATCTCGGCCCAGGCTCTGCTCAATCGCGCCCGAGGGTCCAAGGCTTCATCGCCCTTTTCACACGGGTAAAGGGCTCCTGCAACAGGGTCGAGATTTCCTGCAGGCTCATGCCCTCCGCGTCGTGATTCATGATTCCGCTCTTTTCACCGGCGCTGCCCCGCCTTCTTGATCCGGGCTCTGCCGAAGTCGGATCCAGGCGGCGGAGGCTGGGGAGCAAAGTCGTTCGGGTCGCCGCCCTTGAGCCATCCCTGGTTTCCTCCCTTTCCGAGCACGCGAAACCACAACAAGCTCCACTCTCTGAACGCT
>DATANP010000680.1:0-9317 GCA_036266195.1 Thermoanaerobaculia bacterium | reverse complement strand
GGCTTCACCGGGCGGGTCGACCTCACCCCCGAGGAGCTGCTGCCGCTGTCGGCCGACGACCAGCTCTCCTACGCCTTCGAGAAGGCCAGGAAGGCGGGCAACCTCCCGGAGGGCTTCGACGAGGCCAACGCGCGGCGGCTGGTGCGGGTGCTCCAGAACAACGTGGCCGCCCTGTACGCCTACCGGCCGCGGCCGTACCCGGGCCGGATGCTCTTCTTCCGCGCCGAGGAGCGGCGGCCGATCGACCCGCCGCGGCCGGAGATCGCCTGGATCGACCTGGCCCGGGGCGGCTGCGACGTCCTCCTGGTGCCGGGCAACCACGAGACCATGCACGAGTCGCCGAACGCCCTGGTCATGGCGGAACGCCTGCGAACCCAGCTCGGGTCCCGGAGGCCTGAGCTATAATGCGATGCCTCACGACAGAAACTCCAAGCCCTTCCAGGCTGGAACAGGAGGAGCCCTGTGAGAACCCGAGCCAGGATCTTTGCGGGTCTTGCGATGGCCGTACTTGCCCTGGGGATACCGTTCCTGACGGTGCCCTCCCAGTCCGACTGGCAGGATATCCTGGACAGGGCGCCCGCCGAGGCCCGCCTCGCCAGCGCCGACCGGCTCGCGGTCCAGTACGCGAGCTGGAAGGCCGGTTACGAGGGGAGCGGGGGCAACCGTAACTTCCAGGTCGCCCTCGGCTGGGCGCGCGGGCTCTCCAGCGAGCACACCCAGGGGCAGGGCCGGGCGCGGATCGACATGACCCGCGGCTCCGCCCGGGTGGAGGTCGACGGCCTCGATCCGGCCGCGGGCTGGGACGTCTGGCTGATCGACAACCAGGAGGGTCCGAACCGCAGCTCCCTGCCCGAGCGCGGGGACCTCATGCACCGCCTGGGACGGCTCCGGCAGGAAGGCCGCCGCGCCGTGCTCGACGCCCGCCTCGACGGCCGCCTGTTCGAGACCTTCCAGGTGGACGTGGTCGCGGTGACGCGCCAGGGGGTCCGTCCCGAGGAGGGGACCGTCCTGTTCGGCTCCCCGGTCCTCTTCCAGCGCCTCTACACCAAGGCGAGCCATGGGCCGCGCCAGCCCTCTCCCGGCGCGCGCCTCGCAGCGCTCTTCAGCCCGCCGGCGGCCGTCGCCGACACCCCGTTCAACAGCCTGGACCCGCTGATCGCCAAGGGCGCCGACCTGTTCTTCAACGAGACCTTCGCCGGCAACGGCCGCACCTGCGGCACCTGCCATCCGGCGGAGAACAACTTCACCATCGATCCCGAGTTCATCGCCCAGCTGCCGGACAGCGACCCCCTGTTCGTGGGCGAGAACAACCCCGCCCTGGGCGAGCGCTTCGAGAAGCGCAAGCTGCTGCGGGGGCTCGGCCTGATCCTCGAGAACGCCGACGGGACGGAGGACCTCGACAACAAGTTCGTGATGCGCGGCGTCCCGCACCTGGAGGGCCTGTCGCGCTACCTGCTGCCGGGCAACGCGAGCGACCTCTCGACCGTGCCGCCCAACCAGCGCACCGGCTGGGGCGGCGACGGCGCGCCGGGCAGCGGCACGCTGCGCGACTTCGCCACCGGCGCGGTCGTCCAGCACTTCACCCGGTCCCTCGACCGCACCGCAGGCACCGACTTCCGCCTCCCGACCGACGACGAGCTCGACGCCATGGAGGCCTTCCAGCTCGCCCTCGGCCGGCAGGACAACCCGACCATCGCGGCCATCCAGCTCAAGAACCCGGCGGCCAACCTCGGGCGCGTGCAGCACAACGGCCCGAACGCCCGCTGCAACGTCTGTCACGTCAACGCCGGCGCCAACTCGCCCGCGGCCGCTCCCACCAACCGCAACTTCGACATCGGCGTCGGCCGGCTGACCAACCACCCCGCCGACCAGATCGATCCGGGCAACCTCAAGCCGGACGGCGGCTTCGGCACGGCGCCGGTCTACGACGCCATCACCGGCGACTTCATGGGCTACGGCAACCCCAACGGCCAGATCCGGTTCAACACCATGCCGGGCATCGAGTCGGTCGACACCCCGCCGTTCTTCCACAACAACGCCGTGAACACCATCGAGGAGGCGGTCGACTTCTACAACACCGACGCCTTCAAGAAGTCGTTCGCGGGCGCCCTCGTGCCGATCAACATGGACCCGACCGAGGTCCAGAACATCGCCGCCTTCCTGCGCGTCATGAACGCGCTCGAAAACATCCGCGGCTCGATCGAGATCGACCGCGGTGCCATCGACGAGCACGACCGCGCCAAGGCCAAGAGGCTGGCGTTCCTGGCCTCGTTCGACACCCAGGACGGCTGGCAGGTGCTGGAGGCGAAGGGGCTGCACCCGGTCGCGGTCGCCAAGCTCAAGCAGGCCTATGCCGCGGAGCTGGCGGCCTCCTACACCAACGGCAAGCCCGTGCGCGACGCCCTGCTCGGCCACGCCGTCCACCTCAAGGAGGAGGCCCGCAACGACATGCTGGTGCAGTAGTAGAATCCCTCCTCCGAAAGGAGGAGGGAGCATGAGCCCGAAGATTGCCGCGATCGCGCTGACGCTGACCCTGGCCGCGCAAGGCGCCCAGGCGCAGTCCGCGCTCCGTGACCAGGTCCGCTCCTGGCGGGCCGCCCACGAGAAGGAGATCGTCGGCGAGCTCGCCGGCCTGCTCGCGCTGCGCAATGTGGCCTCGAACCTCGAGGACATCAAGATCAACGCCGCGCATCTGGTCGGCATGCTCGAGCGGCGCGGCTTCAAAGTCGGCGTCCTTGCCGCGGGAGACGCCCCGCCCGCCGTCTTCGGCGAGCTCGCCACCCCGGGCGCGAAGCGGACCGTGGTGTTTTACGCCCACTACGACGGCCAGCCCGCGAAGGCCGCCGACTGGGGCGGGGCCGATCCCTGGACGCCCGTTCTCCGCACCGGCATCCGCGGCCCCGGCACGCAGGACCTCGACCTCGCCACGGCGACGCCTCCTCTGAACCCCGAGTGGCGGCTCTACGCCCGGTCCGCGAGCGACGACAAGGGGCCCATCGTGGCCATGCTCTCGGCCCTGGATGCTCTCAAGGCCGCCGGGGTCCGGCCGTCCGTCAACATCAAGATCTTCCTGGAGGGCGAGGAGGAGGCCGGTTCCACCCACCTGCCCGACATCCTCAAGGCGCACCGCGATGTCCTGGCCGCCGACGCCTGGATCCTCGGCGACGGCCCGGTCCACCAGACCCGCCGCATGCAGGTCGTCTTCGGCGCCCGCGGCGTGACCGGCGTCGAGATGACCGTCTACGGCCCGAACCGCGCCCTGCACAGCGGGCACTACGGCAACTGGGCGCCCAACCCGGCGGCGCTGCTGGTCGACCTCCTCGCCAGCCTGCGCGGGCCGGACGGCGACATCCGCATCGCCGGCTTCCAGGACGACGTCCGGCCGCTCACCGCGAGCGAGAAGGCCGCGGCCGCGGCCATGCCGCCGGTCGAGGACGACCTGCGTCGCGAGCTCGGTCTGGCCTGGACGGAAGGCGGCTCGGAGCGGCTCCAGGACCGCATCATGCGGCCCGCCCTGAACCTCCGGGGCCTGAAGTGCGCCGACGTCGGCGCGGGAGCGCGGAACGCGATCCCGACCGAGGCCTCGGCGTCGATCGACTTCCGGCTGGTCCCGGACCAGACGCCGGCGAAGGTCCGCGAACGCACCGAGGCCCACCTCAAGAACCTGGGCTGGTGGGTGGTCCACGAGGAGCCCGACACGGAGACCCGGCTGGCGCACCCGCGGATCGTCCGCCTGACCTGGGACGAGGGCTACGCCGCGGCCCGCACCTCCATGGATCTGCCGGTCTCGAAGGCGGTGGTGAAGACCGTGGAGGACATGCTCGGCCAGCCCGTGATCGTCGTCCCGATGCTCGGCGGCAGCGTGCCCATCTCCCTGTTCACCGATGCCCTGCCTGTTCCGATGATCGCGGTGCCGATCGTAAACCACGACAACAACCAACACGCCGCGTACGAGAACCTGCGGCTGCAGAACTTGTGGGACGGGATCGAGGTGTTTGCCGCCCTGTTCGCGCGGCTCGACTGGTGAGTTGGCCCGGCTTTTGAATTCCTCCTGAGAAAACGCCGCTGCGGCGGCGTGCTCCATCAGGAGGAATCGACCATGTCATCTTCGTTCGGTGTCTACCTCGCCGGCTTCATCATCCTGGTCATCGGCCTCGCCATGGGGGCCCACCTCCTTGGCGCGCCCCCGATGTGGATCGGTGTCGGCGTCATCTGCCTGATCGGCATCGGCATCCTCAGCGCGGTCAAGAAGACCCAGGCGAAAACGCCCCCGACGAGTTGATCCCGTTCCCCCTCTCCCCAGCCCTCTCCCCCGTTTCGGGGGAGAGGGGGTTCAAAGGACTGTCTCTCGGACCACTTCTTCGATCGTCGTGACGCCGTCGCGGATCTTCTGGAGTCCGCTCATGCGCAGCGTCATCATGCCGTGCTGAATGGCCTTCTGGCGCAGCTCGAACGAGCTGGCGCCGGAGAGGATCATCTCCCGCAGCTCGTCCTCCACCTCCAGCACCTCGTAGAGGCCGACTCGGCCCTTGTAGCCGGTGCTGCTGCACCGCTCGCAGCCGCGTCCGCGGAAGAGCTTCAGCGTGCGCGCCTCGTGCTCGGAGAACCCGGCGCCGACCACGGCCGCCGGCGGCTGCTCCGCGGGCTCCTTGCAGAACGTGCAGATGCGCCGCACGAGCCGCTGCGCCACGATCAGGTGGACCGAGGTGGCGACGAGGAACGGCTCGATGCCCATGTTCATCAGCCGGTTGATCGTGGACGGCGCGTCGTTCGTGTGCAGCGTCGAGAGCACGAGGTGGCCGGTCATGGCGGCCTTGATCGCCACCTCGGCCGTCTCGAAGTCGCGGATCTCGCCCACCAGGATGATGTTCGGGTCCTGGCGCAGGAAGGAGCGCAGCGAGGCCGCGAAGTTGAGGCCGATGTTCTCCTTCATCTGCACCTGGTTGATCCCGGAGAGGTTGAACTCCACCGGGTCCTCGGCGGTCATGATGTTGACCTCCGGGGTATTGATGCGCTGAAGGGCGGAGTAGAGCGAGTTCGTCTTGCCCGAGCCGGTGGGGCCGGTGACCAGCACCATGCCGTAGGGACGGAGGATCGCGGCCTCGAACTTGCGCAGCGACTCGGCCTCGAAGCCCAGCTTCGTCATGTCGAGCATGAGCTTGTCCTTGTCGAGCAAGCGCATGACGATCTTCTCGCCGAACAGCGTGGGCAGGATGGAGACGCGGTAGTCCAGGTCCTTGCTCTTGCCGGAGATCTTGGTCTTGATCTTGATGCGGCCGTCCTGGGGCAGCCGCTTCTCGGCGATGTCGAGCTTCGCCATGATCTTGCAGCGGCTGGTGATCGCCTCCTTGAGCTTGAGCGGGGGCCGCATCATCTCGTAGAGCAGGCCGTCGATCCGGTACCGGACGCGGAAGTCCTTCTCGTACGGCTCGATGTGGATGTCCGAGGCGCCGCGCTTGATCGCGTCGGTCAGGATCAGGTTCACCAGCTTGACCACCGGGGCCTGCTCGGACTCCTCCTCCAGGGTGGCGAGGTCGAGGTCCTCTTCCTCCTCCAGGACCTCCAGGTCGCCGCCGGACTCGTCCGACAGGTCCTCCATGACCTTCTTCAGCTCGATCGCGTGGGTCGAGCCGTAATACTTGTCGATGGCCGTGCGGATCGCCGTCTCCGAGGCCACGACCGGCTCCACCTTGTAGCCGGTCATGAACTTCACGTCGTCCATCGCGAACACGTTCGTGGGGTCGATCATCGCCACCGTGACCGTGGCGCCGGCCTTGGTGACCGGGAAGATCGTGTACTTGCGCGCGATGTCCGCGGGGATGATCTTGACCACCGCCTCGTCGATCTCCATGTTGTTGAGATCGACCGAGGGGACCTTGAACTGCTCGGCGAGGGCGTCGACGAGCTGGCGCTCGGTCAGGTACCCCAGCTTGACCAGGTTCGTGCCGAGGCGGCCGCCCTGGTCCTTCTGGTGGGTCAGTGCCTCCTGCAACTGCGCCTGGTTGATCTTCCCGCCTCGAACCAGCATCTCCCCGAGCTTGTCGGGACCGGCCTGGGCAGGTCTGCGGGCTGCTTCCGGTGGTGGTGCCATAAATCTCCGTATCGCCCCCGCGTGCAGCGAGGTACAACCGTGCTCATCTCATTGGGACTACCGGGGGAGTCTACCAGAAAGGTGTCAAATGGTTGATCCCGAATGTTCCCCGCCCGGGGATCAATCCGGGATCAGGGCCGCCGCCTTTGCCGCCACCCGCTCCGGCGGAATCGTCGCCAGGCAGGGCCGGGGCTCGTCGAAGCGTTTGTAGCAGAAGCCGCAGGGGAGATCCTTCCAGAGCGCCCGCTCCGGCGCGCCGTACGGACCGTGTCGTGCCGGATCGGTCGGGCCCATGAGCATCAGCACCGGCGTGCCCAGGGCATGGGCCAGATGGGTCGGACCGGAGTCGCCGCCCATCACCAGCCGGGCCCGCCGGAGGAGAGCCGCAAGCGCCGGCAGGTCGCCGGCCGGCACCCTCCGCGCCGCGCCGCCGCTCGCCGCCTCCACCCCGGCCGCCAGCACCTCCTCGCCGCGCGCCACCGGCACCCGCGTCGACAGGCCTGTGCGCTCCCGCAGCAGCCGGGCGGCTTCGCCCCAACGCTCCGGCGGATAGCGCTTGCTCGCCCAGCCCGCGCCGGGATGAATCAGCACGAACGGCTCCGGCTCCGGCCCGTCCGGCGCCTGCCGGAAGATCTTCGCGCCGCCGAAGTCCGCGGGCTCCGGAGGGAGACCGAGGGCGTCGAGGAGGGAAAGCGCGCGATCGACCGCATGGATGCCGCGGGGCGCGACCGGCTCGCTGATCCAGAACGAGCTGGACGGCTCGCGCCGCCAGGGCCGGCCCAGGCCGATCCGGCGGTCGCACTGCGTGAGCGCCGAGAGGAACCCCGCCTTGTGGTTGCCCATGAGGTCGAGCGTCACGTCCGGGGCGAAGCGGTCGAGCTCGCGCAGGAACCCGGCCACCTCCGCGCGGGTCCCGGCCGAGAACGGCTTCTTGCGCCACTGCCGCAGGCGGACGGTGAGCAGGGCGTTGAGATCCGGATGCCCTTCGAGCACCGGCGCCATGACTCCTTCGACCAGCCAGCCGATCTTCGCCTGTGGGAAGTGCCGTCTCAGGGCCGTGAGCACCGGCAGGCAATGCACCACGTCGCCCAGGGCGCTGGTGCGGATGAGGAGGATGTTCAACCGGTTTTTTCCCGGGGGGAGGCCGGCAGGGCCTTGACCTTCGAGATCAGGTCGCTCGTGGCATGGTCCTTGGGATCGCCGACCAGCGCCGTGCGGCCGCCATAGGCGCGGACCACCGCGTGCTCCGGCACCCGCTCGGACGAGCCGTAGTCGGTGCCCTTGCAATGGACGTCCGGCTGCAGCTCGGCGAGCAGGGGAGCGGGCGAGTCGCCCTGGAAGACCACCACGAAGTCCACCGGCGCCAGGGCCGCGAGCAGCTCGGCGCGCTCGGCCGCCGGCACCACCGGCCGGCCCGGGCCCTTGAGGCGCGCCACCGAGTCGTCGTCGTTGATCGCCACCACCAGGGCGTCGCCCTCGGCGCGGGCGGCCTGGAGATAGCGCAGGTGGCCCACATGGAGCAGGTCGAAATGGCCGTTGGCGAACGCGACCCGCTTGCCCCGGGCCTTGAGATCGCGAATGCGCCCGCGGAGGGCGTCGAGGGTCAGGACCTCGCCCATCGGATCTCCTCGAGGGGCCGGGCGTCGCTCTCCACCGCGTGGCGCAGCTCCTCGCGCGTGAGCGTGGCGGTCCCCATCTTCATGACCACGACTCCGCCGGCATAGTCGGCCAGGAGCGCGGCCTCCAGAGGTGTGGCCCCGGCCGCGAGAGCGAGGGCGAAGGTGCCGATGACCGTATCGCCGGCGCCGGTGACATCCGCCACCTGGTCCGTGCCGTGGACCGGCAGATGAGCGGAGCCGCCATCCTCGAACAGGCTCATGCCGCGGCTGCCCTGGGTGATGAGAAGGAACCGCGCGCCGAGCCGTTCGAGCAGCGCCCGGCCCCCCGCCTCCAGCCGGTCCGTGTCGTCCAACCCGGAGCCGAGCAGCGTCTCCGCCTCCTCCTGGTTCGGAGTCGCACCGTCCAGCCCCTGGAACTCGCCCAACCGGTAGCGGCTGTCGCACAGGATCGTGGCCTCCGAACCGAGAGCCGAGCGGAGGAGCGGCAGCATCCCGGGTACCACCGAGCCATACCCGTAGTCGGACAGGATCGCCACCCTCGGCTCCCGGTCCCAGGACCGAAGAGAGGACTCGAAGCGATTCCGATCCTCGGCGCTCAGCTCCAGGGTCTGCTCGATGTCGTAGCGCACGATCTGCTGCTTGATCGCATGCCGTCCGCCGCCCAGGATGCGCACCTTGGTCGGAGTCCGGTACCCGGGCCGGACGAGCACACCCCCGACGTCAACCCCGCGCTCCCGAAGAGCGTCGAGCAGCCCGCGGCCATGAGCGTCATCGCCGACGACTCCCATAGGCAGGGGGCGTCCGCCGAGTGCCGCCACGTTTGCCACCGCGTTGGCCCCGCCGCCCGGTACCAGTCGCTCGCTCTCATAAGAGAGGATGAGCACGGGAGCCTCCCGGCTGATCCGCTTGGGAGTCCCAGTGATGAACAGGTCGGCCACAAGGTCGACCAGCATGACCACCGGCTGTCCGGCCATGGCCTCGATCAGGCCGAGCAGCCGCTCGGAGGTCGGGGAGGGGGTAGAGGTCATCAGCGGGGAGTTTATCCTCAGCGGATTAGAGGATTCCTTGTCTTCAACTCTGGAAAACGGCTGAAGTCACGATCTGCGGACCAGAGTTCGGAGACACCATGGCATAGGCAGAGGGCGGCAATGCGAGCATCGTGGACTTTGCCTCCGGTCACCTGCCCTGCTGTGAGCAGACGCCTGAGCACAGGCCAATAACCGGCGGGCTCACTCAACAGCATGAGGCTCGGCGAGTCGAGCAGGGCCGCCACTTGCTCCAGGGCGCGTGATAACTCCGTCGGAGGTTGGTAAATCTTGGGATGGGTGGAGATGGCGAGAAACTCGTGCAGGCAAGGCCATGGTATCGCCCATGTCGCCGTGCCCTCGACCAGTGGTCGCAAGGCTTGCCGGGCGGACTCGAACCAGGGAGAGTCCTGGCGATGAGCATAGACAAGGAGGTTGGTGTCAACCGCGATCAAGCTCCCCGCCCCGTATAGATCCGATCCCGGATCGAGTCCCAGCTGCCCTCGGAGATCTCCGGTGCAAGGCCTCTACCGGAAACGCTCAGGTCAGGCCACTGGTATGAATTCTTCTGCTCCCGCTTCG
>DATANP010000679.1:0-4350 GCA_036266195.1 Thermoanaerobaculia bacterium | reverse complement strand
AAGAGCGGAAGCGGCCGTTGCGGTTTCATGCGGCGAGCCTATAGGAGAGATCCATGAGCGTCGAGACCACCGCCCAACCGAAGGACGGCCGCTGGATCGCGGGCCTGATCGCCCTGGCCTATACCGCGCTGCACCTCGCGGTGATCGGCCGCTACGGCTGGTTCCGCGACGAGCTCTACTACATCGCCTGCGGCGAGCATCTCGATTGGGGATACGTCGATCATCCGCCGCTCGTCGCGCTCATCACGCGGCTCGCGCGGACGCTCCTCGGAGACTCGATCCTCGCCGCGCGCCTGCCCTCGGTGCTCGCCGGGGCCGCCGTGATTTTCCTGGCAGGCCTTCTGGCGCGCGAGATGGGCGGCGGCCGTTTCGCCCAGGCGCTCGCGGCGCTCTGCGCGGTGGTGGGCCCGGTCTACCTCTTCATGTTCCACATCCTGTCGATGAACTCCTTCGACGTCCTATTCTGGACGCTCGGCGCGTTCGTCGTCGTCCGCATCCTGAACACGGGCAACCCGCGGCTCTGGCTCCTCTTCGGCCTGATCTGCGGCCTGGGCCTGGAGAACAAGCACAGCCTTCTCTTCTTCGGCTTCGGCGTGTTCGCGGGCCTGCTGCTCACCCCGGAGCGCCGGCAACTCCGCCAGCCCTGGATCTGGATCGGCGGCGCGCTCGCCGTCGTCCTCTTCCTGCCGCACGTGCTCTGGCAGATCGCGCACGGCTGGCCCACAGCCGAGTTCATCCGCAACGCCACGGCCCACAAGAACGTGGCCCTATCGCCGCTCGCCTTCTTCGCCGAGCAGATCAAGCAGATGCACCCGCTCACCTTTCCGGTCTGGTTCGCCGGCCTCGTCTGGCTCTTCCGATCCTCCAGATACCGGGTGCTGGCCTGGGTCTACGTCGCGGCCTTCCTGGTGCTGATCACCCAGAGCTCCAAGGCCTATTACCTGGCGCCCGCCTATCCGCCGCTCTTCGCCGCGGGAGCCGTGGCGTTCGAAACCTGGATCCGGAGACCCGTGCTCCGGGCCGCCGTTGCGGTCCTCCTCCTCGCCGGAGGCGCGGTTACGGCGCCGCTCACCCTGCCCGTCCTGTCGGAAGAGGGCTTTGTCCGCTACGCGCAAGCCCTCGGCATCCCGTTGAGTGCCGGCGAGCGGCACGAGATGGGCGCTCTGCCGCAGCACTACGCGGACATGCATGGCTGGGAGGAGATGGTCGCCGAGGTGGCCCGCGTCTACAACACGCTGCCGCCCGAAGAAAAAGCCAAGGCGGGGATCTTCGCGCAGAACTACGGCGAGGCCGGAGCCGTGGACCTGCTCGGCAGGAAGTACGGCCTCCCGAAAGCCTCCTCGGGCCACAACAACTACTTCCTCTGGGGTCCGCAGGGTGCGGGCGAGATCCTGATCATCATCGGCGGCGATCCGGAGGACCACCGCCAGGCGTTCCAGGACGTGCGGCAGGCGGGGGAGATCCTCTGCGGCTACTGCATGCCGTACGAGAACAACCAGCCCGTCTGGATCGCCCGCGGTCTCAAGGAGCCGATCGACCGGATCTGGCCGATGACCAAGCACTACGGCTAGAAGCGGTATGAGATCCCGAGCGACACCACCGGGTAGAGGTCGTAGTCGTCCACGTCCTCCTGCAGGTCCTGCTCCTCGCGGTCGAGGAGGACCTGGAGCGCCTGCCGGGCGAGCGGATCGTTGAGCGGGCTGCCGGCCGGGATCCGGGGCGTGAGCGTGACCTCGCCTTCGCCCTGGAACATCACCCCGAAGTCGAGCGTCAACCCGAAGCCGCTGCCCGACCCCGGCGCGCGGCCCCATCCAAGGCCGGCGTAGGGGACGATCGGGTCGAAATCCACGTCCGCGTCCAGCGTCCCGAGAATGGAGGCCGGCACCGGCACGCCGCCGAGGTCGTAGAAGCCGGACGCGGGAGGCAGGCTGCGCCCGGTGACGTCCGTCCCGTTGTAGACCAGCCCGCCGGTGAGCCGGAACCCGCGGCCCCCCGGGTGCCAGTCGAGGAATCCGGTCGCGGTGCGAAGGTCGGCCTCCGCGTCGTACTCGATGTCGCTCACCTCGCGGCGGTCCGAGTAGTTATAGCCGTGGATGCCGATCCGGCCCTGGATCTGCTGCGATCCGCCGAAAGTCATCTCGATACCGGCCCCGAGAGTCCCAGCCGTGCCGGCGATTCCGACCTCGGCGCAAGCCGGTCCCGCCAGAAGCGCGAGAGCCGGGAGCAGGATGAAGGAAAGTCCGTGCCTGTTCATGCCGCTTCCGCCATGCAAACCAGGGGCCGCGGAGCCGGCGGAAGGTGGAGTCGCAACACCGGGGGTGACATCGCAACAGGGGAGGTGACATGGCGACAGGGTGGGTTGCATTGCAACAGGGGAGGTGACATTGCAACTGGGGAAGTTGCATTGCAACAGGGGAGGGTGCATTGCAACAGGTAAGATGAAGTCGCAACAGGGGAGGTCGCATTGCGACGGAGAAGTTGACACTGCAACAAGGGAGGTTGACTCGCAACACGGGAGGTTGCATTGCAACAGAGAAGGTGGACTCGCAACAGGGAAGGTTGCAACGCAACAGGGGAGCTTGCATTGCAACAAGGAACCTTGAATCGCAACAGGGGAGTTTGAGTTGCAACAGGGGGGCTCGAGTTGCAACAGGAACCTTGAGTCGCGACATAGCGGCCCTAGGTGCCCTCACCCCGGCGGGCAGTGGCGATCTCTATTCCGAGTTGCGCTCACCGGAGGGAGGCGATTGATCGGCGATAGACTACCCCAGGTCTCGACGCCGGACGTCGGCGATACGTTCGGCTTTTCGCGATAGCCCGGCACGCGCTCGCCGTTCATCTCGCCCGGACCATACTGGCCGCGCACGGTGCACGGTGTAGGAAGGGATGGTTTGTTGAGTCGGTGAGAGAATAAAGGCTCAGCCAAGGAGATCTCGATGCGAACCGTCCGCCATCTCGCACTCGCATTGCTGCCGTTCCTCACCTCTTTCCCCGTTTCAGCGACCTCCTATGTGTCGATGACCGACGAGGCCCTGGTCGATCAGGCGCCGGTGATCGCCGTGGTCGAGATCCAGGGCTCCGGTCCCGGCCAGGACGGCGCGCGGCCGTTCACTGGCTATCGAGCGTGGGTCGAAAGAGTGCTCAAGGGGCCGATGGCGTCCGGCCAGCAGATCACGGTGCGCGTGCCCGGTGGAGCGCGGGTCGATGGACTGACGCTCTGGATCTGGGGCGCGCCCCGCTTCGAACCGGGCGAGCGCGCCCTGCTGTTCCTCTCCCCCCGCGCGGACGGCACCTACGGCATCCTCCATCTCATGCTCGGAGCCTTCCACGAGATCCGCGCCGACGGGCATCGCCTCGCCCTGCGCAACCTCTCCGAAGCCGAAGGCATTGCGCGGCCAGACGAGACTCCGGTTGCCGAGCCCCTGCGGGACTTCGACCGCTTTGCCCGCTGGGTGGCCGCCCGCGCCCGCGGCATGCGGGTCCAGACCGACTACCAGGTTGCCGCCACGCCCGCCCTCATTTCACGCTCCTTGGCGGTGTCCACCAGCGCTGGTTCGAGTTCGATGCCGGCGAAAGCGTGAATTGGTACGCCCACGAGGATGGTCAGCCCGGGCTTACGGGAGGCGGCTTTGCGGAATTCCAGACGGCGATCGCGGCATGGAACGACGACCCGGATTCCAAGATCGCCTACGTCTACGCAGGGACGACCACTACAACAAACGGTTTTACGACCCAGGACACGGTCAACGCGATTCTCTTCGACGACCCGAACGACGACGCACCGGGGGCGTTCTCTTGCCCCTACCCCGGGACCGGAGAGGGCGTCCTGGCGGTCGGAGGGACCTGGATTGACGACAGCACAACTCCCGCCCGGATCGTGAACGCCGATATCGTGACCAACAATGGCATCGCCTGTTTCCTCGACGACAGCATTGGTGGCAAGAAGGCGGAGCAGCTCTTCGCGCACGAGCTCGGCCACACGCTGGGCATCGGCCATTCCTGCGACGACAGCAGATCTGGTTCCTGTACGAGTCCAACCCTCAACCAAGCCATCATGCGGGCTACCTTTCACGATGACGCACGGGGCGCTGCGCTCAATTCGGACGACCGGACGGCGGCCTTCTATCTCTACGGCATACCACCCGCACCCAGGGATTTCTTCACCCTCACCCCCTGCCGGCTGCTCGATACCCGGAGTCCTGATGGTCCGTACGGCGGGCCCGTGCTCTACGTGGAACAGACGCGGACCTTCTCGGCTGCCGGCCAGTGCGGCATCCCATCCACGGCTGTCGCCCTGTCGGTCAACGTCACCGCCGTGACCCCTTCGAGCAGCGGATATCTCACACTGTT
>DATANP010000678.1:0-13221 GCA_036266195.1 Thermoanaerobaculia bacterium | reverse complement strand
CCGGGTGGGCGCGCTACACGCTGGACCAGGAGGGGCTGGACTACACCCTGATTGCCGACGCCGACCTGCGGCGGGGCGGCCTGGAGAATCGCTTCGACGTGATCCTGTTCCCGAACCAGTTCGAGGGTTTCTCGGACGCGGTCTTCGGCATCGATCCGGCCAACGGTCCGCTGCCCTTCTCGAAGAGCGACGCTTTTCCGAGCCAGGGCATTCCGGACGGCGCGGACGACATCACCGGCGGCATGGGGCTGGAGGGGCTGATCAACCTGCGCCGCTTCGTGGAGAAGGGCGGGGTGCTGGTGGCGCTGGACAACGCCGGAGTCGTGCCGGTCGAGGGCGGCATGGTGCGCCGGGTGGCGGCCTCGGGCGGGCCGAACACGCCGGGCTCCGAGGTGCGGGCCAAGGTGCTGCGGCCGGAGCACCCGATCGCCTATGGTTTCGAGGAGCGGACCAGCGTCTTCCGCGGCAACGGCCCGATCTATGACGTGGCCGACCGCGACCGCGGCTGGGTGGTGATGCAGTTCGGCACCAAGAAGGTGGGCGAGGAGGAGCCGCCGAAGAAGGAGGAGCCGATCGAGGTGGAGGACGCGGATCTTCCGGATGAGCCCCCCGCCGCGAACAACAAGCCCGAGGCGCCCGCCGCGAAGGAGGACGACCGCCTGGTGCTCTCCGGCCTGATCAAGGACACGGGCGCGGTGGACGGCAAGCCGGCGATCCTGGACGTGCCGTCAGGCCAGGGGAGGGTGATCCTGTTCTCCTTCAACCCGCTCCACCGGTACCTGAACCTGTCGGACTTCCGGTTCGTGTGGAACGCCCTGCTCAACTGGAACGACCTGCCGTAGAGAGTAGAATGCCCCCTCCATGTCCCGCCGAGGTTGCAGGCCGTGAGCCATTCGAAAGCCATCGAGGCCGAGCTGGAGCTCAAGGCGGCCAAGGAGGCAGCCGAGACCGCGGAGCGGAGGAGCGCGTTCCTCGCGGAAGCCAGCGAGATCCTCTCCGCGTCGCTCGACTATGAAGCCACGCTCGCCAGCCTCGCCCACCTGGCCGTGCCCCGCATCGCCGACGACTGCGTCCTCTTCGAGGTGGAGGAGCGGCGGGTCTCCCGGCGGATCGCCGTGGCGCACGTGAACCCGGAGAAGGAGCCGCTCCTCGACCGGCTGTCCGAGATCCACCTCTCCTCCCCGGAGCCGCCGCGCCTGCTGGAGGAGGTGGTGCGCACGGGCCGGCCGCGGCTCGATCCGCAGGTCTCCGCGGAGAGCGCCGCCGGGCCGCTCGGCGCCGAGCTGCGGGAGATCTACGTCCGGCTCGGGCGGCGGTCGAGCCTCATCCTCCCCCTGGTGGCCCGCGGGCAGACGCTCGGCGTGCTCTTCCTCGCCACCTCGGACTCGGGGCGGGTCTACGGCCCCGCCGACCTCGCCCTGGGCGAGGAGCTGGCGCGGCGCGCGGCCGTGGCCGTGGACAACGCCCGCCTGTTCGGCGAGGTGCGGGCGGCGAACGATGCCAAGGACCAGTTCCTCGCCACCCTGTCGCACGAGCTGCGCACGCCGCTCACCCCGGTGCTGGCGATCGTGGCGGGCCTCCAGGAGGACGATCGCGCGAAGGGGCTGAAGCGCGAGCTCGACGTCATCCGGCGCAACGTGGAGCTGGAGGCGCGGCTGATCGACGACCTGCTCGACCTCACCCGCATCACCCGCGGCAAGCTGGAGCTGAGCTTCGGCCCGACCGACGCCAGGCAGGTCCTGATGCACGCGCTCCAGACCTGCGCCCGCGACCTCGCGTCCAAGAAGCTCCAGCTCTCGACCGTGCTGTCCGCCGAGGATCACGGGGTGTCGGCCGACGGCCCGCGCCTGACCCAGGTGTTCTGGAACCTGGTGCGCAACGCGGTCAAGTTCACGCCCGAGGGCGGCTCGGTCCGGGTGCGCTCCTGGAACCAGGACGGCTGGCTGGCGGTCGAGGTGTTGGACAACGGCATCGGCATCGGGCCGGAGACGCTGCCGCGGATCTTCGACGCCTTCGAGCAGGGGCAGCGCAGCATCACGCGGCGCTACGGCGGCCTGGGCCTCGGCCTCGCGATCAGCAAGGCGATCCTGGAGCTTCATGGCGGCACCCTGTCAGCCGTGAGCGAAGGGCGCGACCGGGGGGCGTCGTTCACCGTGCGCCTGCCGCTCAGCTCGGGCGTGGCCGCCCGTCCGGTGCCGTCGTGGCGCGAGGCGGTGATGTCCAGGGACGACGCCGGGGGCACGGCTCCGGCGGGCCTGCGCATCCTGCTGGTCGAGGACCACGAGGACACGGCCGACGCCATGGCCGACCTGCTGGAGGTCCGCGGCCACCGGGTCACCGTTGCCCGCACCCTGGCCGAGGCCCGGGCCGCGGCGGTCGAGTCCGAATTCGACCTGCTGGTCAGCGACCTGGGCCTGCCGGACGGCAGCGGCCACGAGCTGATGCGCGAGCTGTCGGCGCGCTACGGCCTGCGCGGCATCGCGCTCAGCGGCTACGGCATGCAGGAGGACCTCCGCAAGAGCCGGCAGGCCGGGTTCGAGCGCCATCTCACCAAGCCCGTCAGCCCGCAGGCCCTGGAATCCGCCATCCGCCAGGTCGCCCGCCGCACGGAATCCTGAGGGATTCCGGCCCGAAGGCTCGTTGTAAGGTCTGTTGCAAAGTCTGGTATTCTCATATCACATGCCGTGAAGGCAGAACGATGACTCCCCTTGCCGTTCGCCGTGCCGTCTGGGGATTCGGGATCCTTCTGGCGGTGCTTTCCATTGGCGCCGCCGTGCTGGACCGGATTCCCGCCTCCCTCACCCTGGGGGCGTCCGCCCTGTGTACGACAGCGGCGGCAGCCTGGATGTCCGCCCTGGCCCGGCGTGACGCCGAGGAGGCGATGCGGCGCAGCGAGGAGCAGTTCCGCCATGCGGTGGTCGAGGCGCCCATCCCGATCCTCATGCATGCCGAGGACGGCCAGGTGCTGGCCCTGAGCCGCGCCTGGACCGCGCTGTCCGGCTACACCCGGGCCGACATCCTCACCTTCCGCGACTGGCTCGACCGCGCCTACGGCCCGGCCGCCGCCCACGCCGAAGCCCAGGTCGCCCGCCTGTTCGAGGGCGAAAGTCTGGCGCAGGAGGAGTTGGTCATCCGCACGCGGGACGGCGAGAGCCGCATCTGGAGCTTCACCGCGGCCGCTCCGGGCCGGCTGCCGGACGGCCGCCGCTACCTGGTCACCATGGCCAACGACGTGACCGAGCGCCGCCAGGCCGAGGAGGACCTGCACGATAGCCAGGAACGCCTGCGCATGGCGGTCGACGCCACCGGCCTCGGCACCTGGGATTTCAACCCGGTCACCGGGCGCATGAACTGGTCGGCGCGGTGCAAGGAGATGCACGGCCTGGCGCCCGAGGCCGACGTGGACTACGGCGAGTTCCTGGCGTGTATCCATCCGGACGACTGGGACCGCGTCCATCGCTCGATCCAGGAGGCCCTGGACCCGCAGGGGTCGGGCGAGTACGAGTGCGAGTACCGGGCGCTCTTTCCCAACGGCAACGTGAGCTGGATCACCCTCCGCGGCCGGACCTTCTACCGCGGGGAGGGAGAGGACCGCCACGCGGTGCGCTTCATCGGCACGGTCATGGACGTGACCGGGCGCAAGCAAACCGAGGAGGAGCTGCGCCAGGCCAAGGAGGACGCCGAGGCCGCCAACCGGGCCAAGGACCAGTTCCTCGCCACCCTCTCCCACGAGCTGCGCACGCCGCTCACCCCGGTGCTCGCCCTGGTCTCGGGCCTCGAAGGGGACGACCGGCTGAGCATGGTCGCCGACCGCCTCGCCATGATCCACCGCAACGTCGAGCTGGAGGCGCGGCTGATCGACGACCTGCTCGACCTCACCCGCATCGCCCGCGGCCGGCTGGAGCTCAACCGCGGCATCACCGACGTCCGGGCCGTGGTGGAGCACGCCATCGAGATCTGCTGCGCGGAGGCGGTGCAGGCCGGCCGCCTCCAGGTCATGGCCGATCTCTCGGCCGCGGAGCACCGGGTGTGGGGCGACGGCCCGCGCATGACGCAGATCTTCTGGAACCTGCTGCGCAACGCCGTGAAGTTCACCCCGGACGGCGGCACCATCCACGTGCGGAGCTGGAACGATGGATCGGGGGGGCCGCCGGACGGGATCGAGCTGGTGGTGGAGGTCAAGGACACGGGCATGGGCATCGAGCCCGACTCCCTGCCGCTCATCTTCACCGCCTTCGAGCAGGGGCAGACGGCGGTCAGCCGCAAGCTCGGCGGCCTGGGGCTGGGGCTGTCGATCAGCAAGGCGATCGCCGAGCTGCACGGCGGGCGCATCACGGCCGTGAGCGCGGGCTACGGCCGGGGGGCGACCTTCCGCGTCCACCTGCCGGCGGGCCGCTGGCCGGCCGAGGCCCGGCCCACGCCGCTCCCGCTGCCACCCTCAACGGTGGCCGGGCCCGGGCCGGTGCCCCGGATCACCCGCCAGCTCCGCCTCCTCCTGGTCGAGGACCATCCCGACACCGCCGACGCCATGGCCGATCTGCTCCGTGCCCTGGGCCACGAGGTGCGGGTGGCCGGCACGGTGGCGGCCGGTCTGGCCGCCGCCAAGGCCGCGCTGGAATCCGGCGAGGGGATCGACCTGGTGATCAGCGACCTGGGCCTGCCCGACGGAACGGGAATGGATCTGATGCGCGAGCTGGTTGCGCGGTATGGTCTGCGCGGCATCGCGCTCTCCGGCTACGGCACCGAGGAGGACGTGCGCCGCAGCCTGGAGGCCGGGTTCACCCGGCACCTGACCAAGCCGGTCAACTTCCAGGCGCTGGAGGCCGTAATCCTGGAAGCGGCGGGTGCTCCCCAGCCGTGAAAGTTTTACCGTAGAATACCCACTCGGTCCGAGTTTGGATCCAACTCACTTTGACGGAACCGCGATGGCTCAACCGATTGCCTACCACGATTTCACCGCGCCCGCGGGCATCCGCAAGGCGCCGACCGGCATCGCCGGCCTCGACGAGATCACGGGCGGCGGCTTGCCCGCGGGCCGGCCGACCCTGATCTGCGGCAGCGCCGGCTGCGGCAAGACCCTCATGGCGATGGAGTTCCTGGTGCGCGGCGCGACCGAGCTCGGTGAGCCGGGCGTCTTCATGAGCTTCGAGGAGGGGGTCGAGGAGCTCACCGACAACGTGCGCTCCCTGGGCTTCGACCTCGACGAGCTCGTGGCCCAGGAGAAGATCGTCGTCGACTACGTGCACGTCGAGCGCAGCGAGATCGAGGAGACCGGCGAGTACGACCTTGAAGGCCTCTTCATCCGCCTGGGCTTCGCGATCGACTCGATCGGCGCCAGGCGGGTGGTGCTGGACACGCTGGAGGTCCTCTTCGGCGGGCTCCAGAACGAGGCGGTCCTGCGCTCCGAGCTGCGCCGGCTCTTCCGCTGGCTCAAGGACCGCGGCGTCACCGCCGTGATCACCGGCGAGCGGGGGGACGGGAGCCTCACCCGCCACGGCCTGGAGGAGTACGTTTCCGACTGTGTGATCCTCCTCGACCACCGCGTCACCGACCAACTCGCCACGCGCCGGCTGCGGGTGGTCAAGTACCGCGGCAGCCTGCACGGCACCAATGAGTACCCGTTCCTGATCGACGAGCGCGGCATCGAGGTGCTGCCGGTCACCTCCCTCTCGCTCGACCATCCCGCCTCGACCGAGCGCGTCTCCTCGGGCGTGCCCGGGCTCGACCGGATGCTGGAGGGCAAAGGGTACTACCGCGGCAGCAGCGTCCTGGTGTCCGGGCGGGCGGGCACGGGCAAGACCAGCCTGGCCTCCCATTTCGTCCACGCCGCCTGCCAGCGTGGCGAACGCTGCGTCTACTTCGCCTTCGAGGAGTCCCGCAACCAGCTCGTGCGCAACATGCGCTCGATCGGCGTCGACCTCCAGCCCTGGGTGGACGACGGCCTGCTGCTGTTCCATGCCGCCCGTCCCACCCTGCACGGCCTCGAGCGGCACCTGGTCACCATGTACAAGATCATCCGCGACTTCGAGCCGCGGATCGTGGTCGTGGACCCGGTCACCAACTTCCTCTCCGTGGGCAACGAGGAGGAGGTCAAGAGTATGCTGATGCGGCTGATCGACTTCCTGAAGGCCAACGTGATCACCGCGATGTTCACCAGCCTGACCCACACCGAGGAGATGGAGCAGACGGAGGTGGGTGTATCCTCGCTCATGGACACCTGGCTTCTGGTGCGGGAGAACGAGACCAGCGGCGAGCGCAACCGGACCCTGTACGTGCTCAAGTCCCGCGGCATGGAACACTCGAACCAGTTGCGGGAGATGCTGCTCACGCCGGACGGGATCCGGCTCATCGATCCCTATCTGGGAATGGAGGGGGCGCTCACCGGCGCGGCCCGGCTGGCGCAGGAGGCGAAGGAAAAGGCCGCGGCGATCGTGCGCCAGCAGGAGATCGAGCACCGCAGGCGGGAGCTGGACCGCAAGAAGCAGGCGCTCGAGGCGCGGATCGCCGCCATGCGCCTCGAGTTCGAGAGCGAGCAGGACGAGGCCAGGAAGAGCCTCGAGCAGGAGATGGCGCGTGAGGAGACTCTCCTCGAAGCCAGGAAGGAAATGGCCAAGGCCCGAAGGGCGGCGCCGACGGTCGGCACGCTGCCGGAGGAGGAGGGACGAGCATGAGCCCGAGGAATCACACACTGCCGCAGGAGCCGTCCCCCGAAGCCGGCGATTTCTACGATCTGAAGCTCTACGTCGCGGGCCAGACGCCGAAGTCGGTGGCGGCGATCGCCAACCTCAAGCGCTTCTGCGAAGAGCACCTGGCAGGCAAGTACCGGATCGAGGTCGTCGACCTCGTCCAGGACCCGAAGCTGGCGCGCAGCGACCAGATCCTGGCGATCCCGACCCTGGTCCGCCGGCTGCCGGAGCCGATCCGCAAGATCATCGGTGACCTTTCGAATTCGGAGCGTGTGCTGGTGGGGTTGGATGTCCGGGCGCGGAGCTGATCGCCGATGCCGGGCGAAGCTCAGCCTCTCACGAAGCCTGCCGCCGAAGAGCCGGTGCGCTACTCGTTGCGGCTCTTCGTGACCGGCGCCACGCCGGTCTGCAGCCGAGCCGTCGCCAGCATCCGGATGTTCTGCGACAAGTTCCTGAAGGGCCGGTACTCGCTGGAAGTGATCGACGTCTACCAGCAGCCGGCGTTGGCCGACGAGCAGCGCATCCTGGCGACGCCGACGCTCGTCCGGGTCTCCCCGCTGCCGTTCCGCCGTTTCGTTGGCAACCTGTCCGATCCCGAGCGCCTCTCGGCGGCGCTCGGGCTTGCCCCCCAACCTTGATGCGAGGGACCTGCATGACCATGAAAATGGACGTGGAGGAGCTGCGCCTGCGCCTGGAGGAGGCGGAGGAGACGCTGAGAGCCATCCGCCATGGAGAGGTGGATGCCCTGGTGGTGACCGAGAGCCGCGGCGAGAGGGTCTACACCCTGAAGAGCGCCGACCGCCCCTACCGCCTGATGATCGAAGGCATGCGGCAGGGCGCCGTCACCCTCACCGCCGAAGGACTCGTGCTCTACTGCAACGCCTGCTTCTCCTCCATGCTCAAGCTGCCGCTCGAGAGCCTCATCGGCTCCCACATCGAGCGCCACGTCAGCGAAGCGAGCCGCGGCGCCTTCGCCGAGCTCCTGCGCCCGGGAGGCCAGGGGCAGGGCGAGATCCTGCTCGAGACCGGCGACGGCTCGCGGCTTCCGGCCTACGTCGCCTTCAGCGAGCTGCCGCTGGACGAGCCGGGCGAGCCGGTGCTGTGCATGGTGGTCACCGACCTCACCGAACAGAAGAAGAGCGAGCAGCTCAAGCAGGCCTGGGCGGCGGCGGAGGAGATGAACCTGGCCAAGGACCACTTCCTGGCCACGCTGAGCCACGAGCTGCGGACTCCGCTGACCCCGGTGCTGGCCCTGATCTCGGCGCTCGAAGAGAGCGACCGCCTGCCCCCCGAGCTGCGCGGCGCGATCAGCATGGTGCGGCGCAACGTCGAGCTGGAGGCCCGGCTGATCGACGACCTGCTCGACCTCACCCGCGTCTCCAGCGGCAAGCTCCAGCTCGACCGCCGCGACGTGGACCTGCGGGCCGTGATCGAGCACGCCGTCCAGACCTCGTGCGCCGAGGAGATGGCCACCGGCCGCCGCCGGATCGTGGTCGAGCTCGCGGACGAGGACCATCACATCTGGGGCGACGCCCCGCGCCTGACCCAGGTGTTCTGGAACCTCCTCAACAACGCGGTCAAATTCACGCCCGAAGGGGCGACGATCGCGGTGCGCTCGCGGCGGGAGGCGCCCGGCCGCTTCGTCGTCGAGGTCTCCGACACAGGGGTGGGGATCGACCCCGAGGTCCTGCCGCGGATCTTCGACGCCTTCGAGCAGGGCGAGGCGAGCGTGACGCGGCGCTACGGCGGCCTCGGCCTCGGGCTCGCCATCTCCAGGACGATCGTCGAGCTGCACGGCGGCTCCATCTCCGTGTCCAGCGAGGGCCGGGAGCGGGGCACCACCTTCCTGGTTCAGTTGCCGGTCGGGCCACGGCGGGCAGAGAGCACGGAGCCGGCGGTGGCGCCGCCCGCGAGGATCTCCGGCCAGGCTCCGGCGCACCTGCGCATCCTCCTGGTCGAGGACCACTCCGACACCGCCAGCGCGCTCGCCGACCTGCTGCGCATGCAGGGCCACCGCGTGCGGGTCGCGGCCACGATCGCCCAGGCCCTCGACCTGGCCGACAAGGGCGACCTCGACCTCGTCGTGAGCGACCTCGGCTTGCCGGATGGCTCCGGCCAGGACCTCATGCGCAGCCTCTCGCAGCGCTACCAGCTCCGCGGCATCGCGCTCTCCGGCTACGGCATGGAGGACGACATCCGCCGCAGCCGGGAGGCCGGTTTCGAGCAGCACCTGACGAAACCGGTCAACCTGCAGGCCCTGGAGGCAGCCATCCAGCAGGTCGCCGCCACCCGCGCCGCCCAGGAAACGGCGAGGAGCTGACCCTGCCGCAGGAGATGTCGGAAACCGGGCGGGTCCTGATCGCGGTGCCGGACGCGAACCGGCGGGCGCGCCTGCGCGCGGCGCTCGCCGGCCTGGGCGTGGACGAGGTCCCCGGCGTGGAGGAGGCGCTCGCGCACCTCCGCGAGCAGCGCCCGGACCTGGTGCTGGCGGCCGTGGTCCCGCATGGCGAGCTGGCCCCGCTCCTGGAGGCGGTGCCGACCCTCGTCTTCGGACCGGTCCGCGAGACCTGCATGGAGGCGCTCCAGGGAGGCGCGGTCGACTTCCTCGTCGAGCCCTTCGACGACCGGGAGCTGTGTTGCCGCGTGGACCTCCGCCTGCGCGAGGCACGGGAGCGCCGCCAGGCCGCCGAGCGCGAGAAGGAGTTGCTCGCCGAGGCCCACATGGCGGCCGAGGCGTTCGAGAGCCGCAAGCGCGCCGAGGCCGCCCTGCGCGAGAGCGAGGAGCGCTTCCGCCTGGCGAGCGAGGCGATCAGCGGCGTGGTCTACGACTGGGACGTGATCCCGGACCGCGTCCGCCGCTCCCAGGGCCTCCTCGGGCTGCTCGGCCACCACCCCGAGGACGTCGACCACGTGGTGGGGTGGTGGACGCAGCAGATCCATCCGGAGGACTGGGAGGCCGCGAGCACCTCCGTCTACGCATCCCTGGACAGCGGCGAGCCGCTGTTCAGCGCCGAGTACCGCATGCGGCACCGGGACGGCCACTGGGTCCACGTCTGGGACCGCGGCCTGATCCTGCGCGACGAGACCGGGCGGCCCGTCCGGGTGGTGGGGAGCACGGTCGACATCAGCGACCGCAAGCGGGTGGAAGAGGAGCTCAAGGCCGCCAGCGAGGCCAAGGACCGCTTTCTCGCCACCCTGAGCCACGAGCTGCGCACGCCGCTGACCCCGGTCCTGGTCCTGGTCTCCAGCCTGGAGCGCGACGACCGGGTGCCCGACTGGCTGCGCGGCCAGCTCAACCTGGTACGGCGCAACGTGGAGCTGGAATCGCGGCTGATCGACGACCTGCTCGACCTTACCCGCGTGACCAGCGGCAAGCTCGAGCTGCGGCGCGGGGCGGTGGACCTGGGCGACGTGCTGGCGCACGCCCTGCGCGCCTCGCGGCCGGAGATCGCCTCCAAGGGGCTGCGCCTGGAGACCGACCTCCATCCGGGCTCGCTCCTGGCCTGGGCCGACGCGCCGCGCCTGACCCAGGTCTTCTGGAACCTGCTCAACAACGCCGTCAAGTTCACCCCGGAGACCGGGACCATCACCGTCCGCTCACGTCCGGCCGGCCGCGAGACCGTCATCGAGGTCCAGGACACGGGCATGGGCATCGATCCCGAGGTCCTGCCGCGGATCTTCGGCGCCTTCGAACAGGCGGGCCGGGGCATCACGCGCCGCTTCGGCGGCCTGGGGCTCGGGCTCGCGGTGAGCCGCGCCATCATCCGCCTGCACGGCGGCGACCTCACCGCGGCCAGCCCGGGGGCCGGCCGGGGAGCGACCTTCACCATCCGCCTGCCCGCGGGCGTGCCCGAGGGCGACCTGGACGAGACCCTGGCGGGATTCGTCCAGTCACCCCCGGCCTTCCAGCGCAACCTTCGTCTCCTCCTGGTCGAGGACCACATCGACACGGCCGAGGCCATGGCCGACCTGCTCCGCGACATGGGCCACGAGGTCACTGTCGCCCGCTCCCTGGCCGAGGCGCGCGAGGCGGCCGAGCGGGAGGACGGCGGCCTCGACCTCGTGATCAGCGACCTCGGGCTGCCGGACGGCAGCGGGCTCGACCTGATGCGCGAGCTCTCCGGCCGCCATGGCCTGCCTGGCATCGCGCTCTCCGGCTACGGCATGGACGAGGACATCCGGCGCAGCCGGGAGGCCGGCTTCACCGCGCACCTGACCAAGCCCATCAGTCTCCAGACCCTCCAGGAAGCCATCCTCCAGGCCGCCCTCCGCTAGCCGGCCCGTCTCTTGCTTGCCTCCCAGGCAGCAGGGCCTCGCTCTGCCTGAAAGACGAAAGGAGACCAGCATGCGAGATACCGACGTTCTGGAGGATCGGCGGACCGACCTGTCCGACATCCGCGAGGAAGGCTTCGAGGTGATCTCCCTGGAGCCGGAGCACTGGCGGACGGCGGGACATGGCGGCTTCCATTTCCTCGAGGGCGAAGCGCAGTCGGACGGCGGCCCCGGCCTCCTGTGGTACACCCGGGAGGCCTTCGGCGACTTCGTGCTCAAGGTGGACTGGCGGGCCTCCGGCCGAAACGACAACTCGGGCGTCTTCCTGCGCATCCCGGAGCTCGGCGTCGGCAATCCGGACAAGGACTGGAAACCGGCCGTGGACCTGGGCTACGAGATCCAGATCGACGACCGCGGCATGGCGCCGGAGGCGGGCGTCTCGGGCGACTCCTTCCACCTCACGGGCGCGATCTACGGCCTGGCGCCGGCCACGACCCTGGCCAGCCGCGCCGTGGGCGAGTGGAACACCTTCCAGATCCGGGCCCGCGGCCGCGAGATCGCGGTCTGGCTCAACGGCGAGGCGGTCAGCCGCTTCGACGGCGATCCCCTGGGCCGCCAGGCGCGGGGCTACATCGGACTGCAGTGCTACGGGCCCGGTTCGCGGGTCTCGTTCCGAAATCTCAGAATCAAAAGGCTCTAGAACACGAGCGTGGCAGAGAGAGGAGGTCTCATGAAGAGATCGTGGATTCTAGTGATGTCGGCGATATTGTTCGCCGCTCTCCTCGCGCTGGGGGCCTGTACGGGCACCGGCACGGGTCAGACCGGCACCGAGGGCACCATGGGCGGGTCGAGCGGCACGGCCACGACCGATACGTCCAGCACGGGCGGGACGTCGTCGGGCTCGGGCTCGATGGGCACGGCGACCGACGCGGCCAAGGTCGACTGCTCGACCGTGCGCTGCGCCGCCTGCCCGGACGGGCAGACGCCGGCCCTCAAGCCGCCGAACTGCTGCAAGTGCGTCGCACTCGACACCAGCCTCAACAGTTGCGACAACGTCCGCTGCGCGGCCTGCCCTACGGGGCAGCACCCGGCCCTGACACCGCCGGACTGTTGCCGCTGCGTCCCCGGCTGACCCTCGGGAGTCGCCGGCCGCCACACCGAAGCCTTGCCATGCTCGTGGGTGGGCGGCCGGCGATTCCCAGGATCAGTCCCCAGGCTCCCCCGACCAGATGAGCCAGCGGCACGGGCACGAAGGAGCCCGTCTGCACGAACAGGGTGGAGCCCGTCGCAACCTCCCAGGCCGACTTGCCCAGGAACGCCGCGAGCGCCAGCCCGGCCAGCGGCCTTTCCCGCATCAGGCTCACCGCGAGCAGCACGAACAGAGCCGAATCGATGCCTGACAGCCCCCGGTATCGAGCGATGTGTTCGATCTCCGGCAGGAACCAGACGCCGGCCGAGACGGCCAGTGCCGATCCCGCCACCCCGAGGAGGAGCCGTCCGCGTGAGACCCGGGTCTCGCAGAGCACGGCCAGCACCACGAACCCCAGAGAGTCCCAGACCAGGTGATCGACCGTCCAGTGCGTCCAGTGCCCGGTGAGCAGGCGCCAGACCTCGCCCCGCGCCACGGCCGCGCGGTCCAGCTCCAGCCAGCCGCCCAAGGCAAAGGCGGGCAGAGCGGGCAGGACAAGGAGCCACGAGCGGTATCTCACGCCTCTCTCCAGAGCCATCGCCGTGCCAGGGCCATTTCCCCCTGAGAGGAGATCTCCAGGTCCTGGGACCGGACATCCGGTGTAGAGTCGGGGTGCACTGGATGTCACGAGCCATGACAGACCTGACCGACCGCGAACGGGAGACCCTGGAGGCGATCTCCGGGCTGGCCCAGGGCAACCCGTTCGGCCCCGAGCGCCTGACGTGGGAGCGGCAGGTCCTCGGCGACGCCTTCACCCCCTTCGACGTGGTGTGGCACGCGCGCGGCGAGGAGCGCAACCCGAACGTGCCCGGCATCCAGGCGCGGGCCGAGGAGCTGGCGGCCTCCCTGAGAGAGCGCTTCGCCGGCGCCAAACCCGGGCGCGAGGACCTCGGGCTCTATCGGGACCTGGTCCTCTACGTCCTCTATGGCCGTTACCAGCAGAGCTTCTTCGAGCTGATCGAAGAGGCCCGCTCGGGGAGACCGGGAGAGAAGACCGGCCGCGTCCCGTTCTACCGCGACTTCCTGGCGGACTTCGGGCAGTTCCTCGACCTGCCGCGGGTGCGCTGGGAGGAG
>DATANP010000677.1:0-6553 GCA_036266195.1 Thermoanaerobaculia bacterium | reverse complement strand
CATCCTCCTCCTGACCTGGCAGCGCGGCGCGGAGCTCCTCTTCCGGCTGCTGGATAAGCTGCCGAAGGTGGGGCCCCGGATGCACGTGCTGGAGGAGATGTACGCGAACCTGAGACAGCTCCTCTCGCCGGGCCTCCTGATCCTCGCCCTGGCGCTGGCAACGCCGGCCTGGGCCGCCGAGGGAGTCGGCTTCTTCCTGGTCGTCCGCCAGTACGCGCCGCAGGCGAGCCTGCTGGCGGCGCTCTTCAACTACACGGTCTCGACCTGCCTGGGCTCGCTCTCGATGCTCCCCGGAGGCCTCCTCGCCGCCGAGGGCTCGCTCACGGCCCTCCTCCACTCCCAGGGCCTCGACACCGCGACCGCCGCCTCGGCGACGCTCATCATCCGCGCCGCCACCCTCTGGTTCGCGGTCGGCCTGGGCCTGCTGGCGCTGCCGTACGTGATCCGGCGGCTGGCCGGACGCCGCTCCTCCTAGACCCGCCCGGCTCGTCGCGGGCCCGGGTGTGATGCTTCACGCTCCTCCGGCGAATCATGGAGTGGAAGCCGGAATGGGGGCCAGCGATGACGAAGCCAGCCGGGGATGAACGGTTTGTAGCGCTCCTCGAGGAGCACAAGCGGATCCTGTACAAGATCGCCAGCGCCTACTGCGCCGATCCCGAGGACCGGCGCGACCTGGTGCAGGAGATCGTGGTCCAGCTCTGGCGCTCGTTTCCCCGGTACGACGAGCGGCTGAAGTTCTCGACCTGGATGTACCGGATCGGGATGAACGTCGCCATCTCGTCGCTGCGCAGTCGGACGCGCCGCGGCCGGGAGACGGTGGCGCTCGAGGCGGACATCCTCGACGTTTCAGCTCTGGGGGAGGCGGGGGACGACTTCCGGCTGGTGCAGCAACTCGTTTCGAGACTCGACGAGATGAGCCGGGCGCTCCTGATCCTCTACCTGGAGGGTTACAGCCACGCGGAGATCGCGGAGATCCTCGGCATCTCGGTCACGAATGTAGGGACCCGGATCAACCGGATCAAAAACCGGCTCCGGGAAGAGCGCGACGCCGCATAAAGGAGACAGTCATGAACCTCGACGACCTGAAAATCCGCCTGGCCGAGCAGGACGCGAAGCTCGACCAGGCCATTCGCCTGAATACGACCGCCATCCGCGAGATCCAGATCTCGAAGGCAAAGACGAGGCTGCGGCGTCTCGTCTGGGGAGTGGCCTTCGAGCTTGTCCTGACGGTGGTGGCGGTGGTCTGGCTGGGCGACTTCATCGCCGGCCACCTGCGGGAGGCGAGATTCCTCGTGCCCGCGGTGCTCCTCGACCTCGGCGCCATCGCCTACCTGGGCGCCTGCATCCGCCAGCTCGCCCTGGTCGCGGGTCTCCACTACAGCCTCCCGGTGGTGGCGGTCCAGAAGGAGATCGGGAAGCTCCGGATCCTGCGCCTCCGTGCTACGAAGTGGACGATGATCCTCTCGCTCGTCCTGTGGCTCCCGGTCCTGGTCGTGCTGTTCGAGGGGCTCTTCGGAGTCGACCTGTGGATGATCCTGGGAGCGGCCGGCGCCAAGGACCAGTCCTTCCTTCTGTGGGTGGCGGCCAACGTGCTCTTCGGCCTGGCCGCGGCGCTCCTCCTGATCTGGCTCTCGAACCGCTACGCAGACCGGGTGGACCGCTCGCCGGCACTCAAGCGCTTCCTGGATGCCCTGGCCGGCACCAGCCTGACGAAGGCCCTGAGCTTTCTCGACTCGGTCGTCGAGTTCGAAACGGAGCCGGTGGGGTCCGGGAGCTGATGACAGGCTCCAACTTGAGGTACCCATCTTTGAGGTACCAATCTGGCACCTCAAGTTGGAGGCCCTAGCTAGACCCTGCCGCCGCACTCGGGGCAGAACTTCGGGCTGCCCTCCAACTCGGTGCCGCAGCTCCCGCACTGGCGCTTCGCCGGGGCGGTCGGGGTGCCGCACTCGGGGCAGAACTTGGCGGTGCCCGTCTTGGCGCCGCAGGAGACGCAGGTCGCGCCCTGGGCCCCCTTGACCTCGCTCAGGTCCCGGCCCTTCATCCAGTTCACGTCGCGGGCCTTCTCGAAGGCCTGGTCGCGGGCGGCCGCGGCCTGGGCGGCGGCGATCTCCTCATCCATGTCCGGAGCGCAGGCCTCGCAGAGTTGTGCCTTCTTGTTGTAGCAGACCGGCTCGCAGACCCACTGGCCGCAGCGGGTGCACTGCTTGAACATCGGCCGGATCTCGGCGACCGCCTCGCGCAGGGCCGCGTCGTGCGCCGGACCCCCGACCGCCCGCTGGATCTCGTAAGCCGTGTCCGCGGCCCGCCCGAACAGGCCCCCGAACAGATTGCCGGCCACCTGCGCCGCCGAAGCCGCCATGCCCAGCTTCGACGACTGGAAGGTCGACATGTAACCGTTGCCGCACTTTTCGCAGTAGAACTTGAACTGGTAACCCCGGTCGGTGGACAAATCCTGGTAGTTCCCCGTGAACTCGACGGTGGCCATGACGGTTCCTCTCGTGTGTTTCCCTGGTTGTGTGTCTCTGGGCAGAGAATGGTAGCACCGAATCTATGCCAGAGTAGATCGCGAATGGACCCCTGGACCCCGCAGCGCAGGTGGCCGCTGTTCGCCCTTCTGGCGATCGCTCTCCTGATCCGCCTCGCCCACTGGTGGGCGGTGCGCGACGAGCCGTTCTTCTCCTGGCTCGCCATGGACAGCCAGGAGTACGACCGCTGGGCCCAGGGGATCGCGAACGGCGACTGGCTCGGATCGCAGGTCTTTTTCCAGGCGCCGCTCTATCCCTACGCGCTCGGGCTGCTCTACGTGGTGTTCGGACGGAGCCTCGACGCGGTCTATCTCGTTCAGATCGCCCTGGCGGTGGCCGGATGCTGGGCGCTGTATCGGGCGGGAAGGATCATGGGCGGCGAGCGCGTCGGACTGGCCGCGGCCGGGCTGGCGGCCTTCTACGGCCCGTTCCTGTTCCATGACGTTCAGCTCCTCAAGGAGTCCGCGGCCGTGGCGGTAGTCTCCTTCCTTCTCTGGTCGCTCGCCGCCCGGCGATGGTTTGCGGCGGGGGTTCTCCTCGGCATCCTGGCCCTGCTGCGGGAGAACGCGCTCCTGCTCCTGCCGTTCCTCCTGCCTCTGGCTGCCTCGAAGGGCTTCCTCCGGAGAGCGGGGGCGCTGATCGGCGGCCTCTTGCTGGCGTTGCTGCCGGTCGCCATCCGCAACGGGGTCGTCGGCGGCGACTTCCTGCCGACGACCTTCCAGGGCGGGGTGAACTTCTACATCGGCAACAACCCCGAGGCGGACGGCACCTACCGGCCGATCGTCCCCGGCAAGCAGATCCCGGCCCTCGAACGCCAGGAGCCGGTGCGGATCGCGGAGAGCGAGTTGGGAAGGAAGCTGTCAGCCGGCGAGGTATCGTCGTTCTGGATGCGCAAGGCTCTCGCCTGGGCCGCGGACCACCCCGGCGACTTCCTGCGCCTTCAGCTCCGGAAGCTGCGGATGTTCTGGAGCTGGTACGAGTGGCCGGACGCGGTCGATTACTACTGGGTGCGCCAGCTCTCGCCGGCCCTCCGGTTTGCCTGGGTCGAATTCGGCGCGATCACCCTCCTCGCCCTGGCCGGCCTCTGGCTCGTGCGGCGCGAGTCCGGACCGTTCGGCCCGGCCCTGCTCTTCGCCCTGGGGTGGATGCTCTCGACGGTCGTCTTCTTCCTCTTCTCCCGCTACCGGCTGCCGGCGGTGCCGGCCCTGATGATTCTCGCCGCGGTGCCGATCGCCCGGATTTCGGAAAGGCCCCGGACCGGCCCGGTCCTCGCGGTGCTGGCCGCCCTCCTGATCCCGCACCTGATCGGGTTCGAGCCCCGGCTCGACCTGGTGCATTACAACCTGGGGCGGATCGAGGACGAGCGCGGCAACCCGGACGCGGCCCGGGAGCACTACAAGGCCGCGTTCATTCTCAACCCGCGGGACTTTCTGGCCTGTCTGAACCTCGGCAACCACGCGGCGCGGCAGGGCGACTGGGAGACGGCACTCCGCTTCTTCCTGCGGGCCGAGGCGCTGGAGCCGCGGTCGGACGACGTCCAGAGCAACCTCGGCGGCGTCTACCTGGCGCTCGGGGATTTCCAGGAAGCGAAGGCCCGGTTCGACCGCGCGTTGGCGCTCAACCCGCAGAACGCGGCGGCCCGGCATAACCGCGAAATCCTGGAGCGGCGGCTCAGCGCTTCGGAGAGTTCGGCAGGAACTCCACGATGATGTTCGTGTTGTCCTGGTAGCGCAGGGCGAACAGATCGGGCCGCGCCGAGATCCAGTCCGCCTCCATCGGGAACCCGATCTGCGGGAACCGGTGGAGGTAGACCCAGCGCACGCCGTCCTTCAGCAGGTTTTCGAGCCACGCCTGGGGATCGGGGTCCACCCGCGGATCGCAGCCGGGGTAGTCGGTGGCCAGACGGGAGTCCTTTCGGTTCACGTTCACGTAGATCGCCCGCCGCTCCAGGTGCGCGCCCATGGCCGGATAGACGAAGAAGTTGCTCGGCGCGCCGATCACCGCGACCGTGCCGTCCTCACCGTTCTTGTCGAGCCATCCCCAGCCCGGCGCGAACAGGAAGGCCGCCGTCTTGTGGGCCGTGTACTCGGAGCGGAAGGCGCGCTCGCGGTCCTTCACCCGGAACCGGCCCAGGTAGGGAGCCGCTACGAGCACGGCTATGACCCCGGCCACGGCCAGCTCCCGGGCCCGCCTCTTCGTGAATCCGCGGAGACCGGGGGAGACGGCCCAGATCACGAGGCCGATGTCGAACAGGGCCAGCACCACCCGGACCGTGCGCGGCATCTCGGTGTGCAGCATGAGGAGGTCCTGGACCGCGAAGAGCAGCGCCAGGGCTCGCAGGGCCGGGTCGGGTACGAAGCGCTCGCCGACCGCCACCGCCCCGGCGAACATCAGGGCCAGGGCGCCGTCCAGGTAGCGGACGTTGGCAAAGACATGCCCCGAGCTGCCGTAGGGGACCGTGGCCCAGACCGCGAGCTGGATCAGGACCTGGCTCCAGACCAGGAAAGAGGATCGCCGGACGTCTTTCGGCAGGAGCCAGGGGAGGAGGAAGAAAGGAAGGAGCAGGAGGATCTGGGGGCCGACGCCGATCTCCTCTGAACCCAGGCGCGGCACCCCCAGGAAGACATCCGAGAGCGTGGCGAAGCTGATCTGCTGATGGGCGATCATCCAGGCCACGGTGTTGATCCGCGGGATCTTCGGAATGGCCGGACCGGATGCGGCGCCGGGCGTCCCTTCGCAGCGGGCCGCGAGCGGACCGGCCCCGATCGCGGCGTTCCGGGCATAGAAGAAGCCGCCGAGGAGGACCAGCGCCAAGAGCGCGGCGCCGATCTGCGGCAGCCGGCGCCCCCACTCGCGCCGGCCGAGAAGGATCGCCAGCCCGAGCGCCAGGCCGAAGGGGATGCCGAGCACCTTGGCGCCGACCGTCAGTCCCATGCCGGCGCCGGCCATCACCGCGTCTCCCCAGCGCGGCTCGCGCATCCAGCGCAGGGCGAAGAAGGTCGCGGCGGCAAAGCAGGCGCCCACGAAGGTATCTACATATTGAGTGGCGGTGAAGCGGATCACCACCGGCATCAGGGCCGTGAAGAAGGCGGCGAGCGGCCAGTGGCGGCGGGCTCCCAGCTCTCGCGCGATGCCGCCGGCCGCCAGACCCAGCAGCGCGGTCTGGGGGAAGAAGGCGAGGTTCGCGTAGAGCTCGCTGTGCGAGGGCGCCATCCACCACCAGAGCCAGACCGAGCCGTTCGACGGCTGGAGCCCATAGAAATAGGTCGGGTGCATCCCGAACACCGGCGTAAGAGCCTGGTCCTGGACCCAGGTGGCCGTGATCAGGAGGTGGTACATGATCGCATCCCAGGACAGCGGCGGCCGGACCAGTCCCCGAAGCCCCTCGGCGAACACCGCGTGGGCGGTGATCAGCGAGAGGATCGGATGCTCGCGGAGACGCGCCCAGGTCCGCCGGCCGAGCGTGCGCGCCGGAGCCCAAAGGTCTTCTCCAGTCCGCCGCGCCCGGACCAGCGGTATCAGGGCGACGAGGATCAGCAGGGCGAGGCCGGTGTCCACCCGCAGCAGGCCCACGGTCCCCAGGACCAGGCCGAGGAAGACCGCCTCCGCCGTGGAGAGGAGCAGGGCCGCGATGGCCAGTGCGAGGGGGTCCTCCTCAGCCCGCCTGCCCAGGAAGGTCCGGGCGAGGAGATACCCGTTGAGAGCGAGAAACAGCAGGGTCAGGAGCGTCAGCCCCGCGCCCAGAAGATCTGTCAGGAACATAGTTGGCGCATTCTCTATCACAAGACCCGGCGGAACACCTCTTCCATCCGCGCGGCCACGGCCGACCAGTCGAAATCCTCGGCATGGCGGCGGGCGGCCACGGCCATCCGTAGCCGCCGGGGCTCATCCGTCAGGAGACTCTCGATCGCGGCGGCCAGCGAATCCGGGTCAGGAGCGGTCCGGACGCCGTGGACCCCATCCAGCACCAGCTCGGAAAGGGCGCTCTCGGACGACTCGCAGTAGACCACCGGCAACCCCGCGGC
>DATANP010000676.1:0-36380 GCA_036266195.1 Thermoanaerobaculia bacterium | reverse complement strand
AACACCCTCGTCCTACGCGGCCGGTTCAGTGATCTCGGGGGTCCAGGCAGCTTCCGCGACCTGCTCGGCCGGACCCGGCGCTCGGCGCTCGGCGCCTACGCCCACCAGGACCTGCCGTTCGAGCGCCTGGTCGAGGAGTTGGGCGTGGAGCGCAGCCTGTCGCGCAACCCGCTCTACCAGGTGGTGTTCGCGCTCCAGAACCTCCTGACCGGCGGCACGGTCGGCGGCGACCTGGCGATGGAGCGTATCCTGCTCGAAGGCACCTCGGCCAAGACCGACCTTCTCCTGACGCTCGGCGAAGCGCCCGGCGGGCTGGCCGGCGGCTGGGAGTACAGCACCGACCTGTTCGACGCGGCCACGATCCGCCGGCTCACCGGCCATCTGCGGACGCTTCTGGAGGGGATCTCCGAGACCCCGGGCCTGCCGCTCACGGAGCTGCCGATCCTCACCGCGGCCGAACGGGACCTCCTGATCCGCGAATGGAACGACACGTCACGGCCCGCGCGCCAGGTCTGCCTTCACGAGCTGTTCCAGGCGCGTGCCGAAGAAGATCCGGACGCGGTGGCGCTGCGTTTCGACGGCCAGAGCATGACCTACGGCGACCTCTACGGCCGCAGCCGGCGGTTGGCCGCGGAGCTGCGCACCCTCGGCGTGCGGCCGGAGACGCTGGTGGGCATCGCGGCCGATGAGGGCGTCGAGCGCGTGGTGGCCGTGCTCGCGGTCTTCCTGGCGGGCGGCGCCTACCTGCCGCTCGACCCGGCCCACCCGCGCGAGCGCCTGGCTTTCATGATGGAGGACTCGGGTGTGTCCGTGCTCCTCACCCAGAGGCATCTCCTCGCGCAACTCCCGGAGAGCCGCGCGGAGGTCATCCTCCTGGAGGAGGGGATGGCGGCCGGGCCGGTCCCGGGCTTCGACGGCGGCGCGAGGCCGGACAACCTGGCCTATGTGATCTACACGTCGGGCTCGACCGGTACGCCGAACGGCGTGCTCATCCAGCACCGCGAGGCGGCGCGGCTCATCCTGCTCGCCGCGGAGCAGCTCGGGGTGGAGCGGAGCAGCCACATCCTCCAGTCGGTGTCCTTCAGCTTCGACGCCTCGGTGCTGGAGACCTGGCTCGCGCTCGCGACCGGCGCGACGCTCTGCATCTGCCGCCGCGAGGAGCGGATGGACGGCGACGCCATGGCCGCGCTGATCCGCCGCGAAGGGGTGACCACGGCGATCCTGACCCCGGCGATCCTCAATCTCCTGCCCGAGGACGGCATGCCGAGCCTGCGGACGGTGACCGTCGGCGGCGACAGTTGTCCCGGCGATCTCGTGACGCGCTGGGCGCCCCGCCTGGGCCGGCTCCTGAACTGCTATGGCCCGACCGAGACCACGATCTATGCCACGACCTTTCCGATCACCGGCGTCTGGCGCCGCGAGCCGCCGATCGGCCGGCCGAACGCCGGCACCCTGACCTATGTGGTGGATCCGGACGGCCTGCCGGTGCCCGCGGGCGTGCCCGGCGAGCTGCTGATAGGAGGCGACGCGCTGGCCCGGGGCTATCTCAACCGGCCCGCCCTCAGCGCCGACCGCTTCCGGCCCGATCCGTTCTCCGGCGTGCCAGGGGCGCGCGTCTACAAGAGCGGCGACCGGGCGCGCTGGCTGGCGGATGGCAATCTCGAATTCCTCGGCCGCGTGGACCGGCAGGTCAAGGTCCGCGGCCTGCGCATCGAGCTGGGCGAGATCGAGGCGGCGCTGGCGGTCCAGCCCGGCGTGCGCGAGGCCGTGGTGGCGGTCCTGGACGAGGCCGGGGAGAAGAGCCTCGTGGCCTACCTCTGCGGCGGCGCGGCTCCGGACGCGCTCAGGGCCGCCCTTCGCGAGTCGCTGCCCGAGTACATGATCCCCTCCGCCTTTGTGGTGCTGGAGGCGCTGCCGCTCACGCCGACCGGCAAGGTGGACCGCCGTGCCCTCCTGAAGATCCGGCCGAACCGCGAGACCCGCGGCTTCGTGGCGCCGCGCACGGCTGTCGAGGAGCGGCTGGCCGAGATCTGGTGCGACCTCCTGAACAGGGATCAGGTCGGCGCCGAGGACAACTTCTTCGACCTCGGCGGCCACTCGCTGCTCGCTACCCGCATGGCTTCGCGCCTGCGCGACGCGTTCGGCGTCGAGGTCTCGATCCGCACCCTGTTCGAGGCGCCGGTCCTGGCCGAGCTGGCGGCCCGGATCGAGGAGACCTCCACCCCCGTGGCGGCTCCGCTGCACCCCGTGCCGCGCACCGGAGCCCTGCCTCTCTCTTTCGCCCAGGAACGCTTCTGGTTCCTCGACCGCCTGACTCCCGGGCTCGCGGCCTACAACATCCCGTCCGCTCTGCGCCTCCAGGGCGACCTCGACGTGCCGGCCCTCGCCGCCAGCCTGCGCGAGGTCGTGCGTCGCCACGAGGTCCTGCGCACGACCTATCCCACCGTGGACGGCCGGCCCGTGCAGTGGATCGCCGACGACGCCTCCCTGCCGCTGCCGGTGATCGATCTGCGGTCCATCCCGGAGAACGAATCCGTGGCGCGCCGTCTCCTCGCGGAGGACGCGGCCCGGCCGTTCGACCTGGAGCGCGGCCCCGTGCTCCGGGCTCTGCTCGTGAGGATCGGGGACACGGACTGGATCGCGCTGCTCAACCTGCACCACATCGCCGGGGACGGCTGGTCGATCGGCGTCCTCGTGCGCGAGCTGGGCGCGCTCTACGCGGGCGCTGCCCTGCCGGCGCTGCCGGTGCAGTATGCGGACTTCGCGGTCTGGCAGAGAGGGCTCCCGCTGGACGGGCAGCTCGACTTCTGGAGAGCGCGGCTCGCGGGCGCCCCGGGCCAGCTCGGCCTGCCCGCGGACCGTCCGCGGCCAGCGGTGGCGAGCCAGCGCGGCGCGTCACAGCGGGACTGGCTGCCCCTCCGCCACGAGGAAGGCGCGACGCCGTTCATGGTCCTGCTGGCGGCCTTCGCGGCGCTCCTCTCGCGCCACAGCGGCGAGACCGACCTCGTGATCGGCACTCCGGTCGCGGGCCGCACCCGGGTGGAGACGGAGGGACTCATCGGCCTCTTCCTCAACACGCTTGCGCTGCGCGTGGACCTTTCCGGAGATCCGAGCTTTGCGGAGCTCCTGCACCGCGTGCGCGCCGTCACCCTGGAGGCGTACTCGAACCAGGACCTGCCGTTCGAGAGGGTGGTCGAGGAGCTGGACCCGGTGCGCGACCTCAGCCGCACGCCGATCTTCCAGGTGCAGCTCGTCCTCCAGAACACACCGGAGTCCAGCCTGGAGCTGCCCGGCGTGTCCCTGACGCCGCTGGAGATCGAGACGGCCACCTCGAAGTTCGACCTCTCGCTGACCGCCACCGAGGTCGAGGAGGGCGTTTCCACGCAATGGGTGTTCAGCCCCGACCTGTTCGACCCGACGCGCATCGCCAGGCTGCGCGGCCACATGTCGGCTATTCTTCAAGCCGATCCCCGGCTGCGGCTCTCGGAGCTGCCGCTGCTCTCCGAGGCCGAGAGGCACCAGCTCCTGGAGTGGAACGCGACGGGCAGCGATTGGCCCGCCGAGCCGAGCCTGACCGGCATGATCGAGGAGCAGGTGAGGCGGACGCCGGACGCGGTGGCCGTTTCCTTCGAGGGCAGGGATCTCACCTTCGCCGAGCTGTGGGACCGCGCCGGCCGGGTCGCGGCGCAGCTCGGTCCGCAGCCGGACGAGCTGGTCGGGATCAGCACCGACCGCTCCCTGGAGCTGGTGATCGGGCTGGTGGGCATTCTGCGGGCCGGCGCGGCGTACGTGCCGATCGATCCCGGCTATCCGGCCGAGCGCGTGGCCTTCATGGTGGAGGACTCGGGAGTGTCCGTCCTCCTCGATGCGACCGCGATCCAGGATCTGCCTGCCGCGCGTCCGCGCCCGGTCCGGATCGATCCCGACTCGCTCGCCTACATGATCTACACCTCCGGCTCGACCGGACGGCCGAAGGGCGCGATGAATTCGCACCGCGCCATCCGCAACCGCCTGCTCTGGATGCAGGAGGCCTACGGCCTGACGCCCGCGGACCGGGTGCTCCAGAAGACCCCGTTCAGCTTCGACGTCTCGGTCTGGGAGTTCTTCTGGCCGCTCGTCACCGGCGCGCGCCTGGTCGTGGCCCGGCCCGGCGGCCACCAGGACCCGGCGTATCTCGCGGAGACCATTGCGCGGGAGGGGATCACCACCATCCACTTCGTGCCGCCCATGCTGCGGGCCTTCCTCGACGCACCGGGCTTGGAGCGCTGTGCGAGCCTCAAGCGGGTGATCTGCAGCGGCGAGGCTTTGCCGGCCGACGTGGCGCGGCGGTGCCGCGAGATCCTTCCCGCCGAGCTGCACAACCTCTACGGTCCGACCGAGGCCGCGGTGGACGTGACGGCCTGGAAATACGACGACGAGGAGCCGGTCCCGATCGGCCGGCCGATTGCCAACACCGCGATCCACCTCCTCGATCCGTCGCTCCACCTCGTGCCGGTAGGCGTGGCGGGCGAGCTGTACATCGGCGGCGTCCAGCCGGCCCGCGGCTACCACGGGCGGCCGGAGCTGACGGCCGAGCGCTTCGTGCCCGATCCGTTCGGAGAAGGGGTGCGTCTGTATAGGACCGGCGACCTGGCGCGTTGGCGGCCGGATGGGGCAATCGAGTACCTGGGCCGCATCGACCATCAGGTGAAAATTCGCGGCGTCCGCATCGAGCTGGGCGAGGTGGAGGCGGCGCTGGCGAACCTGCCCGGCGTCCGCGAGGCGGCGGTCACGGTGTGGGAGGACACGCTCGTCGCCCACGTGGCCGGAACGGCCGACGAGGACGCCCTCCGCTCGGCGCTCCAGGCGTCGCTGCCCGAAGCCATGGTGCCCTCGGCCTTCCTGTTCCGCGATTCGCTGCCGCTCACCCCGGCCGGCAAGGTGGACCGCAAGGCGCTGTCGGACCTGCGGCCCCGGCGCCAGGACCAGTCGGTCTACGTGGCGCCGCGTACCTGGGTGGAGACGCGGCTGGCGGAGATCTGGTCCGAGCTGCTCGGCATCGAGAGGGTCGGCGCCAACAGCCACTTCTTCCGCTTGGGCGGCCACTCGCTGCTCGCGACCCGGGTGGCCTCGCGCCTGCGCTCCGACCTGGGCGTGGAGGTCTCGATCCGCACCCTGTTCGAGGCTCCGGTGCTCTCCGATCTGGCCACCCGGATCGAAGCCGCGGCCACGGCCGAGGCTCCGCCCCTTCGTCGCCTGGAACATCGCGAGGACCTGCCGCTCTCCTTCGGCCAGGAGCGCTTCTGGTTCTTGGACCGGCTGGCCCCGGGCAGCTCGGCCTACAACATCCCGGTCGCGCTGCGCCTGGAGGGGATTCTCGACGTGCCGGCGTTCGCCGGGGCCCTGCGCGAGATCGTCCGCCGCCACGAGGTCCTGCGCACGACCTATCCCATGGTGGACGGCCGGCCCGTGCAGCGGATCGCTGTGGACGCCGAGGTCCCGATCACGGTCGTCGACCTCCGGGCGACTCCGGAGGCGGCGCGGCCTCTTCTGACCGAGTCCGCGGCTCAGCCGTTCGACCTGGAGAACGGCCCGGTCCTCCGCGTCCTGCTGCTGCGGCTGGGGGAGACGGACTGGACCGTCCTTCTCAACCTCCATCACATCGCGGCCGACGGCTGGTCTCTCGGCGTGCTGATGCGCGAGCTGGGCGCGCTCTATGCGGGCGAGCCCCTGCCGGAGCTGTCGGTGCAGTACGCGGATTTCGCGGTCTGGCAGAGAGGGCTCCCGCTGGACGGGCAACTCGTGTTCTGGAAACAGCGACTCGCCGGGGCTCCGAGCCAGATCAACCTGCCTGCGGACCGTCCGCGGCCCGCGGTGCAGAGCTACCGCGGCGCCACGCGGAAGGACTGGCTGACGCCGGCCCGGCACGAAGGCGCGACCCCGTTCATGGTCCTCCTGGCCTCGCTCGCGGCTCTCCTGTCGCGCTACACCGGCCAGACGGACGTCGTGATCGGTGCCCCCATCGCGGGCCGCACGCGGGCGGAGACGGAGGGGCTGATCGGCCTCTTCCTGAACACCCTCGCGCTGCGCGTGGACCTCTCCGGAGATCCGAGCCTCGCGGCGCTTCTGGACCGGGTGCGAGCCGTCACCCTGGAGGCGTACGCGAACCAGGATCTGCCGTTCGAGAAGGTGGTGGAGGAGCTGGACCCGGTGCGCGACCTCAGCCGTACGCCGATCTTCCAGGTGCAGCTCGTGCTCCAGAACACGCCCGTCTCCGCCCTGGAGCTGCCGGGCCTCACCCTCTCGCCCACGGAGATGGACATTGCCACGGCCAAGTTCGACCTCTCGCTCAGCGCGACCGAGGCCGGAGACGGACTGACGGCCACCTGGGGGTACAGCCGTGACCTGTTCGATCCGACGCGCATCGCGAGGATGAGCGGCCACTTCACGGCCATCCTGCAAGCGGACCCGAGCCGCCGGATCTCGGAGCTGCCGCTGCTCTCCGAAGCCGAGAAGCATCAGCTTCTGGAGTGGAACGCGACCTGGAACGACTGGCCAGCCGAGCCGAGCCTGCCGGCGATGATCGAGGAGCAGGTGAGGCGGACGCCGGACGCGGTGGCGGTCTCCTTCGAGGGCGAGATCCTCACCTATGCCGAGCTGTGGGAGCGCGCCGGACAGGTCGCGGCCGGGCTCGGCGAGCGTCCGGACGAGCTGGTCGGGATCTCGCTGGACCGGTCGTTGGAGCTGGTGGTCGGGTTGGTGGGCATCCTGCGCTCCGGGGCGGCGTACGTACCGATCGATCCGAGCTATCCCGCGGAGCGCGTGGCCTTCATGATCGAGGACTCCGGGGCGTCGATGCTCGGGCGCGATGAATCGCGCCCCTACAATCGCGCCTCGAGCGTAGGGGCGCAATTCATTGCGCCCGACTCGCTCGCCTACATGATCTACACCTCCGGCTCGACCGGCCGGCCGAAGGGCGCGATGAACTCGCACCGCGCCATCCGCAACCGCCTGCTCTGGATGCAGGAGGCCTACGGCCTGACGCCCGAGGACCGCGTCCTCCAGAAGACCCCATTCAGCTTCGACGTCTCGGTCTGGGAATTCTTCTGGCCGCTCATCACCGGCGCGCGCCTCGTCGTGGCCCGGCCCGGCGGCCACCAGGATCCGGCCTACCTCGCGGAGATCATTGCCCAGGAAGGCATCACCACGGTCCACTTCGTGCCCTCCATGCTCCGGGCCTTCCTCGACGCTCCGGGCCTGGAGCGCTGCGCCGGTCTCAAGCGGGTGATCTGCAGCGGCGAAGCCCTGCCGGCCGATCTCGCGCGCCGGTTCCGGGAGACGCTCCCTGCCGAACTGCACAACCTCTACGGTCCCACCGAGGCCGCGGTGGACGTCACGGCCTGGCACTACGACGACGAGGAGCCGGTCCCGATCGGCCGGCCGATTGCCAACACCACGATCCACCTCCTCGATCCCGATCTCCGCCTCGTGCCGGTGGGCATCCCCGGCGAGCTGTACATCGGCGGCGTCCAGCCGGCCCGCGGTTACCACGGCCGGCCGGAGCTGACGGCTGAGCGCTTCGTGCCCGATCCGTTCGGAGAAGGTGCGCGCCTGTACCGGACCGGCGACCTGGCGCGCTGGCGGCCGGACGGCGCGATCGAGTATCTGGGCCGCATCGATCACCAGGTCAAGATCCGCGGTGTCCGCATCGAGCTGGGCGAGGTGGAGGCCGCGCTGGCCGTCCTGCCCGGCGTGCGCGAGGCGGCGGTCACGGTGTGGGAGGACACGCTCGTGGCCCACGTGGCCGGAACGGGCGACGAGGACGTCCTCCGCTCAGCGCTCCGCGCGTCGCTGCCCGAGGCGATGGTCCCCTCGGCCTTCCTGTTCCGCGAGTCGCTGCCGCTCACGCCGGCCGGCAAGGTGGACCGCAAGGCTCTATCCGACCTGCGGCCCCAACGCCAGGACCGCGCGGTCTACGTGGCGCCGCGCACGCTGGCCGAGGTCCGGTTGGCTGAGATCTGGTCCGACCTGCTCGGAGTCGAGACGGTCGGTGCCAACAGCCACTTCTTCGACCTGGGCGGCCACTCGCTGATGGCGGCCCGCGTCGCCTCGCGGCTGCGCTCGGAGCTGGGCGTGGACGTTCCGATCCGCACCCTGTTCGAGGCGCCGGTGCTGGCCGACCTCGCGGCGCGGATCGAGATCTCGCCGCTCGTCGAGGCGCCGGCCCTCCGCCGCCTGGAGGACCGCGAGGACCTGCCGCTCTCGTTCGGCCAGGAGCGTTTCTGGTTCCTGGACCGGCTCGCTCCCGGCGGCTCGGCCTACAACATCCCGTTTGCGCTTCGGCTCCATGGCGAGCTCGACGTGCTGGCGCTCGCGGCGGCCCTGCGCGAGGTGGTGCGCCGCCACGAGGTCCTGCGCACCACCTATCCCATGGTGGAAGGCCGGCTGGTGCAGAGGATCGGCCGCGACGCCGAGGTCGCCCTGCCGGTGGTGGACCTGCGGTCCGCTCCGGGAGAGGCGCGCAGGCTCGTGGCGCGGGCCGCGGCACAGCCGTTCGACCTGGAGAACGGTCCGGTGTTCCGCGCCCTGCTGCTCCGGCTGGCCGAGTCCGAGTGGATCGCCGTGCTCACCCTGCATCACATCGCGGGCGACGGCTGGTCGTTCGGCGTGCTGGTGCGCGAGCTCGGCGCGCTCTACGCGGGCGAGGCGCTGCCGGAGCTGCCGGTCCAGTACGGGGACTTCGCAGCCTGGCAGCGCGACGTCCTGGGGCGCGGGCTCGCCGAGCAGCAGCTCGCGTTCTGGAAACAGCGCCTGGCCGGAGCTCCGAGCCAGCTCAGCCTGCCCGCGGACCGGCCGCGGCCGGCGGTGCAGACCTACCGCGGCGCCGCGCAGAAGGACGCCTTCCCCGACCTCCGGCCGCTCGGCCGGTGCGAGGGAGCCACGCCGTTCATGGTCCTGCTGGCCGCGTTCGCGGCGCTCCTCTCGCGGTATACCGGCCAGCCGGACCTCGTGATCGGCACGCCGGTCGCGGGCCGCACGCGGTCCGAGACCGAGGGGCTGATCGGCCTGTTCCTCAATACGCTGGCCCTGCGCGTGGACCTGTCGGGAAACCCGGGCTTCCGCGAGCTGCTGGCGCGCGTGCGCGAAACCACCCTGGAGGCCTTCGCGAACCAGGACCTGCCGTTCGAGCGCATCGTGGAGGAGCTGGACCCGGTGCGCGACCTGAGCCGCACGCCGGTCTTCCAGGTCCACCTCGTGCTCCAGAACGTGCCGATGTCCGCTCTCGACCTGCCGGGCCTGACCCTGGCGCCGCAGGAGGTCGACCTCGCCACGACCAAGTTCGACCTCGCCCTGAGCGCCACGGAAACCGGCCAGGGATTGGTGGCGACCTGGGCCTACAGCACCGACCTGTTCGACGCCACCCGCATCGCCCGCCAGCGCGGCCACTTCGCGGCGCTCCTGGAGGGCGTGCTGACCGATCCGGACCGGGCGCTCCTGGATCTACCGCTGCTGTCCGAGGGGGAGAAGCACCAGCTTCTGGAGTGGAATGCGACCGCGAACGACTGGCCCGCCGAGCCGAGCCTGTCCGGGATGATCGAGGAGCAGGTGAGGCGGACGCCGGACGCGGTGGCGGTCTCCTTCCAGGGAGAAGATCTCACCTACGCCGAGCTGTGGGACCGGGCCGGAAGTGTGGCGGCCTGGCTGGGAGACCGGCCGGACGAGCTGGTCGGCATCTCCATGGAGCGCTCGCTGGAGCTGGTCGTGGGCCTGGTCGGCATCCTGCGGGCCGGGGCGGCCTACGTGCCGATCGACCCGGGCTATCCCGCGGAGCGCATCGCCTACATGGTGGAGGACTCGGGAGTCTCGGTCCTCCTCGACGCGGCGGCGATCAGGAATTCCTGGGACCGCCGGCGCCTCGCCGGCGGGGCAAACCAAAAAATCCGCCGGCGAGGCGCCGGCGGTCCCAGGGCTGCCTATGCGATCTATACCTCGGGCACCACCGGTAAACCCAAGGGCGCCGTCAACTCGCACCTCGCGATCCGCAATCGCCTTCTCTGGATGCAGGAGGCCTACGGTCTCACGCCGGACGACCGGGTCCTCCAGAAGACCCCCTTCAGCTTCGACGTCTCCGTCTGGGAGTTCTTCTGGCCGCTGATCACCGGAGCCCGCCTCGTGGTGGCCATCCCCGGCGGCCACCAGGACCCGGCCTATCTGGTCCGCACGATCGAGAGCGAGCGCATCACCACGCTCCACTTCGTGCCGTCGATGCTCCGCGTCTTCCTCGACGCGCCTGGGGCAAGACCTGCCTGTCTCAAGCGGGTGATCTGCAGCGGCGAGGCCCTGCCGGCCGATCTCGTCCGGCGGCTCCACGAGATCCTGCCGGGCGTCGAGCTGCACAACCTCTACGGCCCGACCGAGGCCGCGGTGGACGTCACCGCCTGGCACTGCGTCGAGGACGAGCCTTCAGTCCCGATCGGCCGCCCGATCGCCAACACCACGATCCACCTCGTCGATCCCGCTCTGGGCCTCGTGCCGGTGGGCATCCCGGGCGAGCTGTTCATCGGCGGCGTCCAGCCGGCCCGGGGCTACCACGGGCGGCCCGAGCTGACGGCCGAGCGGTTCATTCCCGATCCGTTCGCCGATCCGGGCTCGCGCATGTATCGCACCGGCGACCTGGCGCGCTGGCGGCCGGACGGCGCGATCGAGTACCTGGGCCGCATCGACCATCAGGTCAAAATTCGCGGCGTCCGCATCGAGCTGGGCGAGATCGAGACCGCTCTCGCCGATCATCCGGACGTGAGCGCGGCCGTGGTCGTGGCGAAGGACCAGCGGCTCGTCGCCTACGTGGTGACCTCACCCCCTGTCCCCCTCTCCCAGGGGGAGAGGGGGGACGTAACTGGGACGGAGTTGCCAGGATCGCAGTACGAGGCCTCAACGGCGTTCCCCCTCTCCCCTCGGGAGAGGGAGCTAGGGGGTGAGGTTCTCCGCGTCTACCTCGCCTCCCGCCTCCCCGACGCCTACATCCCGTCCACCTTCGTCTTCCTGGACGAGCTGCCCTTGAGCCCGAACGGCAAGGTGGACCGCAAAGCCCTGCCCGAGCCGGACGCGCCGGTCTCGACGCGCGAGCGGGTTGCGCCTTCCACGCCGCTGGAGCGCTTCCTGGCCGGGCTGTGGAGCGAGACGCTGAGGGTCGAGGTCGGGATTCATGACTCCTTCTTCGAGCTGGGCGGCAACTCGATCAGCGGCGCCGTGCTCGTCAACCGCCTCCAGCGCAAGCTGGGCGAGGTCGTGCCGGTCGCGGCCATCTTCGAGGCGCCGACCGTGGCGCGGATGGCCTCGTACCTGTCGCGAGACCGTCAAGCCCTCACGCCGCTCGTGGCCCGTGTTCCCCAGGACGGCGAGGAGCTGCCCCTCTCCTTCGCCCAGGAGCGCCTGTGGTTCCTCGACCAGTTGGAGCCCGAGAGCCCGGTCTACAACATCCCGGTGGCCCTGCGCATGACCGGACCCCTGGACGCGTTGGCCCTGGAGCAGGCCCTGGCCGGGCTCGTCCGCCGGCACGAGACCCTGCGCACCACGTTCGGGTTCCGCGACGGCAGCCCGGTGCAGATCGTCCACTCTCCGGACTTCCGCCTGGCCCGGATCGAGCTGGCGGAGGACGACCTCGAATTCTTCCTCCGGCACGAGGCCCGGCAGCCGTTCGACCTGGCCGAGGGTCCGCTCCTGCGCGCCACCCTGGTGCGGCTGGCGGAGGCCGAGCACGTCCTCTTCCTCAACATCCACCACATCGTTGCGGACGGCTGGTCCCTGGGCGTGCTCGTGCGCGAGGTCGCGGCCCTGTACGCGGGCCAGTCCCTGCCGGAGCTGCCGGTCCAGTACGCCGACTTCGCGCTCTGGCAGCGCGGCTGGCTGGATGGCGAGACCCTCGGCCGGCAGATCGACTACTGGCGCGCGACCCTGGCCGACGTGCCGCCGCTCGACCTCGTCGCCGACCGGCCGCGGCCGGCAGTGCGGACCTCGGCCGGCGGCATCGTGCCGGTCTCGTTTCCGTCCGCCCTGCGCGACCGGGCCGCGGCGGTTGCGATCGACAGCCAGGCGAGCCTCTTCATGGTCCTCATGACGGGCTTCCAGACGCTGCTCCACCGCCTGTCCCACCAGGACGACCTGGCGGTCGGCACCCCGGTGGCCGGCCGCACGCGGGCGGAGCTCGAAGGCCTGATCGGGTTCTTCGTGAACACCCTGGTCCTGAGGTCCGACGCCTCGGGCGATCCCGCGTTCCGCGGTCTCCTGGAGCGCACGCGGTCTCGCACCCTCGCCGCCTTCGATCATCAGGACGTGCCGTTCGAGCGCCTCGTCGAGGAGCTGGCGCCGGAGCGCGACCGCACCCGCACGCCGCTCTTCCAGGTGGTGTTCGCGCTCCAGAACGCCGGAGGGGATGGGGGCAGCCTACCGGGCCTGACCCTGGAGCCGGTGCCGGTCCACCCCGGCATCTCCAAGTTCGATCTCACGCTCACCCTCACCGAGACCCCGGACGGGCTGGCCGGCGCGATGGAATACAGCCGCGACCTGTGGGACCCCGCCACGGTCTCGAACCTCGCGGGCTGGCTCGGGACGCTGCTCTCCGGTGCCGTGGCCGATCCGGACCGCGCGCTCTCCGCCCTGCCTCTCCTCACCGAGGCCGAGACCCGGCAGGTGCTCACGGAGTGGAACCAGACCGGCGCGGAGATCCCGGAGACCCCGCTCCACCGCCTGTTCGAGGCCCGTGTTGCCGCGAAGCCTCGCGCCCTCGCAGTGGAAGCCGGCGAGGTGCGGCTGACCTATGGCGAGCTGAACCGCCGCGCCAACCGCCTGGCCCGCCGGCTGCGCAAGCTGGGCGTGGGGCCGGACACGGTCGTGGCCTTCCGCCTGCCGCGCTCGCCCGAGCTGATCGTGGCCTCCGTGGCCGTGTTCAAGACGGGCGGCGCCTACCTGCCGATCGATCCCGCCCATCCGATCGAGCGCGCCGCCACCATCCTGCGCGAGTCCGGGGTCGAGCTGCTCCTGACGCGCAAGGGCATGGAGACCGATTTCGAGGTGCCGGTGCTGACCGTGGACCGGGACTTCCGGACCGAGAGCGCGGAGAACCTGGACGTCGATCCGCTGCCGGACAACCTGTCCTACGTGATCTACACCTCGGGCTCGACCGGCGTGCCCAAGGGGGCCATGCTGCGCCACGAGAGCCTGTCGAGCCTCTGCGCCTGGCACCTCCGGTTCTTCGGCTCCGGGCCGGGGGACCGCGCGTCGCTGGTCGCCGGCCCGGGCTTCGACGCGTCGGTCTGGGAGGTCTGGGCCAACCTGGTCTCGGGCTCCTCGATCCACATCCCGCCGGCCGAGCTGGTGACCTCGCCGCCCGACCTGATCCGGTGGGTCGCGGAGCAGCGCATCTCCCTCCTCTTCGTGCCGACGCCGCTCGCCGACGCGATCGTGACCGAGGGGCTGCCGGAGGGCATCCCGCTGCGCGCCATCATGACCGGCGGCGACCGCCTGCACCGCCGGCCGCCGGTGGGCGCCGGCTGGTTCCTGAGCAACCACTACGGCCCGACCGAATGCACGGTCATCATGACCGCCGGCAAGGTGCCGCCATCCGACGAAGACAGGCTGCCGACCCTCGGCGGCCCGCTCGCCAACAACCGCGTCTACATGCTGGACCGCACGCTCCGGCCCGTGCCCGCTGGCGTGCCGGGCGAGCTGTACATCGCCGGCACCGGCCTCGGCCGGGGCTATCGCAACCGGTCCGACATGACCGCGGAGCGCTTCCTGCCCGATCCCTTCGGCCAGCCCGGAGACCGGATGTATCGCACCGGCGACCTCGCGCGCTGGGTGGAGAACGGCGAGATCGAGTTCCTCGGCCGCATCGACCACCAGGTCAAGATCCGCGGCATCCGCATTGAGCTGGGCGAGGTCGAGGCCGCCCTGACCTCGCACCCCGAGGTCCGCGAAGCCGTGGTCCTGGTCCGTGACCGAAACCTCGTGGCCTACGTGACCGGGACCGCCAGCGCCCGGGCCTTGCGCGAGCACCTGGAAGCCCGGTTGCCGCTCGCCATGGTCCCGGCGAGTTGGGTGATCCTCGACACCCTGCCGCTCACCCCGAACGGCAAGGTGGACCGCCGGGCCCTGGAGAAGATCGATCCGAAGGCCGTCGAGCCTGAAGTGGAGACCGATCTCGCCCCGCTCCGCACGCCGACGGAGGAGATGGTGGCCGCCGTCTGGTCCAACCTCCTCGGAGTGGAGCGCATCGGGGCCCAGGACGAGTTCTTCGAGCTGGGCGGCCACTCGCTCCTCGCCACGCGCCTGATCTCGCGTTTCCGCGACGTCTTCGGCGTGGACCTGCCGCTCAGCCTCGTGTTCGAGCGGCCCACCCTGGAGGCTCTGGCCGCGGCCGTGGACGAGGCGAGCGCGCGCCGCGAAGGCCTGGCCGTGCCGCCGCTCGTCGCCCGCCGGGACGAGGAGACCCGCTTCCCGCTCAGCTTCGCGCAGGAGCGCCTCTGGTTCCTCGACCGGATGCAGCCAGGAGCCGCCAGCTACAACGTCCCGGTCGCCCTGCGCCTCACCGGTCCGCTCGACGTCGAGGCCCTCGCCCGGGCCCTGGCCGGCATCGTGGACCGCCACTCGGCCCTGCGCGCGGTCTTCGGCCAGGAGGAGGGCGAGGCGTTCCAGAGGATCGAGCAGGATCAGCCGCTCGCCTTCACCCTGGCGGACCTCCGCGCCCTGCCGGACGGTGAACAGGAGGCCCGGCGCGCGCTGCAGGCCGAAGCCGCGCGGCCGTTCGATCTGACCCGCGGGCCGCTGCTCCGCACCGTGCTCCTGCGCCTGGGCGACGAGGACTGGATCGCGCTCCTCAACCTCCACCACATCGTCAGCGACGGCTGGTCCATGGGGGTCCTGATCCGCGAGCTGGTCGTCCTGTACGAGGGCTCCGAGCTGCCCGAGCTGCCGATCCAGTACTCGGACTACGTGCGCTGGCAGCGCGGCTGGCTCAAGGGCGACGTCCTGGCCGCGCAGCTCCGCTTCTGGCAGGAGACGCTCGACGGCGCTCCGACCGTGCTGGAGCTGCCCGCCGACCGGCCGCGTCCGCGGGTCCAGACCTTCCGCGGCGCGCGCGAGCCGCTGGCCCTGCCCGCGCCTCTCGCGGCGGCGCTGCGCGGCGTGGCCCGGCGCGAGTCGTCCACGATGTTCATGGTCCTGATGACCTCGTTCCTCGGCCTGCTGCACCGCTACACCACCGAGGAGGATATCCTCGTGGGCACGCCGGTCGCCGGCCGCACCCTGGGCGAGACCGAGGGGCTGATCGGCCTGTTCGTCAACGTGCTCGTGCTGCGCGGCGCGGTTGATCCGACGCAGCCGCTCTTCGGCACGCCTCTCGCCCGGATGCGCGAGCGCTCGCTCGCCGCGTTCGCCCACCAGGACCTGCCGGTCGAGCAGCTCGTCGAGGTGCTCGACGTCGAGCGCAGCCTGTCGCGCAACCCGCTCTACCAGGTGGTGTTCGCGCTCCAGAACGCGGTGACCGCGACGGTGGACGCGCCGCCGCTGCCCGGCCTGGTCCTGCAGATGGTGGGAGTCGACGGCGCCACGGCCAAGACCGACCTGCTCCTCGCGCTCTCCGAAGGCCCGGGCGGAGGGATTGCCGGCGGCTGGGAGTACAGCACCGACCTGTTCGACGCCGCCACCATCCGCCGTCTCTCCGGCCATCTGGTCACGCTCCTGGAGCGCGCCGTGGCCGAGCCGGAGCGGAGCCTGGGCGAGCTGCCGCTCCTGACCGCGGCCGAGGAGGCCCTCCTGCTCCACGAGTGGAACGACACCGAGCGGCCGGCGCCCGACGTCTGCCTCCACGATCTGTTCGAGGAGAGAACCCAGGAGAATCCGGACGTCGTGGCCCTGCGTTTCGACGGCGCCAGCCTCACCTACGGCGAGCTGGACGATCGCGCCGAGCGTCTCGCGTCCAGGCTGCGCGCCCTGGGCGTCGGCCCGGAGGTCCTGGTCGGCATCTGCGCGGAGGAGGGCCTGGAGCGGGTCGTGGCGGTCGTCGCCGTGTTCAAGGCCGGCGGCGCGTACCTGCCGCTCGACCCCGCGCATCCGGGGGAGCGGCTGGCGTTCATGATGGAGGACTCCGGTATCCCGGTCCTCCTGACCCAGGGCCATCTCCTGGCGTCGCTCCCGGAGAGCCGCGCCCAGGTGGTCCTGCTCGAGGACGATTACGACGGCCCGAGGATCTCCGGGCCTCGTGCCCGGCCGGACAACCTGGCCTACGTCATCTACACCTCGGGCTCGACCGGGACGCCGAACGGCGTGCTCGTCCACCACCACCCGGCGGTGCGGCTGATCCGAGAGGCGATCGGCCAGTTCGGCGTGACCCGGAGCAGCCGTCTCCTGCAATCGGTCTCGTTCAGCTTCGACGCCTCGGTGCTGGAGACCTGGGCGGCGCTCGGCAGCGGCGCCACGCTCTGCATCTGCCGCAAGGACGAGCGCACCTCGGGCGAGGCCCTGGCGGAGCGCATCCGCCGCGACGGCGTGACCACGGCGGTGCTCACGCCGTCCACCCTCAACCTCCTGCCGGAGGATCTGTCGGGCCTGGAGATGGTGAGCGTCGGCGGCGAGAGCTGCCCGGCCGAGCTGGCGACCCGCTGGGCCCCGCGCCTGCGCCGGCTGCTGAACTGTTACGGCCCGACCGAGACCACGATCTACGCCTCGGCCCACGTCTGCTCCGGCGTCTACCGCAAGGAGCCGCCGATCGGCCGTCCGAACCCGGGCACCCGGATGTATGTCCTCGATCCGCAGGGCCAGCCGGTGCCGGCCAATGTTCCGGGCGAGCTGTGGACCGGCGGCGAGGCCCTGGCCCGCGGCTACCTCGACCGGCCCGCGCTCACGGCCGAACGCTTCCGCCCCGATCCGTTCGCCGAGGGCCAGCGCCTCTACAAGACCGGCGACCGCGTGCGCTGGAACGCTTCCGGCGATCTGGAGTTCCTCGGCCGCGTGGACCGCCAGGTGAAGATCCGCGGCCTGCGCATCGAGCTGGGCGAGATCGAGGCCGCGCTCGGCAGCCATCCCGCCGTGAGCGAGGTCGCGGTGCTGGATCGGGACGGTCGCCTGGTTGCCTATATGGTGCCGCGGGAGACCGAGATCCAGGATCTGGGCAAGGCCCTGCGCGAGCACCTCCGCAACCGCCTGCCGGACTACATGGTGCCGGCGAGCTTCCTGACCCTGCCCGCGCTGCCGCTGACGCCGACCGGCAAGGTGGACCGCCGCGCGCTGTCCAAGCTCCGGGCCACCACCGAGCGGGAGACCCTCATCGAGCCGCGCGACACCCTGGAGCTGCGCCTCGTCCAGGTCTGGAAGGAGGTGCTCGGCGTGCCGCGGCTCGGGGTGCGCGACAACTTCTTCGAGCTGGGCGGGCATTCGCTCCTGGCCGTCAAGCTGATGGCCCGGGTCCGCCAGGAGACCGGGCGCGACCTGCCGCTCGCCGCGCTCTTCGCGGGCGGCACCGTGGAGGAGATGGCCCGCCTGCTGCGCGAGGAGGAGACCGGCAGCCCGTCGTCCCTGGTCGGCATCCGCACCGGCGGGACCGGCGCGCCGTTCTTCTGCGTCCACCCGGCCGGCGGCGACGTGCTGGCCTTCGCGGCCCTGGCGCGCGCGCTCCGTCCGCACCGCCCGTTCTACGGTCTTCAGTCGCGCGGCCTGGAAGCGGGCGAGCCGCTGTCGCGCGTCGAGCACATGGCGGCGGCCTATGTCGAAGAGATCCGCACCGTACAGCCGTCCGGCCCCTACCTCCTCGGCGGCTGGTCGCTGGGCGCGCTCATCGCGTTTGAGATGGCCCGCCAGCTCGAAGCGGCGGGGGACGAGGTCGCCTTCCTGGCCGTGCTCGACAGCTCGCCGTCGATCGCGGGCGGCGCCGAGCCGGACGACGTAGACATCCTGCTCGACGTGGCCTCGTACGTGGAACAGTTCTGGAAGGCGAGCCTCGGAGTGGTCCGGGACGACCTGGCCGGCCTGGCGCCCGGCGAGCGCCTGGACCTGCTGGCGGAGCGCCTCCGGGGGGCCGACCTCCTGCCGCCCGGCGCCGGGGCCGAGCGCGTCCGCCGCATCCTGGAGGTCTACAAGGCGAACGCCCAGGCCGTGAGCCGCTACGAGCCGGCCTTCTACCCCGGCCGGGTGACGCTCTTCAAGGCCGCGGGTATCGCGGCCAGCGCAGCCCCCGGAGACGAGGACTACGGCTGGGGCAAGGTCTCGGGCGAGCCGGTCGAAATCTGCGCCGTCCCCGGCACCCACACCGGCATCCTGACCGAGCCGCACGTCCAGATCCTCGCCCAGGAACTGGGCGCGCGCCTGGAGACCGCCGCGGACGAGGAGATGAAGGACGCGGGCTGAGGGCGTGTCTCCGGCCGTTCCGCCACGCCTCGCGGCAAGGCGCCACACCTCGTGGCGCGACGCCACGCCTCGTGGCGCGACGCCATGCCTCGTGGCGCGGTGCCACGCCTCGTGGCGCGACGCCATGCCTCGTGGCGCGGTGCCATGCCTCGTGGCGCGGTGCCACGCCTCGTGGCGCGATGCCACGCCTCGTGGCGCGACGCCACGCCACGCGGCGCCGGCGGTACCCGCCAGACGACCGCTTACTTCCTGCGCTGGAAGGTGCCGTCGATCACGTGGATCTCGGTCTTGTCCTGGAAGACGAAGTCGATCTTGTAGGCGATCCGGTCCGCGTCGAGGAACCTGAAGGTGTCGCGGCGCTCGAAGGTGTCGCCGGTGTAGGGGTTGATCATGGGCCCCGTGAAGATGAAGGTCGAGGTGGCGTCGTCCCAGGTGCCGGTCGAGAGGACCTCGCGCGAGTCTCCGGCGGTCAGCACGAAGCGCTTGTACTGCCTGGCGCCGGAGTTGTAGCCGAAGAAGCTGAGGTTCTGGAACTTGGCCCCCTCGGGGAGCTGGAAGAACGTCTCGCTCTGCAGCCACTTGTCGTCGAGCGCCCAGTGGGCCTCGAACCTGCCGGGAGCCGGGACCTCCTTCGGCGGCGACCCCTGCACGACCTTGAAGTCGCCCTCCCAGTTGCCGGCGAAGCGGTTGAGGACCTTCAGGCGCTCCTGGGCCCCTTCCAGGATCCGGGCGCGCTCCTGCGGGTCCGCCTCGCGGGACTTCGTCGCATCGGCGGCGGTCTTCTGGGCTTCCGCCGGCCAGGGCAGAAGGGTGAGGGCCAACAGGGCGCAAATCCGGATTCCAGTCGTCATGGCGTCTACCTCATAGATAACTGTCAATGTGTTATCTTACCGTTTCCTGCGGTAGATGCCCTGGACTGCCTGGAGCTCGGAGCCGTCCTGAAACACATAGGACAGCTCGTAGGCGATCTGATCCTCTCCAATCAGCCGGAAGGTGTCTCTGCGCTGGAACTCGTCGCCGGTGACCGCGTTGTGCTCCGGTCCCTTGAAGGTGAGGGTCCGGGTCTCGGCGTTCCAGGTCCCGGTGGCCAGGTACTCGCGAGGATCGCCGGCCTGGAACAGGGTCCGGTGGAAATATTTCTTGTGGGGGTTGTAGCCATAGACCGAGCGGCTGTGGATGGTGATCTGGCCGCCGGGCTGGAAGGTCTCGTCGCTCTCGAGGAAGTAGTTGTCGAGCATCCAGCGGATCTCCATGGTGGCGGGAGAGGGCATCTCGCGCGGCGGGGTTCCGCGGGAGCGGGCCTGAAGAGTTCCTTCCCAGGCCCCGGCGAGCTGTCCGAGGATGTCGTGTTCCGCCTGGCGCGCCAGCAGGGCGCGGATGCGGGCGGCGTCCTCGGGCCGGTTCGGGCGCTGGGCCTCGGCGGCCGACTTCTGGGCGTCCGCGGGTCCGGCGCAGAGCAGGGCCGAGATCGCCAGTGCGAGGCAGGGGATGGAGAGGGTTTTCATCGTCGTCTCCTGTCGGGACGGTGCTGAGTGTAGTCGTAAAAGGGGGTCCATGCTTTGACGTCCAGGGATCTGCAAGGTGCTGTCGCCATCGTCGGCCTGGCCGGACGGTTCTCCGGGGAGCTGGACCGGTTCGACGCCGGCTTTTTCGGGATCAATCATCGCGAGGCGGAGATCCTCGATCCGCAGCAGCGCGTGTTCCTGGAAGCCTGCTGGGAGGCGCTGGAGGACGCCGGCTATGAATCGGAGACGGTCGATCTGGCCGGCGTCTTCGCAGGCCAGCCTTTGAGCAGCTATCTGCTCCACAACCTGCTGCCGGCCCTGACCGACACGATGGACCCTCTGCAGTTGCTCGTGGGCAACGCGGCGGACTCCCTGGCGACGCGGGTCTCCTACAAGCTGAACCTCAAGGGCCCGAGCTTCACGGTGCAGGCCGGGGAGTCGACGCTCGGGCTGGCTGTTCATCTCGCGCGGCAGAGCCTTCTGAATGGGGAGTGCGACCTGGCTTTGGCGGGCTGGGTGTCGATCGACGCGCGGACGCTTCAGGGAGAGTGCGTGGTGCTGGTGCTGAAGCGGGCGGAGGAGGCGGTCCGCGACCGCGACAACGTGCAGGGGCTGGTGGTGGATTCGGAGGCGAACCATCCGGAGATCCGGCTGGAGCTGGAGGAGGCGCCGGAGATCCCGGCGACGCGGTCGGTCAGAGACCACTACCTCCTGCCGGTGTCGGCGCGGAGTGAGGCGGCGCTGGAGCGGGCCTGCCAGCGGCTGGCGGACTGGCTGGAGGCGCATCCGGCACTGGAGCTGGCGGACATCGAATATACGCTGACCGCCGGGCGGAAGCGGTTCGAGCACCAGAGATTGATCGAGTGCGGGACCACACAGGACGCCGTTCACGCGTTGCGCGCTGGGAGCGCCGGCATCCTGCCGGCAGCAAACCAGAAAGAGGCCGGCAGGATGCCGGCGCTCCCAGCGAAAAGAGTCTCGCTGCCGACCTATCCCTTCGAACGGCGGCGGTACTGGATCGAGCCGGTGCCGGCGTCTTCATTCCATCCCCGGCCGGCTCTGTTCACGCCGTACGAGCCTCCCCGGGACGAGGCGGAGGCGAAGGTCTCGGCGATCTGGCAGGAGGTGCTCGGAGTCTCTCCGGTCGGCGCCCACGACGACTTCTTCCAACTCGGCGGCCACTCGCTGCTCGCTCCGCAGATCCTCGGGCGGGTGCGGGAGGTGTTCGGCGTCGAGTTCCCGCTCCAGCACGTGTTTTCGTTCCCGACTCCGGCCGAGCTGGCGGAGGCGATCCGCTTCATCCAGGCGGACCAGCAGGCGCCTTCGATCCCGCTCAGCCCCCGGCGCGAGACCGGGGGGCCGTACCCGGTCTCCTTCGCGCAGGAGCGGCTCTGGTTCGTCGACCGGCTGGAGCCCGGCAACCCGATCTACAACGAGCCGCGGGCGGCGCACATCTCGGGCGCGCTCGACGTGGCGCGCCTGGAGGGGAGCCTGCGCGCGCTGGTGCGGCGGCAGGAGGCGCTCCGCACCAAGTTCCAGGAGATCGACGGCGAGCCCTGGCAGGTGGTCGATCCAGACGTGGAGCTCCGCCTTCCGGTCGTCGACCTCGCGGCTCTGCCCGAGCCGCAATTCGAAGCCGAGCGGCTGACGCGCGAGGAGGCGCGCCGGCCGTTCGACCTTGCCCGGGGGCCGGTGCTGCGCACCACGCTTCTCCGGATGGCGGCGGCCGAGCACGTGGTGCTCTTCACGGTCCACCACATCGCGAGCGACGGCTGGTCCCTCGACCTGCTGGTCGGCGAGGTGGCGGCGCTCTACGCGGGCACGCCGCTGCCCGCGCTGCCCATCCAGTACGCGGACTTCGCGGAGTGGCAGCGCGAGCGGCTGCGGGGCGAGGCGCTGGAGCCTCTACTCGCCCACTGGCGCGGGGAGCTGGCCGGCGCGCCCACGGTGCTCGACCTCCCCGCGGACCGGCCGCGGCCGTCCGTGCCCACCTGGCGCGGCGGCTGGGAACGGCTCCCCCTGCCTGGAGTCGTCGGGCCGCTCGACGACCTGGGTCGGCACGAGGGCGCGAGCCGGTTCATGACCCTGCTCGCCGGGTTCCAGGCGCTGCTGCACCGCGTCACCGGCCAGGACGACCTGCTCGTGGGCTCGCCGGTCGCGAACCGCACGCGGCCGGAGATCGAGGGGCTGGTCGGCTTCTTCGTGAACCTGCTCGTCCTGCGCTCGCGCTTCCCGGAAGCGCTGACCTTCCGCGGCCTGCTCGGACAGGTGAGGGACACCAGCCTGCGAGCCTACGAGCACCAGGACGCGCCGTTCGAGCGGCTGGTCGAAACGATGGAGGTCGCCCGGGACCTGTCCCGGCCGCCGCTCGTGCAGGCGCTCTTCGTCCTCCAGAACCCGCCGCTCGACAGCGTCCACCTGCCGGGCCTGACCCTCGCCGCGCGCGAGGTCCACGCCGGGGTGGCCCGCTACGACCTCACACTGTTCGCGTCCGAGGCAGGTGGCGAGCTGGCCGCCGGGCTCGAATTCAGCGCGGATCTCTTCGAGGCCGCCACGGCGCGGCGGATGCTCGGCTGGCTCGCGGCGCTCGTCGACGGCGCGCTGGCCGAGCCGGACCGGCGGGTTGACGAGCTGCCGCTCCTCGCCGAAGGCGAACGCCGGCAGCTCCTCGTGGATTGGCAGCCGGGCGACCCCGTCGCTTCGGCGGAGACGGTGCTCGACCTCTTCGACGGGTGGGTGGAGAGGACTCCCGAGGCGCCGGCGGTCGTGTTTGGCGACCAGCAGGTCACCTACCGCGAGCTGGCCGACCGGGCCGAACGCTTGGCCCGCCACCTGCGCCGGCTCGGGGTCGGGCCGGAGACGATCGTCGGCCTCCAGCTCGAACGCTCGCCGGACCTGGCGACCGGAGCGCTCGGCGTGCTCCGGGCCGGCGGCGCCTACCTGCCGCTCGACCCCGCCTACCCGGCCGAGCGCCTGGACTGGATGGCGGAGGACTCGGGCGCGAAGCTGCGGCTGACGTCGATCCCCGCTCCCGAGGCCGGAGGAGACGAGCCCCTGCCCCGGCCGGAGCCCGGCGACCTGGCCTACCTGATCTACACCTCCGGCTCGACGGGCCGGCCCAAGGCCGTGATGGTGACGCACCGCGGCCTGCCCTTCATGGCCGATGGCCAGGAGCGGACGCTGGACGTGCGGCCCGGCGATCGGGTCCTGCAGTTCTCCTCCCCGAGCTTCGACGCCTCGGTCTGGGAGCTGTGGCAGGCGCTGGCCCACGGCGCCGCGCTCGTCATGGCGCCGCGCGAGGAGCTGCTGCCGGGCCCCGGCCTGGCGGATCTGATGCGCCGCCAGGGGGTGACTCACGCGACGCTGCCGCCGTCCGCCCTGGCCGTGCTGCCGGCGGGGGCCGAGGAGAAGCTGCCGCGCCTGCGCACCCTGTGCGTGGCCGGCGAGGCGTGCCCGCCCGAGCTGGCCCGGCGTTGGTCGCGCGGCCGGCGGTTCGTGAACGCGTACGGTCCCACCGAGGGAACCGTCTGCGCCGCGGTCGGCGGGCTGTCCGAGGGCGGGCGGCTGCCGATCGGCCGGCCGTTCGCGGGCTTCCGGCTGCACGTCCTGGATGCCCGCGGTGTGCCGGTCCCCGTGGGGGTCCCCGGCGAGCTGTGCTTCGGCGGCCCGGGTCTCGCGCGGGGCTATCTCGGCCGTCCGGACCTGACCGCACAGCGTTTTGTTCCCGATCCGTTCGGCCAGGAGGCGCGGCTCTATCGGACCGGCGACCTCGTCCGGCGCCTGCCCGACGGGCAGCTCGAATACCTGGGGCGGATCGACAACCAGATCAAGCTGCGCGGCGTCCGGATCGAGCTGGGGGAGATCGAGGCCGCACTGGCCGGCCATCCCGGCGTGGTCGAGGCACGCGTGGTCGTGCGCGAGGACGAGCCCGGCGACCGGCGGCTGGTGGCGTTCGTCGTGCCCGGCGGGGAGAATCCGGGAGAGGCCATCCTGCGCGAGGCCCTGCGCCGCGGCCTGCCCGAGGTCATGGTGCCGTCGCGCTTCGTCTTCCTGCCGGCTCTGCCGATGACCCCCAACGGCAAGGTGGACACGGCGCGGCTCGCCCGGATGGAGATCCGGCCGGATTCGGTGACCTCGACGATCGCGAACATGCCCCTGGGCAAGCTGGAGGCGGCCATCGCCGCGGTCTGGCGCGAGATCCTCAAGGTCGACCGGGTCGAGCGCGACGACAACTTCTTCGACCTCGGCGGCCACTCGCTGCTGCTGCCGAAGCTCCACGTCCGCCTGCGCGAGGCCCTGAAGCGGGACCTGACTCTCGTCGACCTCTTCCGGCATCCGACCGTGGGCTCGCTGGCTCGCTTCCTGAGCCCGGCGCCGGCCGCCGCCCTCCAGGTATCGGCCCGTCCGCGGGAGATCCGGGCGGACGGCCGCCTCGCGATCGTGGGCCTGAGCTGCCGGTTCCCCGGCGCGCGGGACGCGGACGAGCTGTGGCGCAACCTGCGCGACGGCGTGGAGTCGATCCGCCGGCTCAGCCGCGAGAACCTCGCGGCCCTGGGAGCCGATCCGGCCCTGCTGGACGACCCGGCCTGGGTGCCGGCGGTCGCCATGCCCGAGGATTTCGACCGTTTCGACGCCCGGTTCTTCGGCCTGAGCGCGCGCGAGGCGGAGGTGCTCGACCCGCAACAGCGCCTGTTCCTGGAGGCGGCCTGGACCGCGCTGGAGGACGCCGGGTGCGATCCGGAGACGACCGGCGAGAGGGTCGGCGTGTTCGCGGGCGCCGGCCTGAGCGTCTACCTGGTCCGCCACCTGGTGCCCCAGGCGGAGGCGCGGTCGCTCGATCCGCTCCAGGCCATGATCGCCAACATGCCGGACTCGCTGACGGCGCGGGTGTCCTACAAGCTGGGCCTGCGCGGCCCGAGCTTCTCGGTGCAGAGCGCCTGCTCGACCTCGATGGTCGCGGTGCACCAGGCGCGCCTCAGCCTGCTCGCCGGGGAGTGCGACGTGGCGCTGGCCGGCGGCGTCTCCCTGCCGCTGAGCCACCTCGCCGGCTACCGCTACCAGGAGGGCTCGATCGCCTCGCCGGACGGCCACTGCCGGGCCTTCGACGCCCGGGCGCGCGGCACGGTGTTCGGCGGCGGCGCCGGGGTCGTGGTGCTCAAGCGCCTGGAGGACGCGCTGGCGGACGGCGACGCGATCCGGGCCGTGCTGCTCGGGTCGGCGGTCAACAACGACGGCTCGCTCAAGGTGGGCTTTACCGCGCCGAGCGTCGAGGGGCAGGAGGAGGTGCTGCGCGAGGCGCTGGCCGCCGCGGGCGTGGAGCCGGGCTCGATCTCCTACGTCGAGGCGCACGGCACCGGCACCGAGGTCGGCGACCCGATCGAGGTCCAGGCCCTCTCGCGGGTGCTCGGCGGCCGCGATCAGGCCTGCGCCCTGGGCTCGGTCAAGACGAATTTCGGCCATCTCGACACCGCGGCCGGCGTGGCGGGTCTGATCAAGACCGTGCTCGCGCTCCAGAACCGCCGGATCCCGCCCAGCCTGCACTACGAGACGCCGAACCCGGCGATCGACTTCGAACGCTCGCCGGTGCGGGTCAACCGCCATCTTGCCGATTGGCGGTCCGAGGGGCCGCGGCGGGCGGGCGTGAGCAGCTTCGGGATCGGTGGCACGAACGCGCACGCCGTCCTGGAAGAGGCACCTCCGATCTCGCCCTCGTCGCCGGCCCGGCGCGGCTGGCACCTGCTGGTGCTCTCGGCGCGCACCCCCGAGGCGCTGGAGAGGGCCACGCAGAACCTCGCCGACCACTTCCGCCGGCATCCGGATCTAGACCCGTCTGGCATGGAAGACGTGGCCTGGACGCTCCAGGCCGGCCGCCGGGCGTTCCGCCACCGGCGCGCCGTGGTCTGCCGGGGGCCGGAGGACGCGGCCGAGGCCCTGGAGAGCCTCGACCCGGCGCGGGTGTGGACGGGCGACGGCGACGACGGGCCGCGGCCGGTCGCCTTCCTGCTGAGCGGCCAGGGCTCGCAGCATCCGGGCATGGGGCGGGAGCTGTACGAGGCCGAGCCGGTGTTCCGGCGGGAGATCGACCGCTGCGCGGAGTGGCTGGACTTCGACCTCCGCGGTGCGCTCTGGGGCGAGGGGGCCTCGGACGAGCGGCTGCGGCGGACGGAGATCGCGCAGCCGGCGCTGTTCGCCTTCGAATACGCGCTCGCCCGGCTCTGGCAGGACTGGGGGATCGCGCCGGACGCGCTGCTCGGCCACAGCGTGGGCGAGTACGTGGCCGCCTGCCTGGCCGGGGTGATGACCCTGGAGGACGCGCTGGCCCTCGTCGCCGCCCGCGGCCGGCTCATGGCCGACGTGGCCCCGGGCGAGATGCTCGCCGTGCCCCTTCCCGAGCGGGAGGTCGCAGCGCTGCTCGCGGGTTTCCCGGACCTGTCGCTCGCGGCGGTCAACGAGCCGTCGCGCTGCGTGATCGCGGGTCCGGCCGCGTCGATCAAAGCGCTGGAGGGCCGCCTGGGCGAAGCGGGAGTGAGCGGCCGGCGGCTGCACACCTCGCGCGCCTTCCATTCCGCGATGATGGAGCCGGTCCTCGATCGCTTCGAGGCCGAGGTCCGCAAGGTCCGGCTGTCCCCTCCGTCCCTGCCGTTCCTCTCCAACGTGACCGGCGCCTGGATCACGGCGGCCGAGGCCACCGACCCTGCCTACTGGCGGCGCCACCTGCGGCAGGCCGTGCGCTTCGCCGACGGCGTGGCCGAGCTGGTCCGCGCCCCGCGCCGGACCCTGCTGGAGGTCGGTCCCGGCACCGCGCTCGCCACGATGGCCAAAAGGCAGGCGGCGGGCGCGGAGGTCCTCGCCTCCTCGCCGCACCCCGGAGACAGGGACCCCTCGGGGACGAGATCGCTCCTGGCCGCGCTCGGCCGGCTCTGGATCGGCGGCCAGCCGGTCGACTGGCGCCGGGTGCGTGGCGACGAGCGGCGCCTGCGCGTGCCGCTGCCGACCTATCCCTTCGAGCGCCAGCGCTTCTGGATCGAGCCCCTGGCCGTCGCGCCGAAAACGGAGCGCGCCCGGGAGGCGTCCGTGTCCAGGCGCCTGCACGGCCGCCGCGGCGCGGCCGGCCGGGGGCTGAAGCGCTCGCCGGCCGGCTCGGCCCGGACTGAGCGCCGGCAACCCCTGCGTCCTGTTCCCATGGAAGCGGTCGGGACCGAGACGGAGCGCCGGATCATCGTGATCTGGCGGGACCTGCTCGGCGCTACGTCGATCGGCCCGCGCGACGACTTCTTCGAGCTGGGCGGCGACTCGCTGGTCGGCATCCAGCTCACCGCCGCCCTGCGCCGGACGTTCGGCGTGGACCTGCCGCTGCGCGACCTCTTCGAGGTGCCGCGGGTCGCGGACCTGGCCGCGCGCGTCGAGGCGCTTCTGGGGACCGTGGAAGAGGAGGAGGCTCCCCCCATCCTCCCCGTGCCGCGCACCGGCGACCTCCCGCTCTCCTTCGGCCAGGAGCGGCTCTGGTTCCTCGACCGCCTGGAGCCGGACAGCCCGCTCTACAACATCCCCGCGGCCCTGCGCCTGACCGGCCGGCTCGACCCGGCCGCGCTGGAGCGCAGCCTGTCGGCCCTCGTCGAACGGCACGAGTCGCTCCGCACGACGTTCGGCGAGTCGGCCGGCGAGCCGGTCCAGATCGTGTCCTCGCCTGTTCCCCAGCCGCTGCCCCGGATCGATCTCAGCGGCCTGCCGGAGCGGGAGAAGGAAGCCCACCGCCTGGTCCGCGAGGAGGCCGGCCGGCCGTTCGACCTGCGCCGCGGCCCTCTCCTCCGTACGCGCCTGATCCGCCTGGGGGACGAGGAGTGGGTGCTGACGATCAACGTCCACCACATCGTGAGCGACGGCTGGTCGGTCGGCGTGATGGTGCGCGAGACGGCCGCCCTCTACCAGGGGGTTGGGGATCTCTCTGAGCTGCCCGTTCAGTACCCGGACTATGCTGTCTGGCAGCGGCGCTGGCTCCAGGGCGAGGTCCTGCGGCGCCAGCTCGACTGGTGGCAGCGGGCGCTCGACGGCGCGCCGACGCTCCTGGAGCTGCCCGCGGACCGGCCGCGTCCGGCCGTCCAGACCTGGCGCGGCGGCGCCGAGCGCGTCGGCCTCGGGCCCAACCTGGGCCGCGCCGTACGCGGCCTCGCGCAGCGGGATGGGGCCACGCCGTTCCTCGTCCTCATGGCGGCCTTCCAGGAGCTGCTGCGCCGTCACGCGCACCAGGACGACCTGCTCGTCGGCACCCCGGTCGCCAACCGCAACCGGGTGGAGGTCAAGGACCTGATCGGCTTCTTCGTCAACACCCTGGTGCTGCGCCGGCCGGCCGGGGCGGAGACGTTCCGGGAGCTGCTCGCCGGGGTGAAGGCGTTCAGCCTGGAGGCCTTCGCGCACCAGGACCTGCCGTTCGAGCGCCTGGTCGAGGAGCTGGGGGTGGAGCGCAGCCTGGCGCACAGCCCGCTGTTCCAGACCCTGTTCGTGCTCCAGAACAACCCGGTGCCGTCGCTCTCGCTGGGCGGGCTGGAGCTGAGCCCGATCGAGGCGGCCGGCGGCTCGGCCAAGTTCGACCTGCGGCTCGCCCTCACCGACGAGGCGGACGGCGCCCTGGGCGGCACCCTCGAATACGCGGCCGACCTCTTCGACCCCGCGACCGCGCGGCGGCTCGTCGAGCGCTTCGGAGTCCTCCTCGCGGCCGCGGTCCACGACCCCGGGGCGCCGCTCGCCGACCTGCCGCTGATGAGCGCGGCCGAGCTGGGCCAGCTCCGGGCCTGGAACGACACGGACGTCGAGTACGAGGGGGGCGACCTCTGCGTCCACGAGCTGGTCGCGGCGCAGATCGAGCGCACCCCCGACGCCGTGGCCGTGGCTTTTGAAGATACGACGATGACCTACCGCGAGCTGGGCCGGCGTGCCGCGCGCCTCGCCGCTCGGCTCCGCGCGCTCGGCGTCCGTCCGGACACGCGGGTGGGCATCTGCGTCGAGCGCTGCCTGGAGCTGCCGGCGGCCTTGAACGGCATCCTCCGGGTCGGCGCCTGCTACGTGCCACTCGACCCCGGCTATCCCGCCGACCGCCTCGCCGGCATGCTGGAGGACGCGGACGTGCCCGTGCTGGTCACCCAGGGGCATCTGCTCGACCGGCTCCCGGCCCACGGCGCGCGAGTCGTGCTGCTCGAGGATCTTCCGGACGAGGAGGCGCCGCTGGAGAGGGGTTTCAGCCCCGATCTCGCCTGCTACGCCATCTTCACCTCCGGCTCGACCGGGCGGCCCAAGGGCGCGATCAACACCCACCGCGCCACGGTCAACCGCCTCCTGGGCATGCAGGAGGGGTTCGTCCTCACCGCGGACGACCGGCTGATCCAGAAGACGCCGTTCAGCTTCGACGTGTCGGTCTGGGAGCTCTTCTGGGCTCACATGGTGGGGGCGCGGCTCGTCGTGGCCCGGCCCGAGGGGCACCGCGACACCGCGTACCTGGCCGACACGATCGCGCGCGAGGGGATCACGTTCATCCACTTCGTGCCCTCCGTGCTCCAGATCTTCCTGGAGGAGCCCGGCCTGGAGCGCTGCGCCAGCCTGCGGCGCCTGCTAGTCGGAGGGGAGGCGCTGCTGCCGGACCTCGCCCGCCGCTTCTACGAGCGGCTCGGCGGACCGTGCGGCGTCGAGCTGCACGAGCTCTACGGCCCGGCCGAGGCCGCGATCGACGTGACCTGGCACCCGTGCCGGCCCGGCGAGGAGCGCATCCCGATCGGCCCGCCGGTCACCAACACGCGCCTCTGGGTGCTCGATCCGCGGGGGCGCCTCGCGCCGATCGGCGTGCCCGGCGAGCTGCACATCGAGGGCGTCCAGGTCGGGCGCGGCTATCTCGGGCGGCCCGAGCTGACGGCCGAGCGGTTCGTGCCGAACCCGTTCGGAGCGCCCGGCTCCAGGCTCTACCGCACCGGCGACCTCGCGCGGTTCCTCCCGGATGGAGAGGTCGAGTACCTGGGCCGGATCGACCATCAAGTCAAAATTCGCGGCGTCCGCGTCGAGCTGGGCGAGATCGAGACCTCCCTGTCCGGCCATCCCGAGGTGCGCGAGGCCGTAGTCCTGGCCCGCGGGCAGGGCGCGGACCGCGCGCTCGTCGCCTACGTGGTCCCGTCCATCCTGAATCCCGACCGTGGAACGCTCGTCGAATCGATGCGGGCCCACCTGCGCGCGCGGCTGCCCGAATCCATGATGCCAGGCGCCTTCGTGGTGCTCGACGCCATGCCGCTCAGCCCCAACCTGAAGGTCGACCGCCGGGCGCTGGCGAAGATCGAGCCCGAGCGCGAGGCCCTGTCCGCGGTGGCCGCGGCCGCTCCGCGCACCCCTACCCAGGAGCTGCTGGCCGGCCTCTGGACCGGGCTGCTCGGTCTGGAACGGGTCGGGATCGACGAGTCCTTCTTTCATGCCGGCGGCCACTCGCTGATGGTCACCCGGCTCGCCTCGCGGGTGCGGGAGACGTTCGGCGTGGACCTTCCGTTACGGACCTTCTTCGAGGCGCCGACGATCGAGGAGCAGGCCGCCCGGATCGAGATAGCCGCCGGCGGCGTGCCCGCGCCGTCCATCCTCCGGCGGACCGAAGAAGGGCCGGCGCCGCTCTCCTTTGCGCAGGAGCGCCTCTGGTTTCTCGACCGGCTCCAGCCCGGCAGCCCGGTCTACAACATGCCGGTGCAGCTCCGGCTCGCCGGCCGCCTGAGCGTGCCGGCCCTGGAGCGCAGCCTGGCGGAGATCGTCCGCCGTCACGAGGTGCTGCGCACCGTCTACGAGGTGGTCGGGGACGAGCCGCGCCAGCGCGTGACAGAGCGGACCGTCGGCCTGCCTTTCGTCGATCTCTCCTCTCTGTCGTCCGACCTTCGCGAGCCGGAGGCCGCCCGTCTCGCGGCGGCGGAGGCGCTGCGCCCGTTCGATCTCCGTCAGGGGCCGCTCGTCCGCGTCGTGGTCCTCCGGTCCGGGGCGGAGTCGTGGACCGCCCTGTTCGCCATGCACCATATCGCCGGAGACGGCTGGTCCTACGGCGTGCTCGTCGAGGAGCTGGGCGCTCTCTACGCCGCGTTCCTGGAGGGCCGCCCCTCGCCGCTGCCGGAGCCGGCGATCCAGTACGCCGACTTCGCTTCCTGGCAGCGCGGCTGGCTCCGCGGCGAAGTCCTGGAGTCCCAGGTCCGCTACTGGCGCGAGGCGCTCGCCGGGGCTCCGCGACTGCTCGACCTGCCCACCGACCGGCCGCGTCCCGCGGCGCAGACGTTCCGCGGCGGCATGATCCGGATGGAGCTGGCCCCGGCCCTGGTCCGCAGCCTCGAGGCGCTGGCCGGCGCCGAGGGGGTGACGCTCTTCATGGTCCTGGCCGCGGCCTTCCAGGCACTGCTGCGGCGGTACTCCGGAGCCGACGACCTGCTGATCGCCACGGCGATCGCCAACCGCACCCGGCCGGAAACGGAGCGGCTGATCGGCTTCTTCGTGAACACCCTGGTCCTGCGGGGCCGGCTGAACGGCGACCCGGGCTTCCGCGGGCTGCTCGGGCGCACGCGGGAGGCGGCCCTGGGTGCCTACGCCCACCAGGACCTGCCGTTCGAGCGCCTGGTCGACGAGCTGGCGGTGGAGAGGAGCCTCAGCCACAACCCGCTCGTGCAGGTGATGATCGCGCTCCAGAACGCGCCGCTGGAACCGCTGGAGCTGCCCGGCCTGACCCTCGCGCCGCTGGAGGTCGAAGCCGCGGTGGCACGGCTTGACCTGAGCCTCGCCCTGTTCGAGGCCGGCGGCGGGCTCTCCGGCACGCTCGAATACTCGGCCGACCTGTTCGACCGTACGACCGTCCTGCGCCTGATCGGCCACTTCCGCACCCTGCTGGAGCGCGCCGCGGTCGAGCCCGTCCGGCGTCTCTCCGAGCTGCCCGTAACCTCCGCGGAGGAGCGCCACCAGCTCCTCGTCGAATGGGCGGGATCGCGCCGGCCGCAGCCCGGGGTCTCCGTGCTGCGCCGGTTCGACGAGCAGGCGGCGCGGACCCCGGAGGCCGTCGCCGTGGCCTCGGAAGGGTCGAGCCTCACCTTCGGGCAGCTCGACCGGAGGGCCGGCGCGGTGGCGGCCCGCCTGCGGCGGATGGGGGTCGGACTGGAGGACCGGGTGGCGCTGTTCGTCGAGCGCTCGCCCGATCTCGTGGCCGCGCTCCTGGGGATCTGGAAGGCCGGCGGCGCCTACGTGCCGCTCGATCCGTCGCTCCCCGCCGAGCGCCTCGCCTTCCTCCTGGAGGACTCCCGGCCGCGCGTGCTGATCACTGAAGAGGCCGTGCTCGACCGTCTGCCCGCGCACGGCGCTCCGGTCCTGCTCCTGTCCGAGGTGGAGGGCGAGGACCGGACGCCGGGCACTCCGGGAGAGGCGGCCTACCTGATCTATACCTCCGGCACGACCGGGCGGCCGAAGGCGGTCCTGGTCGGGCACGGCAACCTGGCGCACACCCTGGAGGCCACGCGGGAGGCGTTCGGCTTCGAGGCGGGGGACCGCATGCCCTGCCTGGCGCCGTTCTCCTTCGACATCTTCCTCTTCGAGCTGCTCGCGCCGCTGCTGGCCGGCGGCACCTCGGTGCTCGTCGGCCTGCGCCCCACCCTGGACGTCCGCGCCCTGGCCGCGTCGCTCGATAGCATGACGCTCCTGCACGCCGTGCCCGCCCTGATGCGCCAGGTGGCGGAGGAGGTGCGCCGGAGCCGCGGCATCTGCGCCGCGCTGCGCCGGGTCTTTGTGGGCGGCGACACGGTGCCGCCCGACCTGCTGGCCGACCTGCGCGAGGTCTTCCCGGCGGCCCGGATCGCGGTGCTCTACGGCCCGACCGAGGCCACGATCCTGGCCTCGTCTCACGAAGCCGCGGGCGGCGAGGACCGCAGCCTGCTCGGCCGGCCGCTGCCGGGCGTCGAGCTGACCGTGGTGGACCGCGACGGCGATCCCGCGCCGGCCGGCGTTCCGGGCGAGCTGTGCATCGCCGGCCCCGGCGTGACGCGGGGGTACCTGGGCCGGCCCGAGCTGACCGCGGACCGCTTCCTGCCCGACCCGCGGAGCGGCGAGGGGGAGCGGGTCTACCGCTCCGGCGACCTGGCGAGGTTCCGGCCCGCGGGAGAGATCGAGTTCCTGGGCCGCGTCGACCAACAGGTAAAAGTCCGCGGCTTCCGCATCGAGCTGGGCGAGATCGAGGCCGTCCTGGCCGACCATCCGGACGTCTCCGAGGCGGTCGTCCTGGTGCAGGGCGAAGGAGGAGACCGGCGCCTCGTCGCCTACGTGACCGGCGCTCCGTCCGGCCTGCGCGAGTACCTCCGCGACCGGCTGCCCGAGTACATTGTGCCGTCGGCCTTCGTGGTCCTGCCGGAGCTGCCGCTCAGCCCGAACGGCAAGGTGGACCGCAAGGCCCTCTCGCGCCTGACCGTGGAGAGCGAAAAGGCCAGCGAGGCGCCGCGCACCCCCGCCGAGGAGCTGCTGGCCGCGATCTGGTCCGATCTTCTGGGCCTGGATCGCGTCGGGGTGGACGACAACTTTTTCGAGCGCGGCGGCCACTCGTTGATGGCGACCCGCCTGGTCTCGCGCGTGCGCGATTCCTTCGGCGTGGAGCTGCCGCTGCGGGCCGTGTTCGAGGCGCCGACCCTGGCCGCCATGGCCGGGCGCATCGGCGAGGCCCGGGGCGGATCGGCGCTGCCGCGCATCGAGCGGGCGGCGCCCGAGCGTCCGCCGCTGTCCTTCTCCCAGGAGCGGCTCTGGTTCCTGGACCGTCTCCAGCCCGGCGGCTCGGCCTACAACATCCCGGTCGTGCTGCGCCTGTCGGGGCCGCTCGACGTCACCGCTCTGGAGCGCAGTTTCCGGGAGGTGGCGCAACGGCACGAGACCCTGCGCACCACCTTCGCCGAGGTCGGAGGCGTGCCGTTCCAGGTCGTCAATCCGGAGCCGCGCGTCCCGCTGCCGGTCGTCGACCTGAGGAGCCTGCCCGAGCCGCAGGCCGAGGCCGAACGCCTGGTCGCCGAGGAGGCGCGCAGCCCGTTCGACCTGGAGCGCGGCCCCCTGATGCGCCTGCGGCTGATCCGGACGAACGAGGCGGAGTGGCTGCTCGTCGTGAACCTGCACCACATCGCGGGCGACGGCTGGTCCATGGGCGTCCTGGTGCGCGAGGTCGGGGCGCTCTATGGGCAGACCGCATTGCCGGAGCTGCCAGTGCAGTACGCGGACTTCGCCGTCTGGCAGCGCGGCTGGCTGCAGGGCGAGCCGCTGGCGTCGCTCGTCCGCTTCTGGCGCGAGGCCCTGGCCGGAGCGCCGGGTCTCCTGGAGCTGCCGATGGACCGGCCGCGGCCGGCGGTCCAGAGCTACCGCGGCGCCTCGGAATCGGTCCTCCTGCCGGCCGGCCTGACAGGCTCGCTGCGGGCGCTCGCCGGCCGCGAGGGCGCGACGCCGTTCATGGTCCTGCTGGCGGCCTTCCAGGAGCTGCTGCGCCGCCACTCGAACCAGGACGATCTGCTCGTGGGCACGCCGATCGCGAACCGCGGCCGGGCCGAGGTCGAAGGCCTGATCGGGTTCTTCGTGAACACCCTGGCGCTGCGCCGGCCGGCGGGCGCCCGCACCTTCCGCGAGCTGCTCGCCGGGGTGCGGGCCTTCACCCTGGACGCCTACGCGCACCAGGACCTGCCGTTCGAGAAGCTGGTCGAGGAGCTGGGCGTGGAGCGGAGCCTGGCCCACGGCCCGCTGATCCAGGTCCTGCTCGCGCTCCAGAACAACCCGGTGCCGGCGCTCTCGCTGCGCGGGCTGGAGCTGGCCCCGGTCGCCCTGCCGGCCGAGTCGGCCAAGTTCGATCTGAGCCTGGGCCTCGGAGAGGTGGAGGGGGGCGCGATCGGCGGCCGGCTCGACTATGCGGCCGATCTCTTCGACGCCGCGACCGCGCGTCGGCTCCTGGAGCGCTTCGAGATCCTCCTCGGCGCGGCGCTCGCCGATCCCGGCCTGCCGCTCGCGGACCTGCCGCTCCTCACCGCCGCCGAGCGGGCCGAGATCGCCGCCTGGAACCGGACCGCGGAGGACTTCCCTGACGTCTGCCTGCACGAGCTGATCGAGGCCCAGGTGGAGATGACTCCGGACGCCGTGGCGGTCGTCTTCGAGGGCGAGAGCCTGACCTATCGCGAGCTGGACGAGTGGGCGTCGGCGCTGGCCGCGGAGCTGCCGGCCGAGCTGATCGGGATCCACGTCGAGCGCTCGTTGGAGATGGTGGTGGGGTTGGTGGCGATCCTGAAGGCCGGCGGCGCCTACGTTCCGATCGATCCCGGCTACCCGGCCGAGCGCGTGGCCTTCATGGTGGAGGACTCGGGCGTCTCCGTTCTGCTGAGGCGAGAGGACATCGCGGAGCGTCGCGGGCGCGATGAATCGCGCTCCTACGATAGGTCCGACCCTGATTCCCTGGCCTACATGATCTACACCTCGGGCTCGACGGGGCGGCCGAAGGGGGCTTTGAACTCGCACCGCGGAATCGTGAACCGCATCCTCTGGATGCAGCGGGAGTACGGGCTCACGCCGGCGGACCGGGTGCTCCAGAAGACGCCGTTCAGCTTCGACGTGTCGGTCTGGGAATTCTTCTGGCCGCTGATCGTGGGCGCCCGGCTCGTGGTGGCCCGGCCCGGCGGCCACCAGGACCCGGCGTATCTGGTGGAGACGATCTTCCGGGAGGAGATTACGACGCTCCATTTCGTGCCGTCGATGCTCCAGGTCTTCGTGGAGCAGCCGGGGGTGGAGCGCTGCGCCAGCCTGCGCCGGGTCATGGCGAGCGGCGAGGCGCTGCCGGCGGACCTCGTGAACCGGTTCTTCGCCCGCCTGCCGCAGGGGGTGGAGCTGCACAACCTCTACGGCCCCACCGAGGCGGCGGTGGACGTCACGTACCACGCCTGCTATCCCGGCGAGACGCGGGTGCCGATCGGCCGGCCGGTGGCGAACACGCGCATCCACATTCTCGATCGCGACGGCCGGGAGGCGCCGATCGGCGTGGCCGGCGAGTTGCTCATCGCCGGCGTCCAGGTGGGCCTCGGCTATCTGCACCGGCCGGACCTCACCGCCGAGCGATTCGTGCCGGAGGAAGGCGGAGCGCGCATGTATCGCACGGGCGACCTGGCGCGCTGGCTGCCGGACGGGGAGGTCGAGTACCTGGGCCGGATCGACCATCAAGTAAAAATCCGCGGCTTCCGCATCGAGCTGGGCGAGATCGAGGCCGCCCTCGCCCGCCATCCCGGAGTGCGCGAGGCCGTGGTGCTGGCCCGGGACCAGGCGCTCGCGGCGTACGTTGTGGCCTCACCCCCTGTCCCCCTCTCCCATCTCCCGCCCACCCCCCGCCGGGAGAGGGGGGACGTGACGGGGACGGCTTTGCCGGGATCGCAGGAAGAGGCCTCGACGGCGTTCCCCCTCTCCCGGGGTCGGGCGGATGGGAGATGGGAGAGGGGGACAGGGGGTGAGGTCCTG